>NZ_JBIVTF010000022.1:0-56690 GCF_044756605.1 Paenarthrobacter sp. NPDC091711
ACTCAACGACAGACCCCGCCAACGATTCGACTTCTGCACCCCCAATGAGATGATCAGAACCTTCCTGTTGCGATAACCGCTAGAAACCGCCCGCTCAGAACGACCTGATCTGCTACTTACTTGGGTCAGCTTAGGTGGGTAAGCGGGGGTGTTACGCAGCGAGCCGCCTGCGAATCCATGCGGAGAACTGGTCCACCACAATGATCAGCACCAGCACGATCAGGATGTGCGTGAGCATGGAATCGAACTGGAACGACTTGATGGACTGGTTGATCAGCAGCCCGATGCCTCCAGCGCCCACCAGGCCAAGGACCAGCGAGGACCGCACGTTGACGTCGAAGCGGTACAGCAGCAGGCCCACGAACTGCGGGACCACCATGGGCAGCGTTGCGTTGGTCACCTGCTGGATCCGGTTGGCGCCGGCGGTCCTGAGGGCTTCCTGGGGCCCGGAATCGATCTCTTCCATGGACTCGGCCCACAGCTTCCCCATGACACCGGTGTTGTGGCAGATCAGCGCGAGCACACCCGCGAACGGACCAAGCCCCACAGCGGTGACGAAGATCAGCGCGAACACGATGTCCGGCACGGCACGGAAAAACGACAAGACAGAACGCGCAGCTTGGTAAACGAGGCGGTGCGGGCTGGTGTTTTCCGCTGCCAGCGCCGCGAGCAGCAGGGCGAACGGCACGGACAGCGTGGTCCCCAGCAGGCCGATCCACAGGGTCACCAGGGTGGCTTCCAACCCGGGCCGGATGGTTTTTTCCCAACTGAGGTCCGGCGGGAACGCGTCGCCAATAAACGCGGCCATGCCCTTCCACCCGTCCACCAGCAGAGCCGGTTTGAAGTCCGTCCCTTCGATGGCCACCGCGTGAAGTCCGACGACGGCGGCCGCCACTGCCGCCGTCGTGATCCACCGCAGGGGCTTCTTCGGGCGGACCAGTGCCACCCGGGTTTGCGCCGAAGGGCTGCGGCGGGCGACGGCCGGGGTGAGGGTTTGGGGTGTCATGCTGCGGATTTCCTGTCTGAAACGTCCCGGTCCGGGGCGTACAACGTGTCAAGGTGATCGGCCGTGATCTCTGTGGAGGGAAGGTCGAAGGTCATGGATCCTTGCAGCAGCCCGATGGACCTGTCCGCATACCGCAGAGCAAGATCGGGCTGGTGCAGCACCGCAGCCACGGCCAGGCCCTCCGAGTGAGCGAGTTCGCGCAGCAGCGCCATGACTTGCTCGGCGGCGTGCGGGTCAAGCGCGGACACGGGCTCGTCGGCAAGTACGACGTCGGCCCGCTGGCACAGCGCCCGGGCTACGGCCACGCGCTGCTGCTGTCCGCCGGAGAGCCTGCCAACGCGATCGAGGGCACGGTCGGCCAGTCCCACGCGGTCCAGGCAGTCGAGGGCCTCCTGTTGAACGTCAGCGGGGAACAGCAGAGGACTGAGCGAGCGAACCGTGGGGATGCGGGACAGCGCGCCAGCACACACGTTATCCAAGGCGGTGCGCCGGGGTACGAGGTGGATTTTCTGGAAGATCATGGCCATGCGCTGGCGGGCTTGCTGCAGCTCACGCCCTTGGAGGGTTTCCAGTGCGGTTCCGTCGATGCTGATGCTGCCTGAATCCGGGGCGGTGATGCCCATGACGCAGCGCAGGGTGGTGGACTTGCCCGAGCCGTTGGCGCCGAGGAAGGCCACCAGCTCACCGGCTGCAACGGAGAAGTTCACGCCTGCCAGAACCGTCCGTCCGTTGAAGGACTTCCGCAAGCCCTGGACAGAGAGCGGCATTACAGGTCCTTCTCGGTGAGGCCCATGGTCTCGGCGAGTTCGAACAGCGGGGTGTAGTTGTCCTTGGTGACCTCAAGCAGCGGGCCGGGAGGGGTGACGTCCAGGAACTCGCCAACCTTGGCCACGTCAGCGGGATCGAGGCTGAGGAAGGCGTCCTTCACGGCGGCCTTGAACGCGGGGTCGGCGTCGCCCCGGACGGTAATGGGATCGTTGGGGATGGGGTTGGACGTCCACACCTGCCGGAAGTTCTCCGGGGTGAAGGTGCCGGCGGCAATCGCTGTGGCGAGCGTCTGCGAGTTGATCTGGGCCGCGTCCACCTTGCCGTTAGTCAGGGCGAGCAGAGCCTCGGGGTGGCCACCGGTGTAGTCCATCTTGATGTCGGCGTCGGCGATCCCGGCTTCACGGAGGCCGAAGCGGGGCAACACGTCGCCTGAGGTGGATCCGACGCTGCCCAGGGCGAGAGACTTACCCTTCAGATCCCCAATAGCCTGGATGGGGCTGTCCTTGGGAACCCAAATCCCCGCCGTGTAACTGCTGAGTTCCTTCTCCGCCGTGCCAAAAGATACCAGTGGTTCGGCACCCGCCTTGGCGTCGGCGAAGACGTAGCCCAAAGGACCGAACTGGCCCAGGTCCAGCTTGCCGTTGCGCATGGCCAGGACCTCCGCGGCGTAGTCCTCCACCACCTGGACGCTGACCGGGCATTCGAGCTTCTTGGACAGCGCTGCGGCCAGGACGTCGTAGGCCGGCTGCAATTTGGCCGGGTCCTCGTAGGGCTCGATGCCGAACTTAATCTCGCCATTGGGGCAGGTAGCACTCGTGGCTTCGGGGGAGGACTGCGCCGAGCCGCCACAGGCAGTGAGCGCCAGAACGGTGGCGAGGGCAAGCGCGGAACCGGTGAGGAGCGAGGTTTTCATGGGGATCCTTATGCGAAGGGGAGGGAAGAACGGGGGAAAATCAGTACAAACGCGACACGTTGCGGTGTGCCAGGCCGAAGGACAGGGTCATGCCGACGCCGGAGGTTACAGACACCACGGTGACCCCGGGTTGGATCTCCCGGACCAGGATCGGCGCCACATCGGAGGAAGCGTAGATGCCTTGCCAGCGCTGGATGATCTCCAGCGGTTCGCCGATCCTGCCGGTGATCTCAGTGTTGAGGGTGGCTGTGACGGCTTCGTCCAGGAACGGATCGGCCGTGTGGTGGTAGTGATGCGAGTCGCCCAGGATGACGGTGCCGTCGGGGCGTTGGGTGAACATGACGTTGGCGCCGATGTCCAAGAGTTCCGGCTGTTTCTCCAATACCTCGGAGTGGAGAGCCGCGGCGGCGGGCATGTCCGTGAAAGCGGGGTAGCGCAGCATTGATGTGGCGGTGAGGACCGCTGGCGAGAATTCCACACCTGACGGTTTGGCAGCCAAGGACATTTGCAGGGCACACCGTTGGATCCTGTGTTCCGCGGCGAGATCCGGAAAGAGGTAGTCCACGTCGTGCCCGACGCACACGAAGACCTGCTTGGCCTGAAGCTTGCCACGCGAGGTCTGGACGGTCACGCCATCAGCGTTCCCGTCGAAGCCCAACGCCGCCGTGTTCCAGTGAAGTTCGACGCCGGGTTGCTGGCTGAGCCACTCGGCTAACTTTGCCACTGTGGTGCGGGGATCCACCCGGAGATCGTCCCGGAGGAAGGCGCCGCCCACCAGGCCGGGCCATGCGCCGTGGTGAGTGCCGTCGTCGTGCGCTTCGTCTGCAGCGGAGACAGCGGCACCCAAGCGGCCCCGGGTCCCTGCGGGGGACAGCAGCTCAACCTGCCCGGGTTCACGGACTGCGGAGAGCTCGCGAAGGACGTTCATTTCTGCTTCGGTGCGGGCAAGGACCACAGCGCCGGACTCGGACGCCCAGAAGCCAGCCTGTTCGGCGAACTCGAGCCAGTACTTACGGGAGGTCTGCGCGAGTTCGTAGAGTTCGCCGGACTGGGCAGTGATGCAGCAGTGGCCGAAGTTGCGCACTGAAGCGCCTGCGGCGTGGTGGTCGCGCTCGATGATGGTGACGGTCAGGCCGTTGGCAACAGCGTGGGCCGCGTGGGCCAGGCCCACGATTCCGGCGCCGACAATAACGACGTCGGTGGGCTGGCCGGGCCTGCTGATGGTGGCTTCGGGGGAGGTGCTCGGGTTGTTCACACCATTGACATTGGCGGCTGGGAAGTGGAGAAGCAAGCTCAAAAGCGACTTGTATATACAAGTTAATCAGAATTTAACGTTTGTTCATTTGAGTTCACCATCAGTTCACCTTGAAGCTTTCAAAAGCAACGATGTCAGGTGAATCAACTTGTATTATCAACTGGTGAGCACACAGCAGAACGCACCCCTCCACGTCAGGCTGAGCGAAGAACTCATGCGCCGCATCACTGACGGCGAGTGGCCTCCGGGCTACCAGTTGCCCAGCGAGGCTGAACTGTGCCGGGAGTTCGGAACATCGCGCGGTCCCATCCGCCAGGCGCTCGCCTTCCTACGCTCGGAAGGTGCCGTGACGGGCGGCCGTGGCCGTCCTCCCATGGTGCGATCTTCGGTGCCCTCGCAGTCGTTCTCCACGTTCAACTCGTTCACGGAATGGGCCAGCGGGATCGGCAAGAAGCCCGGCCAGCGAACCCTCGAAGTGGCACGGCGCGAAGCCAGTCCCGAAGCGGCGGAGGCTCTTGGCCTCATGCCAGGAACCACCGTGGTGGAGGTCCTGCGTGTCCGCTACCTGGATGAGGCTCCGGCCATGATCGAGCGGACAACCTTCACCCTTGACGTGGGCCGCAAACTGTTCGACTTCGACACCGACTCCGGGTCCATCTTCGCGTTCCTCAAGGAACAAGGCGTGGATCTGCACAGCGCCCGGCACACCATCGACGCCGTTGCGGCCAGTGACGAGGACGCCGAACTCCTGGAACAACCCGAAGGCATTCCGCTGCTGCGCGAACGCCGCATCACCCGTTCCGCCGATGGGCAGCCCCTCGAATACTCCGAGGACCGCTACCTGCCGGCACTCACCAACTTCACCATCGACAACACCGTGGAACGCAGGGCCGCCCTGGTCCGCATCCACACCGATCCTCAATCCACTCAAGGAGCCACCCCATGATCAAGCTTGTTGCCTGCGATATGGCCGGAACCACCATCGACGAACATGGCGACGTGTACGTAGCCCTTGCCCGCTGTGTTGAAGAAACCGGTGTGAGCACCACGCCCGAGGCTGTGCAGGAATGGATGGGTGCGGACAAAGTCGAGGCCATCACGGCCCTTATTGAAGCCGGTGGGGGAGCAGCTACCCAGGACGTGGTGGCCGCCGCCTTCATCCGCTTCAAGGAACTGCTCGTGGAGTTCTACGACGCCAACCCGCCCGTTGCCTTGGAAGGCGTGGAAAATGCGTTCCGCGAACTCCGCAACCAAGGCATCAAGGTGGCTCTGACTACCGGCTTCTCCCGCGACGTCGCCGAGCCCCTGCTGGAGCGGCTGGGATGGGGCGTCGGCGACGATGACCTGTTGGACGCCGTCGTATGTTCCGACGAAGTAGCCGCCGGCCGCCCGGCGCCGCACATGATCCACCGGGCCATGGAGCTGACAGGCGTGCAGGATGTCCGGACCGTGATGGCTGCCGGAGACACCGTGAACGACCTCGCCGCAGCCAACAACGCCGGCGTCACCGCCGTGGGTGTCCTCACCGGCAAGCTGGGCCGCGAAGACCTCGCCGTGCACCCGCACCACCACATCCTGGCCGGCGTGAAGGACATTCCGGCGCTGGTGTCCTAGCAGACCGCGTTTGGTGGGGGACGTCCGGCATGGAAGATTGGGACCCGTGAAATTCCTTCACCCGTCTCCCAAGTCCTCCTCCCGCGGCGTCACCATCCTGAGGGTGGTTTTCGGCGCGCTCCTCATGGTCCATGGCTTCCAAAAGTTCATGGCCGGGCATGCTGCGTTCGCCGCGTCTGTTGCGGCCATGGGCGTCCAGAAGCCGGAGATCGTGGCGTGGCTGGTGATCGCCGGGGAACTGGGCCTTGGCCTGCTCCTGGTACTCGGCGCCCTGACCCGGGTGGCAGGGTTCCTAGCAGCGATCATGTTCGCGGGTATCTGGTTCGTGACCGAAGCGGGCAAACCCCTGCTCACCGATAAATCCGGTGTTACCGCCGAACTCCTGATCATCTATGTGGCGATCTCCATCGCGTTCGTGTTCCTCGGACCCGGCGCCTTGTCGCTGGACCGTAAACTCGCACGGCAGCCGGCCCGCCCAGGGCGTTAACGCGCCTGGGTTAACTCACGACGGCGGCACGCACCACCGGGGCTGCGTCACCTAGCGTCGTTGGGGTAGCGGATGCCCAGCTGTGATCGCACCCCGTCAAAAAGGCGCATGACGTTGACCGAGTCCTCCAGCGGCATGACCGGGCTTTCGCTGAGGCCCTGCTGGATGCAACGTGTAACTTCACGGAGCTCGTAGGTGTAGCCGATGCCCACAACGTCAAACTGCTCGCGCCGCGGCTCGTCCCAACCGATCCTGATCTGCAGCTCGCGGGGGTTGTTCACGGAGCCAACGGTCTGCAGGAACCCCAGGCCACCAGCCACTGTGGCCGTCCGGGGTCCATGTGCCATCAGCGAGGACGTCAGTTGCGCCTGTGCACCCGTGTCATAGCCGAGGGTCAGGGCGTTCTGGCTATCAACACCGTCGTCGTTGAGCGTACCGATCGCGGTAACCGACTGCGGGAAGCCCAGTGTTCCCAGCGCCCAGAGCAGCGGGTAGACGGTGATGTCCAGGAGCGCTCCGCCTCCGTCATTAAGGGCCCAGATTCGTGCGGCGGGATCGTACGGCGCCGGGAAGCCAAGATCTGCGCTGACCCACTGGATCTCTCCGAGCTCCCCGGAAGCGGCGATCTGGAAAGCACGCTGCATGCTCGGCAGGAAGCGGCTCCACACGGCCTCCATGAAGAACACGTTCTGCTCCCGGGCGAGCTTCACCAGCTCGGTGGCTTCGCGGGCGTTTATGGTGAGGGCTTTCTCGCACAAGACGTGCTTCCCTGCCCGCAGAGCTGCTGAGGCGATCTGGAAGTGTTGGGCATGCGGTGTCGCCACGTAGACCACGTCCACGGCGGGATCCTCGAACAGACGCTGGTAGCCGGGTACGCCGCCGTCGTCCCCGTATCCCTTGGTGAAGCCAAGTGTGCGGGCGAACGCATCCGCGGCAGCCTGCGTGCGGGAGCTCACGGCATACAATTCCGCATCGTCAAGCAGCGCCAGGTCCTGAGACACACTGTTGGCGATGTTGCCTGTGGACACCACACCCCACCGCAGCATACGCCCGGTTGCTGCCCGGGGATCCTGGTTGGTCTGTGTAGAAAGCCACGGCACGGCGATAGGAAGTGTCATGCCGTTCATCCTCTCATTTCCCGGGTACACGGAGGTGGCGCGCGCCCCTTCACGCCGATCGCTGCCGTAACCTCGGGTGCGCCCGGCGGGATCGGGTGCGTCGTGCACGGGTTGGGCAAGCTAAGTCCTGACGAGCGTGGGTTTCGGAATGGGCATGGTGTCGCACCCTTTGACGCGGCTCGCCCCCGTAACCTCTGGTGCGTGCGGCGGGAACGGGTGCGTGCGTGGGGAACAAGGGGTGCGCGAGGCGGGTTCGGGTGCGTCGGCTGGGAATGTGGGGTGCGTGCGGCGGGTTCGGGTGCGCTGTGCGCCGGCACGGCCGGGGCATGGTTGGCCCGGACGAGTGCGGGGTTTTGAGTTTGCTTGGTGCGCATCCGTTTACGCCGCTCGCTGCCGTAACCTCTGGTGCGCCCGGCGGGTACGGGTGCGCCCCTGGGGAACTTGGGGTGCGTGCGGCGAGAAGGGGTGCGTCGTGCACGGGTCCGGCGGGATGGGGTGGGCTGGGCAAGGTCGGTCCTGGTGAGTGGGGGTGAGTTTGCTTGGTGCGCACCCTTTGACGCGGCTCGCTCCCGTAACCTCTGGTGCGTGCGGCGGGAACGGGTGCGCCCGTGGGGAACAAGGGGTGCGCCCGGCGGGTTCGGGTGCGCCCGGCGGGACCGGGTGCGTCCCCGGGGACAGTGGGGTGCGCCCGGCGGGATCGGATGCGCTGCCCCCGGAGTGGTAGCGTCGAGCGGGAAAATGCGCTTGTTGGGGGAATATGGAAACGAAAATTAAGAGGCCTTCAGCGGGCCCGCGAATTGCATCAATAGTGCTCGGCGTGGTGGGAGCAGTGCTTTCCCTACCGGTGGCAGCGCTTCTCGGTTTTGCTTTGGGGCTTTACCCAAGCCGAATGGAATGCACCACGGGGTCGTATGGCTCAGGGTGCTACGAGGGCGGTCTTCTCAACGCCACTATTCTTTTTGCTTTGGTGTACTTGCCTTTTCTTCTGCCCACGATCGCCATCACCCAACTGCAGCGGAGCAAAGGCCGCAGAACCACGGATTTCGTGCCCCTGATCGTTCTGTCCGCCGTACCAGCCGTAGTGATTGTCTTGTGTGCCGTCCTGGCCCTGATTTCTCCCGGCTCCCTCTGATATCCCGACACAGTAAGCATTCTGTCAAGTCATAAGAATGCCCGGCGTACCGAAATTCCTCGCCTAGGCTTAGGCAATCATCCCTCGCAGAGGTTCTGTGGGGAGTTACCGAAATGGAGCAGGGATGGGTACTTTTCGGCGCGTCATTTTGCCGGTTGCCTGGTTGTTGGTTTTCGCGGTTATTGCGGTGGCCTTGGTCAAAATCGCCTTTGTGGATGGCTTGGAATCGGCCGCAGCCGGTCCCGCACCTCTGGCGCAAGTGGATATCCCGGTGGTCCCGGCCACCAGAGCTACCGTCACCAACACTGTGGAAATCAAGGGCACTGTCCAGAGCGACCCCGCCGAGACCGTCCGCAGCACATCAGCCGGAAAAGTAGTCCAGGTCTTCGTTGAGCAAGGCGCAACCGTTGCCAAAGGTGACGCCCTTTTCCAGGTCAAAGCGGAGCGCGCGGTCACTACACCGCAGCCGTCGCAGGAGGGTCCGCAAACAGCGCCCAGGCCTGTGTACGACTACTTCGACATTCTCGCTCCGAGGGCCGGAACCCTGCAGCAACTCACAACCCTCATTGACCAGCAGGTCACTGTGGGCGAGTCCGTGGGCAAGATCGATCCCGGCACGTACACGGTGGCCGGTTCGGTGACGGCCGCCCAGCAGTACCGCCTGCTGGGGAAGCCCGGTCCAGCCGACATTGCTTTGGTGGGTGGTCCTGCGCCGTTCCAGTGTGCCGATGTGACGCTCAAGAACAACGCGTCCGACGACGGCGGCGCGGCCTCGGGCGGGCTGGCCGCCACAGGTGGAGGTGCCGGAATGGGCGTCGGCGCAGCAATGGTTGGTCCCGGCGGCGGAAACCAGCCGGAGGAAGGCGGCATTCCCACGGGAACGTTGAGCTGCCCGATTCCTTCGGGCCAGCAAGTCTTTGCAGGGCTTGGCGCCACCATGACAGTCAGCGCCGGCGTTGCTCCTGACGTGGTGACTGTTCCCCTCACGTCAGTGAAGGGCAGCGTGAAGGACGGGATCGTGTGGATCGCGGGCCCGGGAGGAACGGGTGCCGCTCCCGAGCAGCGCACTGTTCAACTGGGGCTCAACGATGGTTCCGTGGTGGAGGTGACCTCCGGGTTGGCGGAGGGCGAGCAGGTCCTGGAATTCGTTCCCGGGGCACCGGCCGTTCAGGATCCCATGATGGGTCCTGGCCAGGCCGTCTACGGTCCGATGGGCTAAGGGCATGGACGAAACTAAAGAATGCCTGGTCAGCCTGCGGTCAGTGACCCGATCGGTCAGGCTGCCTGATGACCAACAACTGGATATCCTCAGGGGCGTTGACCTGGAGGTTCACAGTGGAGACCACACGGCCATAGTGGGCCGTTCCGGTTGCGGCAAATCAACACTGCTCAACCTGCTGGGACTTCTGGACATCCCGACGTCGGGGAAGTTGGAATTCCTGGGTCAGCCCGCGGATCGGCTGGGCAACAACGCCCGTGCCCGGTTGAGGGGTTCCACTGTTGGCTTCGTATTCCAGCAGTTCAACCTCTTGCCCGGCCGTAGTGCCTTGGACAACGTCATTACTCCGTTGTTCTATGCCAAGGGCAAGGAGTTTTGGCGCCGCCGTGAGATTGCCATGGACATGCTGGACCGGGTTGGCCTCGCTTCCCGGGCCAACACCATGCCCAATATGCTCTCCGGAGGCGAACAGCAGCGCGTCGCGATCGCCCGTGCCCTGGTGCGTAGGCCGAGGCTCATCCTGGCCGATGAACCAACCGGTGCGCTGGACGTGGAAACAGGGCAGTCAGTGATGGCCCTCCTGGACACAGTGGCCACGGAAACAGCTGCGGCCCTGGTGACCATCACGCACGACACCAACGTCGCAGCCCTGGCCCGGGCGTGCTACCGCCTGGATTCCGGGGTGCTCAGCCCGCTTGCCGTAGCGGAAACCGCAGGGGTGGGCGCATGACCGGCTTCATTTCCACGCTGGTTGAAGCATGGCAGGAACTCCGCATCAACAAAGTGCGCATCCTTCTGGCACTTCTTGGTGTTGCCCTGTCCGTAGCGGCGTTGACCTCGGTGGTGGGCGTAGGGAGTCTGGCCCGCGAAGGCATGAAGGTTCAGTCCGAACGAAATGGTGGCCGGGTGGCCACGCTCTCCTTGATGGTGCACGGGCAGAACATACCGGATCCCGCCAAACTTGAGAAGGCGTACCAAGGTATTCAGCAGCGCTACGGCATCACTACTTCCACGCACGTTAGCCAGACCCAGGCCGGATTTCAGTTCCCCCGCGGCGTGACTACTGTGAACGTGACCATTGTGGATGTGGGCTATGGCATCATCCACCGCGTCCCGCTGCAGCAAGGTAGCTGGTTCGCAGCCGACGATGGCACAAGGCTCGCACCCGCCGTCGTCGTCTCCGAAGCCTTCTACAACCAGGCGGGCAGGCCCAACCTGGCCACCCATCCCACGGTGAGCATCCCGGGAGACCAGCCGGCCACGGCGGTGATGATCGGCGTCGTGCCCGATTCTTACCCGGACACTCCGCCCTCGGCGTTCATCCTCGCCGAGGGTGCGGCCATGACCGGGATCAAACCCCAGATGTCCGAGTTCAAAATATGGGTAGGCCAGGAACAGGCCGGCGCCCTCACTGCGGCAATCACCGCCGATCTCCAAGGCCAGTTCCCCGGCTACTACGCCCAAGCCAGCCGGATGGACTATGCCGCATGGGGTGACCCTTTGGCTCCCGTCCAGCTGGTGGTGGGCGGCGTGGCCGGGCTGGTGCTCCTGCTCGGAGCCGTGGGAATGCTCAATATCTCCATGGTGACCGTCCGCTACAGGGTCCGTGAAATAGGCATCCGGCGAAGCTTCGGTGCAACCTCCGGACGCATCTTTGTGGGCGTCATGATGGAATCCGTGGTGGCCACCGCGGTTGCCGGCCTTGCAGGAGTCATGTTGGCAGTCGCAGTGGTGAAGCACCCGTGGATCGAATCGAAGGTGGCGCCGGGACTGACCGAATATCCGGCCTTCCCCATCGAAGCCGCCCTGATGGGGTTCGGCGCAGCAGTCCTTGTGGGCGCACTCGCCGGAGCCATTCCCGCGCTCGTGGCTGTGCGCGTCAAGGTCATCGACGCGATCCGGTTCTGACCTCCTCGGTAAGCCTGCCCTGCTGAAGCCGGAAGCAACGCTCGGTTTTCTGCGCCAGGCTGCGATCGTGCGTGACTACCAGGATGGTGGTGTTGTGATCGCGGCTCAGGGAGCTCAACAGCTCGATGATGTGCTCGCCGGTTTGCTCATCCAGGTTTCCGGTGGGCTCATCGGCGAGGATCAGCTTGGGCTCGTTGGCCAAAGCACGGGCAATCGCCACACGCTGCTGCTCGCCACCGGACAATCGGTTGGTGCGGCGCGAGTGCTTCTCCGGGTCCAACTGCACCTGCTCCAACAGCTCTTTGGCCCGCTGCAGCCTGGCCGCTTTGCGGACACCGGCGAACTCCATGGGCAGCATCACGTTGTCCACTGCGCTGAGGTTGGGGATCAGGTTGAACTGCTGGAACACGAACCCGATGTCCCGGCGGCGGTACTCCGTCAGTTTGCCGTCCGGCAGACCGGCGAGGCTGACGCCATCCACGACGACGTCTCCTGAGGTGGGTTTGTCCAGCGCACCCAGGAGGGACAACAGTGTGCTTTTGCCACTGCCGCTCTTGCCCACGATGGACGCCAACGAGCCCTTCTCGAGTTCGAAGCTGACGCCGTTGACCGGCTTGATGGTCCGGTCACCGGACTTGAACTGACGGACCAGGTCCTTGACTACAATCACGGCTATTCTCCTCGGAGTACTTCGATGGGACGGATGCGGGCGGTCAGCAAAGCCGGGACCAACGCGCCGATGATGGCTACTGCGAACACGGCTGCGATGCCGGCAGCGAGCACGCCGGGGGAGACACTGGCTGTGACCGAGGTGAGCAGCTGGGACGCGCCGCCGAACGGACCACCCTGGCCACCTCCCAGACCGCCACCGGGCATCCCGCCACCAGGAACTGCGCCGTTAGGCATGGCCCCGGCCAGTCCTCCGCCGCGCTGGGTGGTGGTGGCCGCCGTCGTGGTGGTGTTCGAACTGATGAGGGCCGAGGCGATTCCGCCGCTGGCCAGTGAAGCAATCACGGCACCCACAACACTGCCAAGGGCAACCAGGACCAACGACTCAAGGACGAACTGCAACCCGATAGTGCGGTTCCGGGCGCCGATGGCTTTCAGAACGCCGATTTCGCGGCGGCGCTCACGGACCAACATGACCATGATGAGCAGGATGATGATTCCGGCAGTGGCCAGTGCTGCGATGAACGCGATCAGCGAGATGTTCTTGACGCTGTCCAGTGAGCTGACGGCCGTTTCGAGGTTGCGCTGGCCCTGGGTGACGTCCGCTTTGTCTGTGCCGAGCGCGTCCTGAACGGCGGTTTTGGTGCTGTCCACGTTTTCCATGCTGTTGACCGTGACGATCATGGTGGAGAGTTCATCCGGGGTCTCGGCCAGTGTTTGGGCTTCCGGGAGGGTCACGTAGACGGCGTTGTTGCCAAAGGTGGTTCCGGCGTCGAAGATGCCAGCCACGGTGAAGGTCTTGTCCTGGATGGTGAACGTGGAGCCCACCGTCAGGCTGTTCTTCTCAGCCAGCGACGTACCCACCAGGGCCTTCGCCTCCGATGCCGTGTAGTCGCCCAAGCCGGTACCGCTGGTGATGTCCAAGGCCTTGCCGGTGCCGTCCACCTCGGCGCCAATGCCCGTCGCCGTGATGGGGAGAGTGCGCGCGGGCTGGGTGGTGGTGCCCGTGCTGCCGCTCGTGTTGTTGCGGTTGCCGAGCGTACCGGCGTCGACGGCGGCCGTCAGGTTGGTACTGACCGTCGCCTGCTGACCGCCGGGGCCGAAGCCGCCGCCAGGTCCCTGCTGCGTGGTGCCGGCCGTTGAATCCGTTGTTGTCGTAGTTGTTGTCTGGAGGCGCAAGGCCTTGGTACCAACTACAGAAGTCACATTGGCGACCGCTGCCGCAGTCTCAGCTTCCGCCGTCGTGAGTGGTTCGCCGCCGCCTTCGAAGCCCTGGCCGCCCGCCGGATTCACCGTCAGGGTGGTCCCCACCGAAGCGTTGAGCTCCTGGACCTTGGCGCCCACGGCCTGGTTGGCAACGAGCATGGCCAACGCCAGTCCGATGGCTACGGCCAGCACAGCTACAACCGCTGCCGTTCTGATTTTGTTGCGGAAGGCATTGCCTACGCTTCGGGCAAGGACGCTCACGTTTCTCCTCTTGACCTGCAAGTTTGTGGGCCCACTGGACGTGGGCTGCAGATCCAAGACTGCTGAGCGCTGCTGTGCGGCACACCTGCCGAAGCTATGCGTGGGCTGTGAAAGCGGCGGGAAAGCGAAAGCCCCGGCCCGCCTGATGGCGGACCGGGGCTTGCTTGTGGGTGGTGCTAAGAGGTGTTACTTGGTGATCGGGCCGAGTACCGGATCGTCGACGTAAGCGGTCTTCACGTTCTCTGCAGTAACGATCTGCGGAGGCAGGAGGAACGCCGGGACGGTCTTGACGCCGTTGTTGTAGGAGTCCTTGTCGTTGATTTCCAGTTCCTTGCCGGCCTGGAGGTCCTTCACCATGGTGATGGCGTGCTCAACGAGCTTGCGGGTGTCCTTGTTGATGGTGGAGTACTGCTCACCGGCGATGATCGACTTCACGGACTCAACTTCGGAGTCCTGGCCGGTCACGACGGGGAGCGGCTTGCCGGCGGCCTTGACGGACGTCAGCACTGCGCGGGCTAGGGTGTCGTTCGGGGACAGAACGCCATCCAGGGAAGCGGTACCGTAGCTGCCGGTCAGCAGTGTGTCAGCACGACGCTGAGCGTTTTCTGCCTTCCAGCCCTGCGTAACAGCCTGCTCGAACGAGGTCTGGCCGGAGACAACCTTGAGGGTGCCGTCGTCGATCTTCGGCTTCAACACGCTCATGGCACCGTCAAAGAAGACCTTCGCGTTGGCATCATCGGGGGAACCGGCAAAGAGCTCAATGTTGTACGGCCCAGTGGCCTTCTTGGCCTTCATTCCGTCCAACAGGGCCTGGCCCTGCAGGACACCAACCTTGAAGTTGTCGTACGCCACGTAGTAGTCCACGTTCTCGGTGTTGAGAAGCAGGCGGTCGTAAGCGATAACGGTTGCGCCGGAGTCCTTGGCCTGCTGGAGCTGCGTACCCAGCTGTGCGCCGTCGATAGCACCGACGATGATGACCTTGGCACCCTTGGTGACCATGGCACTGATCTGGTTCTGCTGCTCGGACACGCCGCCGTTGGCGAACTGGACGTCGGCCTTGAAGCCGGCGCCGGTGAGGCCATCGTTGAACAGCTTCTCCGCGAGGACCCAGTTTTCACTGGTTTTCTGCGGAAGTGCGACGCCGATCAGCGAATCCTTGGGGAACGCTTCCCCGCCTGCCGTGCTGGTGCTTGAGCCGCTGTCAGTGCGGCCGCAGGCTGTCAGCGCCAGTGCCGCGATGGCAGCGACTGCTGCTGCCTTTCCTGCTTTACCAAACATTCGCATATCTTGGTTCACTTTCTGTGTGGGTGGGGTGGAGCGAGTCGTGAGGAAACGGATTACGCTTCCTTGGAAATGACCTCTTTGGTGGACGTGGTTTCGTCCGGCTTGATCTCGTTGTTGTTTCGCTGGAATCCCTTGATCAGCATGCCCGTGATGGACCGCTTGCCCTGGGACTTGTTGTAGACATCGAAGGCGACTGCGGCCAGGAGCACCAGGCCCTTGATGATCTGGGTGAGGTCGGCGCCAACACCCAGGAGCTGAAGGCCGTTGTTCAGGACAGCCATCACCAGGCCACCTACGATCGAGCCGATCACGGTACCGACACCACCGGTAACGGCGGCGCCACCAATGAAGACGGCTGCGATGGCGTCCAATTCCCAACCGACGCCGTCGAACGGGCCGGATGCCGTGGAGCGGGCAACGAAGATCATGCCGGCCAGGCCAGCCAGGATGGACATGTTCATCATGACCATGAAGTTGACCTTCTTGGACTGGACGCCCGAGAGTTCGGCTGCGTGGCGGTTGCCACCCACGGCGTAGACGTGACGGCCGAGGACCGTCTTGTCAGCGATGAACCCGTAGATGAGGACCAAGACCGCGAGGATCAGGCCGGGGATGGGGAAGGAAGTTCCGGGGCGGCCGGTTGCGAACAGGTACGTTGCGTAAAGGATGGCACCGCAGATCAGGACCAGCTTGGTGACCTCAACCCAGAGCTCGGGAACGTCAGCGCCAAGGGCCTTGGCTGCTGCACGGGCACGCAGGGACATGATCACAACGAATGCTGCCGCCACAACGCCGATGAGCAGTGTGAGGTTGTTGAATCCGGTGTTAGGGCCGATCTCGGGCAGGTAGCCGGAACCAATGAATTGGAACTCCTTGGAAACCGGGATGGTGTTGGACTTGCCCACAAACTGGTTGAAGCCACGGAACAGGAGCATGCCGGCCAAGGTCACGATGAAGGCCGGGATGCCCACATACGCCGTCCATAGGCCTTGCCAAGCGCCGATCACCGCACCCAGAAGCAAGCCGAAGAGCACGCCTGCCCACCAAGGCAGGCCCCAGTCCCGCATGGCCAGGGCAACCGAAACGCCCACGAATGCTGCCACGGAACCCACCGAGAGGTCGATGTGACCGGCGATGATGACCAGGACCATGCCAATTGCCAGGATGAGGATGTAGGAGTTGCCGTTGAACAGGTTGATCACGTTGCCTGGGGTCAACGTGCGGCCCCCGGTGAAGATCTGGAAGAAGACGATAAGTGCCACCAGGGCGAAGATCATGCCGAACTGGCGGGTATTGCCACCAAATAGCTTCTTGAGCGCGTTCATTGTTTTGGTCCTTGTGTCAGGAAGGGGTCAGGCTGGGCCAACGGTCAGGCTGTCTTGCGGGCGGAAGTCATGAGCTTCATGAGGCTTTCCTGGGTTGCTTCGTTCTTGTCCAGGACACCGGTGATGGCGCCTTCAAAAATGGTGTAGATACGGTCGGACAGGCCCAGAAGCTCCGGAAGCTCCGAGGAAATGACAATCACTCCCTTGCCCTGGTTGGCGAGCCTCTGGATGATGCCGTAGATCTCGTACTTGGCACCCACATCGATTCCACGGGTGGGTTCATCCAGGATCAGAAGGTCCGGGTCAGTGAACATCCACTTGGCCAGCACCACCTTCTGTTGGTTACCACCGGAGAGTTTGGCAACGCCTTCCTCAACCGACGGAGTCTTGGTCCGCAGTGATTTCCGGTATTCCTCGGCTACGGAGAACTCCTTGCGGGTATCCACCACCGTGTAGTTGCTGATCTTGTTCAAAGCAGCCGAAACCGTGGTGGTCTTGATGTCGTCCAGCAGGTTCAGGCCCAGCGACTTGCGGTCCTCAGTGACGTAACCGAGCCCCGCATCAATGGCCGAACGGACGCTGCGGAGGTTGACCGGCTTGCCGTCCTTGTACACCTGCCCCTTGATGAAGCGGCCGTAGGAGTGGCCGAACAGGGACCGGGCAAGTTCCGTGCGTCCGGCACCCATGAGACCGGCGAAGCCAACAATTTCGCCCCGGCGGACGTAGAAGTTGGAGCCTTTGCAGATCAGGCGGTCCTGGATCTGGGGATGTCCCACGGTCCAGTCCTTGACCTCGAAGAAGACTTCACCGATCTTCGGCTCGTGATCGGGGAAACGGGACTCGAGAGTCCTGCCCACCATGCCTTTGATGATGCGGTCCTCGTCCACGCCATCGCGCTTGACGTTCAACGTTTCGATCGATTTACCGTCACGGATGATGGTGATCTCGTCCGCGATCTGTTCGATCTCGTTGAGCTTGTGGGAAATGATGATCGAGGTGATGCCTTTGCCTTTGAGGCCAAGGATCAGGTCCAGCAGGTGCTGGGAATCGGATTCGTTCAGAGCGGCGGTGGGCTCGTCCAGGATCAGCAGCCGAACGGATTTGTTCAGTGCCTTGGCGATTTCCACCAGTTGCTGCTTACCAACGCCGATTTCCTTGATGGGGGTGTCCGGGTCCTCCCGGAGGCCCACCCGGGCCAGCAGTTCCATGGAACGCTTGCGCGCTTCTGCCCAGTCGATCACACCCCACTTGGTGGGTTCGTTGCCCAGGAAGATGTTCTCCATGATGGACAGTTCCGGGATCAACGCCAGTTCCTGGTGGATGATCACGATGCCCGCTGCTTCGCTTGCGCGAATGTCCTTGAACTGCTGGGTTTCAGCCTGGTACACGATGTCGCCCGTGTAGCTTCCGTAGCCGTAAACGCCAGACAGGACTTTCATGAGCGTGGATTTACCGGCGCCGTTTTCTCCACAGATTGCGTGGATTTCGCCGGCCATCACGCGCAGGTTCACATTCGACAAGGCCTTCACGCCGGGGAATTCCTTCGTGATCGAGCGCATCTCCAAGAGGATGGGATCACCTTGCGTGTCGAGGGATGTCATCAGCCCTTACGCCTCCAATGCATGACTTCGTTGTCGGCCCCGCAATGGCGAGGCTGTCTGATGAAAAAGTAAACTGGATCACCCGTCTTGTCGTCAAGACTTGAACGCATGATCCAGCTAACGATTTCGTTACCTACCGGTAATACCGGCGTGTTGGAACACTAAAGCAGCCGCTCCAAGCGCTTCCGCTCGCGCCCCGAGGGAGGACATCGCCAGGTGCGTCGTCTCACCCACCACGGGCACGGCGTGACGCACCAGCCCCCTCCGGATGGGGTCCAAAAGAAGGTCGCCGAGGCCCGCCAGTGGGCCTCCGACCACGATGACTTCGGGGTTAATCAGGTTGGAGACGTTGCCCAGCGCGCGGCCTACCGCCAGGCCGGCGTCGTCCACTACGCGTTGGGTTGCAGAGTCGCCGGCGAGGCAGTTACGGACGATGTCCTGTGGCGTCAACAGTGCCTCCTGACCGCGCCCCAACAACTCGATCATGGTGGTGGTGGACGCTATCGTTTCGAGGCAACCCCTGTTCCCACAGCGGCACACCAGACCGTGCTCATGAATGGTTGCGTGGCCGATTTCGCCGGTGATGCCAACGTTGCCGTAGTAGGGGAATCCATTGAGGATCAGGCCGGCGCCGATGCCCGAGCCGATCTTGAGGAACATCAGATTTGAGACTCCGCTGTGCGGCCCCCAGGTCACCTCTGACAGGGCGCCCAAGTTCGCGTCGTTATCAACAAACACGGGGCAGTTCAGTGCTTCCTCCAGCCGATGGAGGATGTCGATTCCCACCCATTCGGGCAAGATGGCTCCCTGTGCCACGGTGCCGGATCGGCGGTCGATGGGGCCCGGGATGCCCGCGCCTGCTCCCACTACCGCAGTACGGTCGATCCCGTTCTCCTGGAGCAGTTTTTCAAGCAGCAGGACCGCGGCCTCGATGCCTTCCTCGGCCTGGTGACCCAGCGGCAACTCGATGTAATCCTCGGCAATGACGTGATAGCCCAGCGAGGCAAGGACTACCCGCAGGTGGCGCCGTCCGAAGTCGATTCCGACGGCGACCGCACCGTTGCTGTTCAGCCGAACGTTGGTTGCCCGGCGGCCGGAGCTCGTGGTCGGCTCCGTTGATACCAGCCCGGCATCCTGCATGATTTTGACGATGTTGGACACCGTTGCCGTGGAGAGTCCGGTCTGCCGCGAGAGCTCTGCCTGCGTGGACGGCCCGCTCAGCAGGCACTCGATGATGCGCTGTTGATTCAGGTGGCGCAGTGCGGACTGCGAGCCGGGTTTTCTTGGGTGGCTCTTCGTTGAGCGCTGCGTTGCGGACATGACAAGAAGATTGCCCCACAAACGAGCTTGTAGTCAAGAAGTGAACACAAGGAGTCAAGCATTGCCGACATACTCCAACGCAAGAACACCTGTCACGTACCCCTTGTGGGGCCCGTTATGCGTTCCAACTCCATGCTTTAGGGCGCAAAGTGGGCCTCGCAACGAGTGGCGGTGTGGGAGTGGGTGTTGTGGGGCCTGGTTTGCGCCCTAAGATCCCGGGTTGGCACGCAGAGCGGGCCTCGCAACGTGTGGGGATGCGTGCATTGCGTCCTGTTCCGGACAGATGCGGGTCCAATTGCCTCACCACCACCCTGCTTCACGCGCCTACGCTGGACATAAGAAACCTCCCGGGCGTGCGAAGCAGGCATCGGGATCAGGCGAAACCAAGGGGTAATGATGCTGCTCTCAGTCCTTCAGGCGAACGCTTCCGTCATGGACGTGGAGGCGAACCTGCGCACCATCGACGACGCCGCGCAGCGCGCCGCCCAAGCAGGGGCAGGCCTGCTCCTGACGCCGGAGTTGTTCCCCGTGGGATATGCCCCGCTGCGTCTGCATGCCGAATTGGACCCCGCCATTCTCCCGGACCTTCGCGAACGCCTGGCCACGATTGCCCGCATGCACAGGATTGGCTTGGTCTACAGTCTCCCGGCGCTGGCGCAGATTCAGGAGCAGCACGACGACGCCGCGCAGCCGCCTCACGCTGATGGCGCCTGGCACATCACGGCTACTTTGCTGGACGCGGAAGGCAACGAGGTGCTCAACTACGCCAAGGTGCACCTCTTCGGCCCGGAAGAGCACAAGGCGTTCGTGGCCGCCCAAGAACCTCCCGCCGTCGTGGACTTCAACGGAATCCGTACGTCGATGCTGATCTGCTACGACGTCGAGTTTCCCGAAGCCGTTCGTGCCGCCGCCACCAGAGGCGCCGAACTTCTGCTGGTGCCAACGGCCTTGTCTGCCGGTTTCGATAATGTCCCGCAGGTGCTCATCCGCGCCCGTGCGTTGGAGAGCCAGTTGAACGTTGCGTATGCCAATCACAGCGGGCACGAGGATGTGTACAACTTCCTGGGCGGCAGCGTGGTGGCCGGGCCGGACGGCTCTTTGCTTGCGGCCGCGGGGGAGTCCCCCACGCTGCTGTTCGCCGAGGTAGGCACGGAAGCGGTCAAAGCCGCGCGTGAGGAAGTTCCGTACCTGCGCGAACGCCGGCCGGAACTGTACGAGGAGTGGGAGCAGCGCGCCTAGTCGCCCGTTCCATCGGCAGGTAGACCAGCCACCAGCTCGTCCACGTACTGCAACGCGAACCACAACTCAGCACGCACCTGCGCCTGGTTGAGGTCCATGTCCAGCAGTTCGCCGAGCACGCCGATCTGCCGCCGCACACTGTTCCTGTGCAATCCCAGCAGCTTTGCGGAGCCGTCCCAGCTGCCGTTTTCGCTGAGCCATCCCCGCAGCACGCTCAACAGAGGGTCCCGACGATCGGCTTCCAGCGCGAGCACCGGCGCAAGGAGCCGCTCGGCCAGCAGGGTTCCGGCTTCACGCCCCAAAAGTCCGGCAACGGACCAGGTCACCTCATCCACGCGTGCGCTCTTGCCGGTGGTAACAACGCGACTCCGCAGTGAACTCGCCCGTTGGTAGGCGGCCGTCAGCCCGGTGAGTTCCGCGGGTTCGCCGATCACCAGCCGCCACCCCAGCTTCTCGACGTCAGCCAGCAGGGAGTCATCAACCTTCAGCCGGGTGATCGCAGCGAAGCCGTACTCGGTAATCTCTACGAGTTTGGTGTCGAACAGCCTCCGCCACTGCAGCAGCTCGCGGACGGGCCCGTCGTCGGCAGCACCGTCCACCCTGACGCCTTGAACCACCCGCATCTGTGCGGATCGGGTAGACGAGAGACTCTGCGCCACCAGGTCCTTGAGCCCGTTGACATGCTTGGTCCCGCCGGAGGTTATCGAGTCCGGGTGCAATAGAACCGCCGTGGCCAACTGGCTCGGAGCAAGCGAACCGCTGGTCCGCTGCCGCACCAACAGCTCCAGCAAGCCCACGGCCGACTGCACCACGCTGTTTTGGGCAGGAGTCAGGGGAGCATCCGAGCCGAGGATCAGGGCGCCCAGGTTGGCGTCCTTGGTACTCCGCAAAGGATGCCCGAACACCAGCGCCGATCCCGGTTGGTCAAAACCGTCCATTTCCACGCGCGGCCCGCTGCCGGTCAGCAACCGCTCCAGCATGGGCGCCAGCAAAGAATGCTCGACGCCGGTGCTGCCGCCGGCATGGTGCCCGCCGGTGCTGCCGCCGGCGTTGTGTCCACTGGTGTTATGCCCGCGGGCCCTGACCCGCCCGTCCGCGCCAACAAGGACAGCCCACACGGGCACCCGCTGAACAAGGGCCGCGAGCAGTTCGTGCTCCGGTCTGGGGGAGAGGACTGCCCGCATGAGTTGGCGATTGGTGTCTGCCAGTTGCCGGAAGACCCTCGCGTTGTCCGTTTCCAGGAGCTGCGAGAATTCCAGCCCGATCGCTGCGAACGGCAAGGATTCCGGAACTTCGAACAAGGTGAGGTTGTGCCGGCGGCAGGCATCCACCAAGACGTCGGGGACGGCGTCGAAATAGGGCCTGATCCCGAAGCCCAGCGCCGCCACCTTCGCCTCCACCAGCCGCTGGACGTAGGCATCCACCTTCGCCGCCGAGCCACCCTTCCCCAGGAAAGGCAGCCCGGCGGTCAGGAGAAACTCACCCTCCGGGAGGTAGGGCGTGGGGTCCTCCAGCTCACTGGGTTCCACCCACCGCAGCAGCGAGGCGCCGCTGCCGCCGTCGTGAAGCATTTTCAACTCCGGCGGCAACTGCTCCAGGAACTGTTCGAGCGTGACGAAACTCAGGCGGGCGGTGGCGGGCTCAGGCGACATTGCCCTGCCCGGCGGCGGCCGGCTCCTGGTAGTCGGGGCACCGGTACGCACTAGTCGCGTACGCCCGGGGGAGCCGGGGCGCAATCCTGTTGATGATCTCGTCCCCGTGGCTTCCGATCGCGGCACCCCAATCGTCGGCGCTCGCCGCCCCAGATGCCGGGTCGCCGAACAACACGGCGGTGTCGCCGACGTCGATTCCTCCTGCATCCGGTCCCAGATCCACCATGAACTGGTCCATGCACACCTTGCCGATCACGGGCACGCTGCGTCCTCCAATGTTCACCACGGAGCGGCCACTGATGCCCTTGGGGATGCCGTCCGCATAGCCGAGCGGGATGAGGCCGAGGTACCGGGGTTCGTAGGTGATGGCCTGGTGTTCGTAGCTCACGCCGGTGCCGGCTGGAACTTTTTTGACCATGACCAGCGGTGCCGTCACGCTGAGCGAGGGACGCAGTCCGAAGTCCGCCGGGTCCAGGTGATCAGCGGGGGCGAGGCCGTAGATGGCGAGCCCTGCGCGGACCATGTCGAAGTGGAATTCGGGCCGATCCAGGATGTTCGCGGAGCTGGAGACGTGCCGGAGTTCGGGGTTCAGCCCGGCTTCGTGCGCCTCGCGGACGGCGTCCTCGAACTCGGCCACGGCGGTGGCGTTCCCTGGATGTGCGGGGACGTCGGCCCAGGCCAGATGGGTCCAAAGGCCACGAACGCGCAGGGTCCCGTCCAGTTCGGCTTGCCGCGCCCGGGCCACGAGTTCGGCCCAATCTTCCTTGCGCGCGCCGCCGCGGCTCAGGCCGCTGTCCAGTTCCAGATGCACGACGGCGGGACGGCCAAGGCGCGCAGCGATGCCTTCCAGCACCTCAAGTTGGCCGACGCTCCCGAGGGACACATCGACGTCGTTTTCGAGGGCTTCAAGAATGGTGGCGCTGGTCTGGGATGCCAGATACAGCCACGAAAGGATGGGTAGTGTGATCCCCGCTTGCCGCAGGGAGATGGCTTCCGTGAGCTGGGCTGTTCCCAGCCAGTCAGCCCCTGCATCCACTGCGGTTCGCGCCACTTCCACCAATCCGTGGCCGTACGCGTTTCCCTTTACCACGGCCATGAAATACGGGGCCTTGGTGCGCTTTTTCAGGGCTTTGACATTGTCTGAAATCGCGGACAGGTCCACGGTGACCTGTCCCGAAAGGGCCGCCGGGGCAGCCACTTGATATTGTGCATTACGTCTCATGGTTGAACACTATAGGTCATTTTGCACCGCGGTGAGAGGTGGCTCACATGCCAGTCTTGTGGAGGGGAAATCGAAACTACTTTGAAGGGACGTCAAGGGTGACTGTGCCTGTGAACACCGAAAATTCAGCGGCGCCGGCCGTCGCGAGGCCAAGCCTCGGGGCTCAGCTTTTGCGCCGCAAGCCCATTGGCCAGATGGTCAGTGAAGCCGGAAGCAGCGAGGGCGGTACGCCTCTGGTCCGCAGCTTTGGCGTCCTCCAACTGACCATGATCAGCGTGGGCGCCACGCTCGGCACCGGCATCCTGGTGATCCTTGGTGAGTCCGTTCCGCTGGCAGGCCCGGCTATTTGGATCTCCTTCGTCATCGCCGGCCTCGCAGCGCTGCTCTCCGCTGTGTCCTACGCGGAAATGGCGGGGCTGGTCCCCGTGGCAGGCTCCAGCTACTCCTACTCCTACGCCACCATGGGCGAGGGCATGGCTTGGATCTGTGGGTGGTGCCTCGTGCTGGAGTACGCAGTCTCCGTGGCCGCGGTAGCCGTTGGTGCTGGGCAGTACGTCAATGAGACGCTGGCGGCCTTTGGACAGTTCCTTCCGGACGCCGTGAGCCAGCCGCCCGGCGACGGCGGCGTGGTGAACCTCCCTGCGATGGTCATCGTGGTGCTGGCCATGATTCTTCTGGTGCGCGGTGCCCGTGAGAGTGCGTGGATCAATACGGCCATCGTCATCATCAAGGTGGGCATTCTGATCTTCTTCTGCGCCGTGGCGTTCACGGCCTTCAATGCAGGTAACTTCGAGCCACTCCTGCCCATGGGTGCAGCCGGCGTTTCCGCCGCAGCCTCGAGTGTCTTCTTCTCTTACATCGGCTTCGATGCCGCCTCCACCGCGGGCGAGGAAGCCAAGAACCCCAAGCGGGACCTGCCCCGGGCCATCATGCTCTCCATGGTGATCGTCACCAGTATTTACGTCCTTGTTGCCGTGGCAGCCATCGGCGCCCGGCCGTGGAACTGGTTCGACGGTACCGAAGCTGCCCTCGTGCAGATCCTCCACGAGATCACCGGCCAGCCGTGGATCGCTTTGGTCTTTTCCATCGGTGCTGTGCTTGCGATCGCCAGCATTGTGCTGACGGTTCTCTACGGCCAGACCCGCATCATGCTTTCCATGTCCCGCGAC
Source organism: Paenarthrobacter sp. NPDC091711 (assembly GCF_044756605.1). Lineage (NCBI taxonomy): Bacteria > Bacillati > Actinomycetota > Actinomycetes > Micrococcales > Micrococcaceae > Paenarthrobacter > Paenarthrobacter sp. NPDC091711. The sequence continues at coordinate 24,369 of NZ_JBIVTF010000022.1, forward strand.
GGCATGGTGCCCAAGGTCTTTGGCCGTGTGTCCCGCCGTACCGGCACGCCGGTGGCTGGGACGCTCATCATCGGTATCGCTGTTGCCCTCACCGCAGGCTTGGTCCCGCTCGGCGCCCTGGCTGACGCAACCAGCATCGGCACACTCTTCGCTTTCGCGCTGGTGAACGTCGCGGTCATCTACCTCCGGCGCAACCGTCCCGATCTTGAGCGGAGCTTCCGGGTCCCGCTGTATCCCATCACGCCGATCCTGGGCACGTTGATGTGTGCCTACCTGATGCTCAACCTGGGCGCCGACACCTGGATCACCTTCGGCGTGTGGATGCTCGTGGGCATCGCCATCTACTTCGGCTATGGACGCCGGAACTCCAAGGTAGCCGCGCTCAGCGAGCAGGACTACCGTGAATTAACCACCAGGGCCGTGAGCCCGGAACCTGTGAAAGCAGAAAACTCATGACCATCGCCACTGAACTCCCTGTCCTCGATAAACCAGACGCATCCGCGGACGCCGCTGGAGCGCCCATCACCATGCTGAACCCGGACTTCCCGTTCAGCTACGACCACTACCTGGCACACCCGGACGGTTTGGGCGCTGTGCCCGAGGAGCTGTACGGAACGGAAGTGGCCATCATCGGTGCCGGCCTGTCCGGGCTGGTCACGGCGTATGAACTCATGAAGCTCGGCCTCAAACCGGTCATCTACGAGGCCGACCAGATCGGTGGGCGCCTTAGGACAGCAAGCTTCCCCTCGGCTCCCGGTGTGGTGGCCGATCTCGGTGGCATGCGGTTCCCGGTGTCCGGCAAGGCCTTCTACCACTACGTGGACCTGCTCGGCCTGGATACCAACGAGTTCCCCAACCCCATGGCGCCGGCCACGTCCAGCACGGTGATCGAGCTCGCGGGCAAGAAGCACTACGCCACCACGGCCGACGAACTGCCGGAGTTCTTCCGCGAAGTGGCCGACGCCTGGAAAGCCGCCGTCAACGATGGTGCTGCCTTCGCTGAAATGCAGGAGGCCATCAAGGCCCGCGATACCAAGCGGATCAAAGAACTCTGGAACGCGCTCCTGCCTGAGTTGGATGAGCAAACCTTCTACGGCTTCATTGCGGCCAGCAAGTCCTTCAAGGAGGCCGGCTTCGCTCACCGGGAAGCGTTCGGCCAAGTGGGCTTCGGCACCGGTGGTTGGGATACCGACTTCCCCAACTCCATCCTCGAAATCCTCCGCGTGGTCTACACCGACGCCGACGACCAGCACCGCTCCATTGCGGGAGGAGCGCAAAGGCTCCCCGAGGCACTCTGGAACCACGCGCCGTCGGGCCTTAAGCACTGGCCGGAAGGCACCTCGTTGGCTTCCCTGCACTCCGGTTCGCCGCGCGGAGCCGTGGACAACATCCGCCGGGCGGAGAACGGGGACCTCCTGGTCCGCGAGAACTGGGGGCGCGAGGCCAGGTACCAAGCCGTGGTGACCACCTGCCAGTCCTGGCTGCTGTCCACGCGCATCCACACCGAGGAAGCGCTGTTCCCAGCCGAGTTGTGGACCGCGATCGAGCGCTCGCACTACATGCAGTCGTCCAAGACGTTCGTGATGGTGGACCGGCCGTTCTGGAAGGACATCGATCCCGAGACCGGCCGCGAGGTCTTGTCCATGACCCTCACCGACCGCCTCAACCGGGCAACGTACTTGCTCGACGACGGTCCGGACAAGCCCGCTGTGATCCTCCTGTCCTACACATGGAATGATGACGCCCTGAAATGGCTTGCGCTCACCGCCGAGGAACGCGTGAAACTCATGCTGCACTCCTTGGAGCAGATCTACCCGGGCGTGGACATTTCAAGCCACATCATCGGGCAGCCGATCACGGTGTCCTGGGAAGCGGACCCCAACTTCATGGGCGCGTTCAAGGCCAACCTGCCCGGACACTACCGGTACCAGCAGCGCTTGTTCACGCACTTCAAGCAGGACCAGCTGGCGGAGCACCAGCGCGGAATCTTCCTCGCGGGGGACGACGTCTCCTTCACCGCCGGATGGGCCGAGGGTGCCGTGACCACGGGCCTGAACGCCGTGTGGGGAGTGGTGAACCACCTGGGTGGCGCATCCGCTGCCGGCAACCCGGGTCCGGGTGACCTGCTGGATGAGCTCGGCCCGATCTCACTGGACTGATCTCCTTTTATACGTTGCGAGGCCCGCTCTGCGCCCCAAACCCTCGGGTTAGGACGCAGAGCGGGCCTCGCATTTGGCGTTAAGCGTGCATTTCCCTATGTGCCGCAGCGAGTTCCTTGTAGTGGGCAGCGTTGTGCTTGACGCCCTCAAACTCCTCATCGGTCAGTTCACGGCGGACCTTGGCTGGTACTCCGGCCACTAGGGAGCGGGGCGGTATGACCGTGCCTTCAAGAACCACAGCGCCGGCAGCAATGAGCGAGCCAGATCCGATCACCGCGCCGTTGAGGATGGTGGCGCTCATGCCGATGAGGCAGTCGTCCTCCACAGTGCAGCCATGGACCACAGCGCTGTGTCCCACGGAGACGCGCTCGCCCACAGTGCAGGGGAACCCGGGGTCGGCATGGAGGACCACGTTGTCCTGGAGGTTGGACCCTGCGCCGACGCTGATCGCGGCTGTGTCGGCTCGAACGGAGACGCCGTAGAAGGCGCTGGAGTCCTCGGCCAGGGTGGCCTTGCCGATGATGGACGCAGTGGGTGCCACGAAGGCGGTTTCATGGATGGCCGGGGTATCTCCGGCAAAAGTGTAAGAGGGAGCCATGGCCCCAGCCTATTCCCAAGTAGGTCGCAGATCAGGCCGTTCTCAGCGCTGGGAACGACCTGATCTGCTACTCAGTTGGGTGCGGGTCAGTTGGGTGCAGGGGTGCGGAAGACAAGGAATTGGTAATGCTGGGACCAGTTTCCCGCGCCCGGCCCCGACTCCGTGCCTACGCCTTCCGGCCACGTCTGGAAGTGTTCCACCGAGCCGTGTTCGCCAAAGATCCTATGCACGGTATCGTCGCTGCGGCGGCTGAAGAAACGCTGCGGTTCTTCAAGGTCTTCAGGGTTAAGGACTTCGCAGTCCTCACCTGACCAGAGCCCGACGGCGATTGGCGCACCAGGTGCGGTGACCCGCACAAGTTCGCGGACGACGTCGCGAATTCCGCTGTTGGGGACATGAAGGAGAGTGCTCATGGTCCATGCAGCATCAAACACTGAATCCGGAAACGGCAGGCTGCGCCCGCTTGCTACTGAGGCGTCGAGCCCTGCCGAGCACGCCACATGCACGCTTTCCGGTGACAAATCCACGCCCGTGTAATGAATCCCGGCGCGGACGAACTCCAGGCCCTCCACCCCTGTGCCACAGCCGAGCTCCACCAACGAATGACGATGTTCGGACTTCAACAGACGGACAAACCATTCCCGGCGTTCAATCCGGTGCGGGGTCAGGGAGCGGGTGTTCCGGACGGCAGCATGGCGGTTGTAGTAAACCGCCAGGTCAGCTTCGTGATCGGCCTCGGGGATGCCGTGCATACCCTCAGCATAGGAGCGGTGCTAGTTGAACACCACGGTGCGGGTGCCGTCCAGGAGGACCCGGTGTTCGGCGTGCCACTGGACCGCCTGAGCCAGCGTGCGGCCCTCCACATCGCGGCCCATCTGGACGAACTGGGCCGCCGTCCGGGCATGGTCCACGCGGATGACTTCCTGCTCGATGATCGGCCCCTCGTCGAGGTCGGCCGTCACATAGTGGGCGGTGGCGCCGATGATCTTCACCCCTCGGGCGTGCGCTTGGTGGTAAGGCTTGGCACCCTTGAACGAGGGCAGGAAGGAGTGGTGGATGTTGATGGCCTTGCCGTTCAACTCCGTGCACAGATCGTTGGAGAGCACCTGCATGTACCGGGCGAGGACGGTGAGTTCAGCATCGTGTTCGGCGATCAGCTTCAGCAGCTGAGCCTCGGCCTGTGGCTTGGTTTCGGGGGTCACCGGAATGTGGTGGAACGGGATGCCGTAGAACTCTGCCAACGGCTCAAGGTCGCGGTGATTGGACACGATGGCCGGAACGTCAATAGGCAAGGTGCCGGTGCGCTGCTGGAACAACAGATCGTTGAGGCAGTGGGCGTCTTTGGAGCACAGGATGATGGTGCGGACCTTTTCGCCCACGGGGTTGATCTGCCAGGTCATCCCGAAGGATTCGGCCACCGGCCGCAGGGCCGCAGCCAGTTCCGCCTGGGAGCTCGACGTCGTTGCCTCCACCCGCATGAAAAAGTTGCCAGTGCTGGGGCTTCCGTACTGCTGGGAGTCGGCAATATTGCAGCCGGCCTCGAGGAGGGCTCCGGCTACCGCGTGGACAATGCCGGGGCGGTCGGGGCAGGAGAGTGTTACAACGAAAGCGGTGGAGTCAGTCACACGATCAAGCCTACCTGTGCCGCGTTGTTGTACTGTTAACGGGTCGCAACTGGCGTTGGGTGGACTACCACCAGGGAGCGGCAATCATGAAGACCACGGATCGTACGCCTGGGCCGAGGGTCATGTCTTACCGTTGCACGCACGTGACCGATCCCTCCGTCAAAAAGGGGACGCGGGAATGCTGCTGCCGGTAGCCTGACCTGTAGCACCACCCGTTGCCTAGCCAGGAGATTTCCGTGACTACCACAACCACTTCCGCGTCTGTCAGCAACCAGTCGCTCGCCGATCTCGATCCCGAGATCGCAGCAGTCCTCAACCAGGAACTTGGCCGCCAGCGCGGCACCCTGGAAATGATTGCGTCCGAAAACTTCGCACCCCGCGCCGTCATGGAAGCCCAGGGATCGGTCCTGACCAACAAGTACGCCGAGGGCTACCCGGGCCGCCGCTACTACGGCGGTTGCGAGTACGTCGACGTCGCCGAGCAGCTTGCGATCGATCGCGTCAAGGAACTCTTCGGTGCTGAGTTCGCCAACGTCCAGCCGCACTCCGGTGCGCAGGCCAACGCTGCCGCTCTCTCCGCCATGATCACTCCCGGCGACAAGATCCTGGGCCTGTCCCTGGCACACGGTGGGCACCTGACCCACGGCATGAAGCTGAACTTCTCCGGCAAGCTCTACAACGTAGCTGCTTACCAGGTTGAAGAAGACAACTTCCGGATCGACATGGACAAGCTGCGCGAGCAGGCCATCGCCGAGAAGCCGCAGGTCATCATTGCCGGCTGGTCCGCGTACCCGCGCCACTTGGACTTCGCTGCCTTCCGGTCCATCGCCGATGAAGTGGGCGCCCTCCTCTGGACGGACATGGCGCACTTCGCCGGCCTGGTTGCAGCAGGGCTGCACCCGAGCCCGGTGCCGTACTCCGACGTCGTCACCTCCACGGTCCACAAGACCCTGGCAGGTCCCCGTTCCGGTGTGATCCTTGCCAAGCAGGAGTGGGCCAAGAAGCTCAACTCCAGCGTTTTCCCGGGCCAGCAGGGTGGGCCGCTCATGCACGTCATCGCCGCCAAGGCCGTTGCCTTCAAGATTGCCGGCAGTGAAGAGTTCAAGGAACGCCAGGAGCGCGTCCTTGAAGGTGCCAAGATCATCGCCGACCGCCTCAACCAGTCCGATGTCGCCGAAGCCGGCGTCTCGGTCCTCACCGGCGGTACCGATGTGCACCTGGTCCTGGTTGACCTCCGCAACTCGCAGCTTGACGGCCAGCAGGCCGAAGACCTCCTACACTCCGTGGGCATCACCGTGAACCGCAACTCTGTTCCGTTCGATCCCCGCCCGCCGATGGTCACCTCCGGCCTCCGCATCGGTACGCCTGCCCTGGCTACCCGCGGATTCGGTGCCACCGAGTTCACCGAGGTTGCCGAGATCATCGCCACCGCGCTCAAGGCCGGTTCCTCGGCAGACGTCGAGTCGCTGCAGGCCCGCGTGGACAAGCTCGCCGCTGACTTCCCGTTGTACCCGCAGCACGAGCAGTGGTAACCCGCGCTTCCGCGGATAAGTAACGCATCACCCGGGCATTGAACCGGAGCCAACGGGATCCGCCGCCACACCTTCGGCGGTGGGTCCCGTTGGCATGAGCCAACAGGTCACCCACCAGAAAGAGCAGATGGAATGACACAGTCCACCGCACAGATCCTCGACGGCAAGGCCACCGCCGCCGCCATCAAGGCAGAACTGACCACTCGCGTTTCCGTCCTGGCCGCCAAGGGAATCGTCCCCGGTCTGGGCACCATCCTGGTGGGCTCGGACCCCGGCAGCACCTGGTACGTCGGCGGCAAGCACAAGGACTGCGCCGAGGTGGGCATCCAGTCCATCCGCCGCGACCTCCCTGAGGACATCAGCCAGGAAGACCTCCTCACGGTTGTCCGCGAGCTCAACCACAACCCGGAATGCACCGGCTACATCGTCCAGCTTCCGCTGCCCAAGCACATCGATCAGGACGTCATCCTGGAGGCCATGGACCCTGAGAAGGACGCCGACGGCCTGCACCCCATGAACCTTGGCCGCCTGGTGGCCAATGTCAACGGCGAAATGAAGTCCCCGCTGCCCTGCACACCCAAGGGCTGTGTGGAGCTGCTCCGCCGGCACAACATTGAACTCAAGGGCAAGCGAGTCCTGGTGGTTGGCCGCGGCGTGACCATCGGCCGCCCGATTGGCCTCCTGCTGACCCGCAAGGAAGTCAACGCCACGGTCATCCTGGCCCACACCGGAACGGTGGACCTGCCCGCAGAACTCAAGCAGGCCGACGTCGTGATTGCCGCTGCCGGTGTGCCGCACATGATCAAGGCTGAAGACCTCAAGCCGGGCGCCATAGTGCTCGACGTCGGCGTCAGCCGCGTGGACGATGGCAACGGCAAGGCGGTTGTCACCGGAGATGTGGACCCGGCAGCTGCCGACGTCGCCGCTTGGCTGTCCCCGAACCCGGGCGGCGTGGGTCCGATGACCCGCGCCATGCTGCTCGCGAACGTTGTGGAGAGCGCTGAACGCCAGGCAGGCATCGCCTAGGGTTACTCGGACTTTTCCATTTCCAGCGCCCCAATTTCGGGGGTTCCCTGCGAAACATGCCGTGCGCACGGCACGAACAGCAGGGAACCCCCGAAATGGGGCAGGGCGTACTCCTCCGGGAGTAGGCACCCTGCTCCAATAACCCGACGACAGACCCGGGGACCAAAGCTAGGCTCTGTGTATGCAGCCCCGTTCCCCTGAGCCCACGCGGTATCCGGGGCCACCGCACATCGCAGGCCCCCGGCGTTTTGCCGGCCCGCCCACCAGTTTCATCGTCATTACGGTGGCTGTGATCCAGGTGGTGGGGACGCTGTTCTCCGCAAGCCACCAAAACGCGCCACGCCCCCTGGATGCCCTCGCGATCCTCCTGCTCCTGGCCGGGCCGGTTGGCCTGGCGTTCCGGAAGCGCTCACCGCAAGTGATGCTGCCTGTGGCTCTCGCTGCCACCGGAACCTACCTGGCTTTGGGCTACGCTTGGGGGCCGATCGTGTTGTCCTTGGCGCTGGCCATCGTCTTGACCGCTGCGGCGGGGCTGCGCTGGCAGGCGTGGGCGGGGGCGGGGATAGCAGCGGCCGCCGTGATCACAGGTGCCGCCCTGACCGGCGATGAAAACTGGCCCGTGCGGGCGTCCGCCGGCGTCGCCTGGGCTGCGATCCTGGTCCTGATAGGGCAAGGATTCCGACGCCGGAGCGAACGTTTTGCAGAATACCGGCGGCGCCGCGAGGAAGCACAGAAGGCGGAGCGAGACGAGTACAGGCTCACCCTTGCCCGGGACATTCACGATGTGGTTGCTCATTCCCTGTCCATGATCAACGTCCAGGCATCAGTTGCCTTGCACGTGGGAGCGGACGATCCGGAAAAGCTACGGCCAGCGCTGGAAGCGATCAAGGCCGCCAGCAAGGAGTCGCTCACCGAGGTCCGCCAGCTTCTAGGCGTGCTGCGCGAGGATGTCCCCCTGGCGCCGGCCGCGCGTCCTTCACTGGCCAGGCTCCCTGAACTCATCAACACCGCGGAGCTCGGCGGGCTGAAAGTGACGCTGCAGGACCTGTCGAACCCCGAAACGGTGGGGGAGGCCCAGCACGAGGCCGCCTACCGGATCATCCAGGAAGCGCTGACCAACGTCGGTAGGCACTCGGGTGCCCGATCCGCCGTCGTGCGTGTTGTCCAAACCGCGGGGGCACTGGCCGTGACCATAGACGACGACGGCGGCGGTATGCGTGGCGCGCTCCCCGGCAACGGGCTGACGGGGATGCGGGAGAGGGCGGTGGCCTTAGGCGGGACGCTCACCTTGCAGGAACTGGAGCCGGGACTGCGCGTCGAAGCGATCTTGCCCATACATTACGAAGGAACCCGCCCGTGATCCGCATCCTTCTGGCCGACGACCAAACCCTCATCAGGGCAGGATTCCGCGCGCTCCTGGACTCTGAACCAGACATGGAGGTGGTGGCAGAGGCCGGCACTGGTCGCGACGCCGTTCGCCTGGCAACACGGGACAAGCCGGACGTCATCCTCATGGACATCCGCATGCCGGACGACGACGGCCTCACCGCCAGCCGCAAGATCCTGGGGGACCCGAACCTGGCCGGAACGCGCATCATCATCCTCACCACCTTCGAACTCGACGAGTACATTGCCGAAGCCGTCCGAGCCGGCGCCGCAGGGTTCCTGGTCAAGGACACCGAGCCCGCCGAACTGATCCGGGCAGTCCGGGTGGTCCATGACGGCGATGCGTTGTTATCGCCCTCGGTGACCCGGCGCATCATGGCCCAGCTGGCATCGCAGAGCCGCGCGGCAGCTAAAGTAGTGCCGCTGGAGCAGGTGACGGACCGGGAACGGGAAGTGCTGGCGCTGGTAGGCGAGGGCTTGAACAATGCCGAGATCGCAGAACGGCTCTTCATCACACCCCTCACGGCCAAGACCCACGTCTCGCGCATCATGACCAAATTGATGATCCGCGACCGCTCACAACTGGTGGTGTTGGCCTACGAATCCGGGCTGGTGAAGCCCGGATGGAGCAGTTGACCCGTCAAGGGCCACTCCTGACGGAGTAGGCTGACGCGGCAAGTTCACTCCCGAGGGCGGACGCCTCGCCAGCGGCATCAGAGAAGACTCGAACCAGAGCCGAAAGACGGTTCACGCCGGGCACCGGCGGAGAGAGTTTGGATCACTGACATGTTCACCGCATTCACTTCAATTGTTGGGGAGCCCACAACGCTCGGGGGAGCGCTGGCGCAGGTGCCGGCCGCCGTCGCCATGCATGGTCCGTGGGGAGACGGCGTCGCTTGGCCGTTCTTCCTGCTGTTCCCGCTGTTCTGGATCCTCGTGATCGGTTTGTTCATCTTCATCGCACGCAGGACGTGGCGCCGCAATCATCACTGGGCCGCGACACAAGGCGCAGAGGGCGTACTTCGTGAGCGCTATGCACGGGGAGAGATTGATGAGACCGAGTTCCGTCAGAGGCTGGAGGTACTGCGCTCGCAGCCCGGCAGCTGACAGATCACCTCGCCGAAACGGGAGGGCTCTTGCAAGAATATCTGCAAGAGCCCTTTCACATGTCAGTGGGCGCTACTAGTCTGCTGAGGGTGCACAATGAAGCAATCCGCTCCGCAAACCCTTCAGAAGCGTCGCAATCCGGCGTGGACGTGAACCGACCAACCGTCATCAGCGCCCGTAACCTCACCAAGAGCTACGGCGATCTCACTGCCGTGGACAACATCTCCTTCGACGTACCGGCGGGGGAGTCCTTCGGGCTACTGGGACCCAACGGCGCCGGCAAGTCCACCACCATGAAGATGATCGGCGGCGTCTCCCAACGCACGTCCGGCTCGCTGACCATCATGGGCTTGGACCCCGAATCCCACGGCCCTGAGGTCAGGGCGCATCTGGGTGTGGTTCCGCAGCAGGACAATCTCGACGAAGAGCTCAAAGTCCGCGAGAACCTGATCGTCTACGGCCGCTACTTCGGCCTGCCACTGAGCTACTTAAAGCCGAAAGCCGATGAGCTCCTGGAGTTCGCGCAGCTGACGGACAAGGCCAATTCCAAGGTGGATGCACTCTCCGGGGGCATGAAGCGGCGGCTCACTATTGCGCGGTCGCTCATCAACGAGCCACGGATCCTGCTCTTGGACGAGCCCACCACCGGGCTGGACCCGCAGGCTCGCCACATCCTCTGGGACCGCCTGTTCCGGCTCAAGGAAAGTGGTGTGACCCTCATTCTCACCACGCATTACATGGACGAAGCTGAGCAACTGTGCGATCGCCTGATCGTGGTGGACAAGGGCCGCATCATGGCCGAGGGCTCGCCGGCTGCCCTGATTCGCGAGCACTCGTCGCGCGAAGTACTCGAGCTCAGGTTCGGGTCCGAGCGGAACGCGACCATCGGCGTCGAACTTCAATGCATCGGCGAGCGGCTGGAAACGCTGCCGGACCGCGTGCTCATCTATGCGCACGACGGCGAGGCTGCCCTGGAGCAGGTCAGTGCCCGCGGGTTGCGACCCGTGACGTCGCTGGTACGCCGCTCGTCGCTGGAGGACGTGTTCCTTCGGCTGACCGGCAGGAGCCTCGTTGATTAGGCGACAGTTGACTGACTCCGCGAACAAACCAATGACGACGTCGGCGCCTCCGTTGCGGGCCCACTCACCTGAGGTTTCGGCTGCCCGCGCGCGCCGGTGGGGTGCCTTCTTCTACGCGGAGCAAGTGCTTCGTGTCATGCGCAACTACGGTTGGTCCGTGGTCCTGTACAGCGTGGGACAGCCGGTGGCGTACCTGTTCGCCATGGGAGTGGGGCTGGCTAGCCTGGTGGATGCCAACAGCGAGGCTGCGTTCGGGGGCGTCAGCTACCTGGAATTCGTGGCTCCGGCATTGCTGGTTTCCGCGGCTGTGATGACGGCGTCTGGAGAGTTTTCCTACCCCATCATGGACGGCTTCAAGTGGCGCAGGGTGTTCTACGGCCCGCATGCTTCGCCGTTGATTCCGCAGCAGATCGCCAGCGGCCACATCATGGCCAGCTCCTTGCGGTTTCTGTTGCAATCGGTGGTCTACTTCGTGGTGGTGGCCATGTTTGGTGCTTCACCGAGCCCGTGGGGATGGGTGTCGGCCATCGTGGCAACGGTGGCAGCGCTGAGCTTTGGTTTGCCGCTGATGGCCTATGCCGCAAGCATCACCCAGGACAAGGGGCAGTTCGCCTTGGTTCAGCGCTTTATTGTGATGCCGCTGTTCCTGTTCTCGGGGACGTTCTTCCCTCTGGATTCGCTGCCGATCGCGGTGCGTTGGATCGGCTGGATATCACCGGTGTGGCATGGAACCGAGCTGGGCAGGGTCTTCACGTATGGCATGGATCAGGACCCGTTGCTGACCATCACGCATGTGGTGTTCCTGCTGGCCACGGCAACTGTGGGCTGGGTGCTTGTCCGGCGCCAGTTCGTCAAAAGGATGGGCTCATGAGTGTCCTGACTGGTGGCCACAGCGCCACGGACCTTGCCCGGGAGCGGAAATTCGGTTCCCTGTACTCCCGCAATGCGAAGGCTGTTGTGGGCCGTGGGCTCATGGCGGCCAAGTCCAGCACGTGGCTGGTGATGGTGTCCGGTTTCTTCGAGCCAGTGTTGTTCCTGCTGGCCATGGGCGTGGGCATGGGCTCGATTGTGGGAACGGTTCAGGGGCCGGGCGGCGAGGAGATCAGCTACGCGGCCTACATTGCCCCCGCGCTGTTGGCGGTCTCTGCCATGAACGGGGCCATTTACGACTCCACGTGGAATGTCTTCTTCAAGATGAACTTCGCCAAGCTCTACCAGGGGATGCTCTACACATCATTGGGTCCTCTGGACGTAGCCATTGGAGAGATCTTCCTGGCCCTCCTGCGCGGGCTGCTGTATGCCACCGGATTCACGGCCGTCATGGGGGTGATGGGGTTGCTGACCAGTTGGTGGGCCATCCTGGTGATTCCCGCCTCGGTGTTGATCGCGTTCGGATTTGCGAGCTTCGGGATGGGTATCACCAGCTTCATGAAGACGTTCCAGCAGATGGACTGGATCAACTTCTTCCTGTTGCCCATGTTCCTGTTCAGTGCCACGTTCTACCCGCTCAGCGTCTACCCGCAGGTCATCCAGTGGTTCATCCAGGCAATGCCCCTCTGGCACGGCGTGGAGTTGTTGCGGCAGATCAGCGTTGGCTCGTTCAGTCCTGCCACAGCCATTCATGTGGGGTACTACGTGGTGATGATCGCCCTCGGCATCATGCTGACCACCGGAAGGCTGCGCCAGCTGTTCCTCAAATGATGGAGTTTTTGTACAGCTAATGCCCCTAAAACGGCGTCTTAGGGGCATTAGCTGTACGAAAACTTAGGCCGTCTCGATCTCGGCCATGGTCAGCTTGGCGTTGTCGCGCAGGCCCCAGGAGCAGAGACCCATCACGGCCAGCGCGGAGACGGTGTAAATCACGACGCCGATCGGGTCACCGTGGGTTGCTATCAGCAAAGCCGTGGCCACGGTGGCTGCCGTACCGCCACCCAGGGCTGAGCCGATCTGGTAGCTGGCCGAGATGGCCGAGTAGCGCGATGCTGCCGGGAACTGTTCACTCAGGAAAGCGGGAAGGGGCCCCTGCGGCACCGTGTTCAGTGCGCCGCCCAACGTGAACATCAGCAGGGCCAGCCACCCCGTGTGTGTCTCGATGGCGGGAAAGAACGCCAGGAAGTAGATGATGAGCATCGCTGCGCCGCCCACCATGACCGGTTTGCGGCCGATCTTGTCCGAAAGGATTGCGGCGAGGGGTGCGGAGATGACGCTGGCTACGGCACCCCATAGCTGGAACTGCAGCGATTCGCTGCCCGTGTAGCCGTGCTGGATCACGTAGGACATGAGGAACACGGTGGCGATATAGGTGAAGGTGTTGTAGCCGTAGCTCACGCCGATGGACATCAGGATCCGGCGGGGGTGCGACTTCATGACAGCGAGCAGTGGAATGCGGGGTGTCTCCGTAGTGGAGGGCCTCTCGTCCTGCGGGAGCGTCAAACGCGCCACCAGGCCAGCCACTACCAACAGGCCACCGATCCAGAACGGGACACGCCAAGCGAAACCGGTCACGTCGCCGCCGGCAACTGCGTCCGTCAGAGAGAACACGCCGGAGCCCAACAGCACGCCCAGCCCGATGCCCATGCTGGTGAAACTGCCCCAGAAACCGCGTCGGCCTGCAGGTGCCGCTTCGATTCCCACCAGGGCAGCCCCGCCCCATTCGCCGCCGGCTGAGAACCCCTGGACCAGGCGCAAAACAATCAGCAGAAGGGGAGCTGCCGCACCGATTGAGTCCGCGCTGGGGAGGCAGCCGATCAGGAACGTGCTGCTGCCCATGAGCAAGAGTGTCAGGATCAGGATCTTGCGCCGGCCGAGGCGGTCCCCGAAGTGACCCAGGACTATGCCGCCCAAGGGACGGGCCAGGAAGCCTGCACCAAAGGAGGCGAATGCCACCAATGTCCCGGTCAGCGGGTCGAGGCTGGGGAAGAAGACTTGCGGGAACACCAATGCGGCGGCCAAGCCGTAGATGGTGAAGTCATAGAACTCCAACGCGGTTCCAAAGCAGGAGACAAAGAAGGTGCGCAGGGCGGATACGGAGCGCTTGGCCGGAGGATCATGCGGTTCCAGCGCGACGTCGGGCCGAAGGGATGGTGGCATGGAGGTGCCTTTCGTGTGAGTAGTGGTGCGGGTGGTTGGGGAAAGGGGTCAGAAAGTTTGGAAACCTGCGGAAGCGGCGTCGGCAGGGTTTGCGGCCGCATAGTCCAGGGAGCCGTCGTCGGCATTGACGCTGATGGTCAGCAGCGTCTGCCACTGTTCATGCCGCGGGGCGGTCGCGTCGGGATGGAAGCAGACCACGGAGGACGCGCCCTCGGAAGAGCAGAACTGCTTGGCCCTGTCGGTGACGCCCAGCCCGGTCAGCTCTGTCCGCACCCGCCCAAGGTGGGCCAGTCGCTGGGGCGACAACGCGCCGTCGTCGATTGCGTCGCCCTGCGCCAAGTGCGGATCGAGGAAGTGGTTCGTGTGGAGCAGCCAACCGTCACTGCCGGTATCCACGACGGCACTGCCGGCGGGGGAAACCTCGATGCTCACCGCCCGGCGCGTGGTGCTGGCAGCGGTTGCGGTGAACACCGTGTAGACAGTGGAGGCACTCACCCTGGCTGACGAAGCGATGGCGATCGCGTCGTCGATGCTGGATGCCTCATCGAGGATGCGGCGGGCGATGGCGTGGACCGGCACACCGGCGGACTCGTCATCGCGGCTATGAGCCAGGATGTTGAAGTGCAGGCCAAGGCCCTCGCTGTTCACGCCGATCTTGCCCAGCGTCCCGAACTCGGTGAACGTTTTGGTGATTCGTCCCGGAGAAGGCGTCACCTCCAGCAGCAGTCCCTCTGGAGCGAGGTGGTGGTGCCAGTCCCAGGTTTGCAGGGTCTGCGGGGCCGCTGCCCCGGCAGGTACGTAGACCGCCGTCGAACATTCATGGGAGCCGGGCTTCTTCGGGGCGGCAGCCAAAATCTCTGTACGGGCGTTGACCACACTAAGTTGCCAGATTTCCAGTCCGGCGCCGTCAGCCCATCCCTCCGCTTCTTCGGCAAGAGCGGGGCTCCAGGCGCTGAGGGCCTCGTGGCTCTGCTCGGCGATGGTGCGCACTTTCCGGGCATCGATGCCGAGGGTAGCGAAGAAATCGCCGTAGACCTTTGCGGTGTTGCGTGTTTGCGCTTTCCAGGTGCTGCCGATATCCAGGCCGCGCTCGCGGGGATTGAGCGCGGCGGAAGTATGGCGGTGAAGCTGCATGGGTCTCCTTGAGGGCGCCACCCCGCTTGGGACGGATGGCGCCGGAATGATGTGGATCACTTGTGACGCTCAAAGTACGGAACAAAAACGTTTTTGTGTAGCTGGCTCCGAAGATTTATTCTTGTGGTCGCACATCTGATCCCCAGGAACCACAGATTGGGAGCCAATGGCCCGCGAACTTCAGCACGGAGCCACCATTTGGGATGTTGCCCGCCGGGCGGGAGTCTCCATCACCACGGTGTCGCACTCCCTCAATGGCAAAGGCAACATCAGCCAGGCCACCCGGGAGCGGGTCCGAGCCGTCGCAGCGGAGATGGGCTATGTGGCGGATGCCATGGCGCGTGGGCTGCGAAGCTCGAAGATGAATGCGATCGGGCTCGTCTTCCGTTCCCTGGACAGCCTGGGCAACTACGGCCCCAACGGTGTGGACGTTTTCATGAAACTTGCCGGAGCGGCAGCTGCTGAAACACTCAACCGCAACCTGGGCCTGATGCTGGTACCGGACCTGAGCCGTGGGCCCTTGCCGCCGTTCTCCATGTCCTTGGACGGATACATAGTGTTCGCCCCACACCTGGATGATCCCGTAGTGGCCTTGCTGGAGAAGCGCGGGATTGCCTATGTGACGTGGGATCGCGATCCTGGCCGGCCCGACTTCCGGAACTGGGTGGCGCACGACGACGCTGCATCCACGCGGATTGTCCTGGATCACTTGGCGGCCGCGGGAGCTGGAACCATCGCCTATGTGGGCGGCACCGACAGAAATGCTTGGAACTTCGATTGCGAGGCCGCCTATGTTGCGTGGTGCCTGGAAACCGGAGCTGAGCCAAGGATTTACCACGTTCCCGAACGCGACGGCGTGGAGGGTGGCCAACAGGTGGGCGAACGGATCTTGGCCGATGGGTTACCCGGTGCGGTGTTCTGCCTAACGGGCAGGCACGCCAGCGGCGCAGCCCAGGCCCTGCAAGAGCGGGGAGTCCGCATCCCGGGGGATCTCCTGGTGTGTACGGGATCGGATTCCGAACACTCTCGGCAACACAAGCCCCCAATTTCCGCCCTCGACGTGGATATTCCGGCAGCGGCGGCGGCACTGGTTCAACGGCTATGCGAGGTCATGGAAGGAACCTCGGAGCCGGACCCGGTGCTTCTGGCAGCAAGGTTCCACCACCGCAAATCCACGTCTCCGGGGAAGGCAAGGACCAAGCCGCGTCCAGGGTCCTAAGCAGGCCTGTTCGCCGTCCGTGGAAGCGGGCACGGGCACTATTCCACGTTTGAGACAATTGAGCCATGCAATCTCTCGGTGACCCGCACCCGTCCACGTCCCCCGCCGGCAAAGGCATGTTCAAGGGCTTCCGCATCGGCGGCCTGGGGATGACCGTCGTCATCATCGCTTTCCTGGTAGCCGTCATTTTCGCGGCCAACCAGAACGATGTTGTGGGCTGGGTCGTGGCAGTAGTGGCCTTTGGCTGGCTGGCCCTTGCAACATTCGTGGTGCTGAGTATCCGCAAGGCCGCGCAGCGGGCCGGTGCCAAGTTGACTGAGGCGCAAAATGCTTTCAACGCCGCGGCCGGCCGCGCGCCGTCGTCGTCCGCTGCCGATCATGGTGGCACCAGGGTTGTTGCCGAGCGCAGTCAGGCCGACGAGGTACGCGACCTCAAGCTGGACCACTCATTCAAAATCGTCCAGGTGCAGGTCCGTGTGGTGGACGAGGAACGTGCCAAGGGTGGCGCAGCTGACCAGGACACCATCAACCGCGCCTTGGAAACCATCGCCATTACGGCAACCAACGCACGGGACATGATCAAGTCCTCCGGAGGCTCGGAAGAGCCCATGTCCGGCACCATCATCGACTAGAGTGGACCGGGTGAGTACGGCATTGAAGAAGGACTTCCTTCGCATCGCATCAGTAAACGTCAATGGCCTGCGGGCTGCCTACAAGAACGGCATGGCGGAGTGGCTGGAGCCTCGCGAGGTAGACATTCTCTGCTTGCAGGAAGTCCGGGCCCCTGACGACATCGTCAGGAAGTTGATCGGCGAAGGATGGTACATCCTTCACTCCGAGGCTGAAGCGAAGGGCCGCGCCGGCGTAGCCATCGCGTCCCGCGAGGAGCCGACCGCCACCCGCGTGGGAATTGGCGACGATTACTTCGATACTTCCGGCCGCTGGGTTGAAGCGGACTTCTCCGTCAAAAACAGTGCTGGCGAACCTGCCACCCTCTCCGTGGTCAGTGCCTATGTGCACTCCGGAGAAGTGGGAACTCCCAAGCAGGACGACAAATTCCGGTTCCTGGACGCCATGACTGTCCGGCTGCCGGAACTTGCCAAGCACAGCGACCATGCGCTGGTCGTTGGCGACCTCAACGTCGGACACACCGAACTCGACATCAAGAACTGGAAGGGCAACGTCAAGCGTGCCGGCTTCCTCCCCGAGGAGCGTGCGTACTTTGACCGCTTCCTCGGCGAAGAAATCGGATGGAGGGATGTCCACAGGGGCCTGGCAGGAAATATCGCTGGCCCCTACACCTGGTGGTCCCAGCGCGGTAAGGCCTTTGATACTGACACTGGCTGGCGCATCGACTACCACCTGGCCACTCCTGGTCTCGCAGCAGCCGCTTTCTCGGCTGTGGTTGACCGGGCGCCTTCGTGGGACACCCGCTTCTCTGACCACGCACCGCTGGTAGTCGACTACCGGCTCTAAGCTTCCTAAGGTATTCCTCCATGACTAGTTCCACCACGACTGAAACCGGCACGGCCGCCGCTGATCCCAAGTCCGTGACGTCCACCAAGCTTGCAGTTGGCGCCAAACACCGCGTCCTGTCCGGTATGCAGCCCTCCGCCGACTCGCTGCACCTTGGCAACTACCTGGGTGCCCTGGTGAACTGGGTCCGGATGCAGGACGAGTACGACGCCGTCTACTTCATCCCGGACCTCCACGCGATCACCGTCCCGCAGGATCCCGCAGAACTCGCGCGCCGCACCCGTGTCACCGCGGCCCAGTACATCGCCGGTGGCGTCGACGTGAACAAGTGCACCTTGTTCGTCCAGTCTCAGGTTCCCGAGCACGCCCAGCTGGCATGGGTCCTTAACTGCATCACCGGCATGGGTGAAGCCGCCCGGATGACCCAGTTCAAGGACAAGGCCCAGAAGCAAGGTTCGGACCACGCAAGCGTTGGCTTGTTCACCTACCCCATCCTGCAGGCCGCGGACATCCTCCTGTACCAGCCGCACGGTGTGCCGGTGGGCGAAGATCAGCGTCAGCACGTGGAGCTCAGCAGGGACCTCGCCAACCGCTTCAACAGCCGGTTCGGTGAGACGTTCCAGGTGCCCGAGGCCTTCATCCAGAAGGAATCGGCAAAGATCTACGATCTCCAGAACCCCACGGCCAAGATGTCCAAGTCGGCCGAGTCGCCCGCCGGATTGATCAACCTGCTGGACGATCCCAAGACGGTGGCCAAGCGCATCAAATCGGCAGTCACAGACACCGAGACCGAGATCCGCTACGACCGCGAGAACAAGCCGGGCGTCTCTAACCTGCTCACCATTTACTCTGCCATCAGCGGCACTCCGGTGGAGAAGATCGTGGCGGACTATCAGGGCAAGATGTACGGCCACCTCAAGGTTGACCTCGCGGAGCTGGTCTCCAGCCACTTGGCTCCTATTCGGGAACGCGCCAACGAACTCCTGGCCGATCCGGCGGAACTGGACCGGCTCTTGGCGCTCGGAGCGGACAAGGCCCGTGAGATTGCCTCCGGCACCCTTGCTGATGTCTACTCCAAGGTTGGGTTCCTGCCCTACCGTGGGGATTCCGCACGCGGCGAGCAGGGAGTCCGCTAACTCCATGTGCTCTGCTGGCCAGTTCAACGTCAAGACCGACACCCGTCGTGGTGCCGGTCCGGACGATTCCAGCCAGCTGGCTGTCACCGGTACTGATTGCGGTGCCGGTGACACCATGTGCGTGGGCGTGATCCTTGGGTTCCCACCGGAAATTGCCCGCGAACTCCAAGAGTGGCGGGCCTCCTTCGGTGATCCCATGGCCGAGGTTATCCCCGCCCACATCACGCTGATCACCACAACGCCTACTCAGGACTGGGCCGCCACCCGCGAGCACGTACGGGACGTCGCCAAGACGCAGGAACCGTTCAACATCACTATCTCGGGCACAGGGTCCTTCCGGCCTATCTCGCCTGTGGTGTTCGTCAACGTCGAAGAGGGCTTCGAGGAATGCGTGCAGTTGCACGAGAAACTTCAAAGCGGTCCACTCGAACGCATGCTGCCCTTCCCGTACCACCCACACGTCACGGTGGCCCACGATGTGGCCCAGGAAAATCTCGACGAAGCCGAAACGGTGCTCAGAGATTACCGGGCGACCTTCCCAGTGGTTAGCATGGGACTTTACGAGCACGACACCAATGGAATTTGGCAGCTACGGGAAGAGCTCGACTTTGGCGGCGATACTGACGAAGAACAGCAAGCGGATTCAAGCCACAGAGGCGGACGTTCCTCCGCTGCCAATTGAGCTGGCCAAGCTCAAACTGGAGCTTCTCCGTAAGCGGCAGGACTGGGGCCACGCCAAGCGCTCCGGCGGCGGCCTGCACCAGAAGGCCGGCGCGTTCTTTGCGCTCTTCATGGCCAAACTCAACACCATCCGGCCCATGCGTGCCTTCCAGCATTACACCCGCCAACACGGGCCACTGCTGAGCGCAGGTATCGGCTTCAACATGTTCTTCTCCGTGACCGGTTTGCTCACCACTGGTTTCGCGGTGGCAGGCATCGTGCTGGGCGGAAACCCGGCCCTGCAGAATGCTGTGATCAACAGCGTGGCAGCGGCCGCCCCGGGGCTCCTGCAGGTGAATGGCGGTGAAGGCCTGGTGGATCCACAATCACTGCTCAACCCATCAGGACTTGGGTGGACGGCCCTCATCGCAGCGGTGATCACTGTCTTCGTGTCCCTGGGCTGGATCGCAAGCATCAGGGAAGGACTCCGCGGGGTCATGAGCGCCGACCCCTTGGTACGCAACCCGATTCTTCAAAAGCTCATCGACGCCGGCACTCTGCTGCTCCTCGGTGTCATCCTTGTCATTAGTGCAGGCGTTTCGCTCGTCTTTGGCACGGCGGCGGACTGGCTCATCGAGTTGCTCAAGCTGGACGAGGCCATCACTGGGCCCATCGCTGCGACCGTCAAGATTGTGGTTCCGCTCCTGCTGAACTGCGCGACGGCGGCGGTGCTGTTCCGGATCGCGGGTGGCCTGAAGTTGGGGCGCCGCGCGTTCCTGGAGGGCGTGGTGCTGGCGGGCGTTGGGACCACGGTCCTGCAGTTCTTCAGCACGGAGCTTCTTGCACGCTCCGGCAACAATCCGGTTCTGGCTTCGTTTGCCATCATCATCGGCTTGCTGATCTGGTTCAACCTTGTGAGCCAGGTGTATCTCGTCTCGGCGTCGTGGTCAGCCATTCGCGAAGCTGACACGGAGTCGGGAGAGTCCCCGCGCAAGAAAGTCCTCGGATCGCGTCGGGTAGCGCCTCGCACCTGACAGTTCCAAACGGGAGTCGCCATGAACAACCAGCTGTGGATCGCTTGTCTTGTAGGGGCTGCGGCCGGACTCGTTGTTGGGCAGCTGATTTTCAACTCGCCCTTCCTGGGCATCCTCATTGGTGTTGGTCTCGGCGCGCTGGTTGGGGCGGCCGTGGGACCCCGCCGCGGTTAGCCGGAGAGGTCCCACGGAGCCAGTTTCTGCTGCCGCAGGGCCTCTAGGGCGCCTGCACCAGCCCTTCCCACGCTACGGTCCAGTCGGAGGGGAACCCTGGCGCGTGACACTTCGGTCCGTTATCCCAGCCGGCGGCCATCAGTGCCACCGCGGCCAGAAGACCACCATTACCAGGCAGGTAGAGCGGCAGTGAGTCGGTCTGGCGATTGTGTCCATTGGGGAGGACCGTATTCTTGCCGGCGCCCAGGAGGAGCGCATCAACTGCGGCCTCCGGGTCCTCGAGCCGGGCAGCAGTCATGGCCATCACCGGGTAGTCCCAACCCCAGGTGCTGGCCCAGTCCCAGTCGGCCAGGACGTCGGTGAGCGTCGCGCGCATGATGGCCGGATCAATAAGATCGGTCTGCGGGAGGACTCCGAGAGCGCACAGCATGGACGGGTGGTCGGTGCGGATGGTGAAAGGCTCCACGTCGATCGCTGCGTACACACCGTCAATGACCCGGGGCGGAACCATCCCATCGGCCACCTCCAACCATTCCTGCACGGATTCGAGTCCCAGCCGGTCCCGCCAAGCGGCAGCAGTCCGAAGGCCCCACTGCCAGTACGCCAGTTCAAACGTTGGGTTGGTGACCTTGGCCCGGATGGAGCCGTAGCTTTCCTGCGCCGGAATCAGGGGTGCGCCCAGCTCAAACCCACGTGAGGTGGGATGCGCGAAGCTGGCCATGAAGGCAGCCGATTCGAACACGATCTCCGCGAACTCCTCCAGCACTTCCTGGCTCGGATCGGCCCGGTACACCAGCTCGGCGAGGTGTATGGGGTGGGGCTGCTGCCAGATCAGGAAGGTGCCGATGGGGCTCGGGCTTTCCCTCCCGTCCGGACCTACTTGCTTGGGCCAGCGGACGCCGTCGAATCCTTGCGCCTTGGCCGTCTGGCGTGATGTCTCCAGCACGCTGGTGTACCACCGTAGCGACGGCAGGAGCAGCTCCACCCGGTTCCAGTGAGCAAAGTGCGCGGCGTGCCACCAGTGCATCTCCAGATGAAAACGGCCACGCCACGAGTTACAGACCAGCCCTGTTTCCTGCGGAGGCAACGAGCCTGAACAATTGATGGCCGTCAGGTACTGGGACAACACGATCCTGCGCTCCAGTTCCTTGGCCCGGGGATCATCTGTGGCATCAAGCTCGATTGCCCCGCCCGAGGACCAGAACTCCGGCCAGTAGGACGCGGATGCCTCCATGACGGATCGTGCAGCTGAAAGCTCGACGCCGTTGCCCGCCTTCGTGGAGCGGGTTGGCTGGTGTGTTTGACTGGCGTGCCTGTTGTTGCCTCTGGGGATGCAGTCACCATCCCCGGCGGAAACGAAAGCAACGGTGAAGTCCAGGACGCCATCGGAACCGCTGGGGGAGACCCGTAGCCGGTGCTGTTCGGTCTGCTCCACCGCAAGGTCCGCACCGGTGATCACCACTTGATAGCGGGAATCGTCCAGTTCGCGGTGGGCTGTCCAAACCGCTGGGGAGTGGTGGTCTTGCACAGGCGATGGTTCGCTCAGCGTTGTGGTGTGCGCGTCCGGGCTGTTCCAGTCCGCGGCATCATGCCAGGCTTCGGAACCGTACGGGAATCCGATACCCACAACCAAGCCGGCACCAAGCGCCGGCGACTCAACGCGGAACGCGAGCTCATCGCGGTCCGGGTGGCACGCCGTCGTGACCTTCACCGGGCGCCCGGCCACGGTGAAGCGGCTTGTCACCACTCCTGTCCAGAGATCCAGAGTTTGTTCAGTACCGGTGATGTCTGCTGGGATGAGCGGACGTTCGGTTCCGTCCTCCATCCAGCGGAAGCCAACGCGTCCCAGGTCCAGGCGATGAGAGTTAGCGCGGAGCCATGTTTCTGCTTGGGAGGTGTCCGTCTCGCGGTCGTTGACGATGTCGCCCACCATATCCACGTAAGGCACAGGACCTCGCGGCGAATCATAGAGGACGGTGGAAGCAGCCAAGTGGTAGGGCTCCGGGGGCGGAACCGAGTGCCAACCCCACTGCGCCTGAGTGCCGAGCAATGTTCCCGGTGGCAGCTCGTCGCGGGCGCCCACGGGGTAGGCCTCAGGCAATGATTGCAGGCCGGTGAGATCCATGGTGAACGCAAACTCGCCGTTGCCCACTGAAACAGGGCTTCGGGGGTCGAGGCGTTCCTGGTGGACGTTGTGGCGCTGAACCAGTGCCTTGCGATCGATGGGGGAGTCTCCGGAAGGGGAGTCCGATTCCAGCTCCACGGTGTCCTCAAGCTCTGTGAGCGGGAAGAACGCCGCCCGCTCGTGCGGACTCTTGTTGGGCTGGTGGAGCGTCAGGAACAGGCTGCCGTCGAGGTCCCGGCCGATCATGCCGTGCCCGCCATCGGTGCTCCAGAGGGGTTCTGGTTCCTGGACCCAGGGCCCCACAACTGTTCCGGATTGGCTTCGCGCGATTCCCATGGCGTAGCCCTGATCGCCGAAGCTGGACCAGAGCATGATGAGCTTCCCGCTGGAAAGCCGGAAGAGGAACGGGCCGTCGGTGACGTACACGGGAAACTCCCTGTTCCGGACTGAAGGGACGTCCAGGGCGCGGGACCATGGAGCCTCCGAAGCACTGAAGAGGAAGACCGGTTCACCCTCAGCGGTCCGCAGGTCAGGGCTAAGCCGCTGCGCCATCATGGTGCCGTCGTGGACCTGCTTCCACTCGTGGCAGAACACCATCCACGGGTTCCCTTCATGGTCCACATGGAGCGTTCCGTCCAGGCACTCCCAGTCGCCGGGAGTGACCGGACCATCGCTCCATGGCTCGTAGGGGCCCTCTGGCTTGTTCGCTGAAAGTATCTGCGTTCCCCGGGCATGCCCAGGAGCGGTGAACGTTGCAAACATAAAATACCGCCCGTGGTACTCATGGACCTCGGGCGCCCAATACTGCTCGTGGCTCCAGAAGTCGGGGGATGGGCGGAAGGCAGGCAGCGGACCCTCCCATGTCTCCAGATCGGTGCTTCGGTAGCAGTCGAAGCCTGTGGCCGGTCCCGACCAAATGTTCTTGTCAGTGCTTCCGAAGAGGAGATACTCCCCGGATTCCGGCAGGGTGAGGACGAAGGGATCCCGGATCTGGATCTGGTCCAAGTGGTGGGTCAAAGCGTGCTCCTTTGCAGGCCTAAATAGTTCACGGTGGAAACTATTGACGAATATACACTGCCTTGATACGTTTCAGGAACCGTTTTCTTGAGTCTGAAAGAAGCTTACCCAATGGCGCGTAAATCTCCCCGCAGTATCCGAAAATCCATTGCATTCTTCACTGCGGTGGGCCTGCTTGGCCTCACCACAGCGTGTTCCAGCCCGTCGTCCAACCAGCCCGAGGATGGCCCGGTCGAGATTCGGTTTTCGTGGTGGGGCAACGCCACCCGTGCCGAACTGACCAACAAGGCCATCAAGGAATTCGAGGCAGCCAACCCCAACATCAAGGTCAAGCCCGAGTACGGGGACATCGGAGGCTACTTCGACAAACTGGCTACCCAGGTCGCGGCCAACGACGCCCCCGATGTCATCACCATGGGTGGCGCCTACCCGGCGGAATACGCCAACCGTGGCGCGCTGCTGGATCTGTCCAAGGTCGAAGGACCGCTGGACCTCTCAAGAATGGATCAGGGGGCCTTGGAAAACGGTCAGGTCCAAGGTAAGCAGTACGGTGTCTCAACGGGCGCCAATGCCCTGGCCATCGTGGTCAACCCCGCCGTCTTCCAAGCTGCTGGCGTTGCCCTTCCGGACGACAGCAAGTGGTCCTGGGACGACTTCGCAAAGACAGCCGAGGACATCACTGCCAAGAGTCCCAAGGGAACCTACGGCACCGCCACCGTCCTCACCCATGATTCACTGGATGCCTTCGCCCGCCAACGCGGCGAATCCCTGTACACGCAGGATGGCCAGCTGGGACTGAGCAAGGAAACCGTTCAGGACTACTTCGATTTCTCCGTCAAGCTCAGTGAGTCCGGGGCAGCCCCCAGTGCTTCCGAAACTGTGGAGAAGCTCAACGTCAGCACCGAGCAGACACTCATGGGGATGGGGCAGGCCGGCATGATGCTCACTTGGACCAACTCCTTGACCGCCCTCAGCAAAGCCTCCGGCGCTGAACTCAAGCTGCTCAAACTGCCCGGCGAGACCCCAACCCCCGGCATCTGGCTTCAGTCATCGCAGTTCTACACCATCTCCGCCCGCAGCAAGCACACGGACGCTGCAGCAAAGCTGGTCAGCTTCCTCGTCAACAATGAGGCTGCCGCCAAGATCATCCAGAGCGACCGCGGCGTGCCCAGTAACTCCGGCATGCGCACGGCCATCCAAGACCTTCTGACACCTCAGGGCAAGGTGGAAGCCGCCTACATAGATCAGATCGGCAAGATGGACTTCGCGCCAACATTCATCGGTCCCACCGGTTCAACGGCAGTCTCCGAGATCACGGCACGCATCAACACCGAGGTCCTGTTCAAGAGGCTGAGCCCGGAGAAGGCCGCCGAGCAGTGGTTGAGCGAAAGCAAAGCGGCCATCGGCAAGTAGGCACCCATGTAGGTAGCAGATCAGGTCGTTACGAACGCTCATAACGGCCTGATCTGCTACTCAGTTGGGCGTGCAGGGCGCCTTAGTTGGCGTCCTGGACCTCAAGGTACGGGTCTGCCCAGGCTCCGATGATCCGGGCAACCCGTGCCGCCTGGCCCTTCCCGGTGAGGAGATGCTCGCTGCCCTCCAAGGAGATAAAACTCCGGGGATGACGGGCAGTACGGAAAATTTCACTGGCGTTGTCGATCCCCACGGTGTTGTCAGTGGGGGAGTGCATCACCATGAGCGGCTTGTGAAGGGTGCGGATGCAATCGCGCAGATCAGCGCGTTCCACGTCCTCCACAAAGTGGCGCCGAACCTCCATGGGCCTACCGCCCAGGTCCACCACAGCGCTGCCATCGCGCAGGATGGAGTCGATCTCGGTGTCAAACATGTGCTCAACATGCTTGGGCTCGTAGGGCGCGGCAACGGTTACCACGGCGTTCAGGCCGGGGATGTCGCGGGCTGCGGCCAGCACGGCGGCACCCCCAAAGGAGTGGCCCACCAGGAGCGAGATTCCCCTGCCTTGGTCCTGCATGAAGGTGGCAGCCAGGATGGTGTCGGCTACCTTGACACTGAAGGAGCCGGCCGACCATTCACCGGCGGAGCCGCCCAGGCCCAGGTTGTCGAAGCGGAGCATTCCAATGCCCTGATCCCCGAGCCCTTTGCAGATGCGTGACGCTGCCGGGCTGTCCTTGCCGAGAGTCAGGCCGTGGGAGTACAAACCCCAACCGCGCACGGGTCCCTCGGGCACGTCCACGATGCCGGCCAAGGTGTCGCCGGTGCTTCCGGTGAAGCTGATCTTCTCAGAGCGTGACACGCTGATCTCCTTGCGTTGGGGTGTCGATTTGAGGCGACGGCTGCGGCTGATTAACGACGACGGCGCCACTCACCATCAGTGGTGAGCGGCGCCGTCGTCGTGCTTGTTCTTAGGTGAACGCTGAACTAGATCTTGCGGGCCAGAATGGCCTGCTTGACCTCGGCGATTGCCTGGGTCACCTGGATGCCACGGGGGCATGCTTCCGAGCAGTTGAAGGTGGTGCGGCAACGCCACACGCCTTCTTTGTCGTTCAGGATCTCAAGGCGCATGTCGCCGGCGTCATCGCGGGAATCGAAGATGAAGCGGTGGGCGTTGACGATCGCGGCCGGACCGAAGTACTGGCCGTCGGTCCAGAAGACCGGGCAGGACGAGGTGCAGGCAGCGCAGAGGATGCACTTGGTGGTGTCATCAAAGCGCTCACGGTCTTCAACGGACTGCAGACGTTCCTTGGTGGGCTCGTGGCCCTTGTTGATCAGGAACGGCATGACTTCGCGGAAGGACTGGAAGAACGGTTCCATGTCCACAATCAGGTCCTTCTCCACAGGGAGGCCCTTGATCGGCTCGACGGTGATGGGCTTGGTGGTGTCCAGGTCCTTCAGCAGCGTCTTGCACGCGAGGCGGTTGCGGCCGTTGATGCGCATGGCATCGGAGCCACACACACCGTGGGCGCAGGAGCGACGGAAGGAAACGCTGCCGTCAATCTCCCACTTGACCTTGTGGAGGGCATCCAACACGCGGTCCGTGCCGTACATGGTCAGCTTGTAGTCATCCCAGCGTGCCTCGTCCGAAATCTCGGGATCGTAGCGGCGCACGCGCAGCGTGATGTGGAACGTGGGAATTTCACCGTCGCCGGCAACGCTTGCCGGGAGCTCGATCTTGGAAGCGGGCTCTGCCATTTCGGTCGTCATTAGTACTTACGCTCCATCGGCTCGTAACGGGTGAAGATGACGGGCTTCGTCTCAAGACGGATGCCCGCGACGGATTCCGCCGAGGAGTCGACGGTGACGGAGTTGTCCAGGTAAGCCATGGAGTGCTTCATGAACTTTTCGTCATTGCGGTCCGGGAAGTCTTCGCGGTAGTGGCCACCACGGGACTCTTCACGGTGCAGTGCACCAACGGTCATGACCTTGGCCATGTCCAGCAGGAAGCCCAGTTCCACTGCTTCCAGGAGATCCAGGTTGAAGCGCTTGCCCTTGTCCTGAACGGTGACGTGCTTGTACCGCTCTTCGAAGGACTCGATGTCGCGGAGGACCTGCTCCAAGGATTCCTTGGTGCG
Organism: Paenarthrobacter sp. NPDC091711; assembly: GCF_044756605.1. NCBI lineage: Bacteria > Bacillati > Actinomycetota > Actinomycetes > Micrococcales > Micrococcaceae > Paenarthrobacter > Paenarthrobacter sp. NPDC091711. The sequence continues at coordinate 51,494 of NZ_JBIVTF010000022.1, forward strand.
GAACACCTGCATGTTGGCGTCCATGGTGTCCTGCAGTTCCTTACGGATCTGCGCAACACGCTCGGTGCCGTTGCCCTCCAGCAAGCCGCTGAGGATGCCGCGGGTCATAGCCTCGGGATCCTCGGGGAGCTCCACGTAGTCGGCCGTCTTCGAGTACTCCGCAGCGGCGATGCCGGCGCGCTTACCGAACACGTTGATGTCCAGGAGCGAGTTGGTGCCCAGACGATTGGAGCCGTGAACGGACACACAAGCAACTTCACCGGCTGCATAGAGGCCCGGGACGATCGTGTCGTTGTCCTGAAGCACTTCAGTGGTGATGTTGGTGGGGATGCCACCCATGGCGTAGTGAGCCGTGGGGAACACGGGAACGGGATCGGTGAACGGTTCCACACCAAGGTAGGTGCGGGCGAACTCCGTGATGTCCGGAAGCTTGGCCTCGATGTGTGCAGGCTCAAGGTGGGTCAGGTCCAACAGGACGTAGTCCTTGTTCGGACCACAACCGCGGCCTTCACGCACCTCGTTGGCCATGGCGCGGGCCACGATGTCACGGGGTGCAAGGTCCTTGATGGTGGGGGCGTAGCGCTCCATGAAGCGCTCACCTTCCGAGTTACGCAGGATGGCACCTTCACCACGTGCACCCTCGGTAAGGAGGATGCCCAGGCCGGCGAGGCCGGTCGGGTGGAACTGGAAGAACTCCATGTCTTCCAGGGGGATGCCACGGCGGAACGCAATGCCCATGCCGTCGCCCGTGAGGGTGTGTGCGTTGGACGTGGTCTTGAAGACCTTGCCGGCGCCGCCGGAGGCGAACACAACAGACTTGGCCTGGAAGACGTGCAGTTCGCCGGAGGCGAGGTCGTAGGAGACCACGCCGGCAACACGCTTCTGCTTGTACGGGGTACCGTCTTCGCGTACTGCGTCCTCTTCGACGATCAGCAGGTCAAGGACGTAGTACTCGTTGTAGAACTCAACGTTGTGCTTGACGCAGTTTTGGTACAGCGTCTGCAGGATCATGTGACCGGTACGGTCAGCTGCGTAACACGCACGGCGGACGGGTGCCTTGCCGTGATCGCGGGTGTGGCCACCGAAGCGGCGCTGGTCAATCCGGCCCTCGGGCGTGCGGTTGAACGGCAGACCCATCTTTTCCAGGTCCAGCACGGCGTCAATGGCTTCCTTCGCCATGACCTCGGCGGCATCCTGGTCAACCAGGTAGTCGCCACCCTTGATGGTGTCAAAGGTGTGCCATTCCCAGTTGTCTTCTTCGACGTTGGCTAGTGCTGCGCACATTCCACCCTGGGCTGCACCGGTGTGCGAGCGGGTGGGGTAGAGCTTGGTCAGTACCGCGGTGCGTGCTCGCTGACCGGATTCGATCGCGGCGCGCATGCCGGCGCCACCTGCACCGACAATGACGACGTCGTACTTATGGACCTGCATACCAGATGCTCTCTCTTTCAAAAATTCAGATGGTCGGCGGAGGCTGCTCCGCTACGTCAGGCGAACCGGTTCACTCACTGGGAGCCACCGGGAAGCGCCGCTACGGGGCCGGGCAGAAACCGCCAGGCAACTGAACGCCGTCGACGACGGGGCACGGGTTGAAGGTGAAGATCACCAGCGTGCCAAGGATGATGATGACCAGGGTGGCCGCGTAGAGGACCATCTTGAGCCAGAAACGCGTGGAGTCCTTCTCGGCGTAGTCGTTGATGATGGTGCGGACGCCGTTGGTGCCGTGCAGCATGGCAAGCCACAGCATGGCGAGATCCCAGAACTGCCAGAACGGATCGGCCCACTTACCTGCAACAAAGCCGAAGTCGATTGCGTGGATGCCCTCGCCCACCAGCAGGTTCACGAACAGGTGGCCGAAGATCAGCACCACCAGGATGATGCCGGAGAGGCGCATGAAGAGCCAGGCGATCATTTCGAAGTTGCCACGGCTGGAGCCGGTGCGGTTGTACTTCGGTGTGATCTTGCCGCTGCGCGGAGATTCGATGGTTGTCATGGCTTAGTGGCCTCCCAGCGCAAGGGAAAGGTGGCGGATGGCGAAGCCTGCGAACGTGACAAGCCACAGCGCAAGCACGACCCAGAGCAACTGGCGCTGGTACTTTGCGCCCTTCTTCCAGAAGTCAATGGCGATCACACGCAGGCCGTTAAAGGCGTGGAAAATGATCGCGGCGACCAGGCCCGTTTCACCCAGGGCCATGAGGGGGTTCTTGTAGGCACCAATGACGGCGGTGTAAGCCTCCGGGGACACGCGCACCAATGAGGTGTCCAACACATGGACCAACAAGAAGAAAAAGATCACTACACCTGTAATGCGGTGTCCAACCCAGGACCACATGCCTTCACGGCCGCGGTACAAGGTGCCAGCTGGTTTTGTCGGCACTGATTAAACCTTCCTGCAACACAGCGGCGCTGGCATGGGATCCACGCGGGGGGAACGCCTGCTGCGAGAGCACTCGTAGCTCACGCCTAAATCTAGGCTTCGCTCACAGCATATTCAATTTAGGACGGGCTTCTCTCCTTGTTAATTCCATGTTTCCTGCCGATATTCAGGCGTTTTGTGGCCACTGCCTGAGACGAACGCCACACGTGTGTCCTGCTGCAGGGCTTCCCGCCAGCACAGGATAAAGTGTTGCGGTGAGTACAGAAGACGCGAATTACCCGGAATCGCCATTGAACCGCTTCCATGCGGTTATTCCGGCGGGCGGTGTGGGGACCCGGCTTTGGCCACTCTCGCGTGCCGCTGCGCCCAAGTTCCTCCACGACCTGACCGGTTCCGGCAGCACGTTGTTGAGGGCTACCTACGACCGCCTGGAACCCCTGGCCGGTGAACGGGTCCTTGTTGTGACCGGCGAGGCGCACCGCGCCGCCGTATGCCGCCAACTCCCCGAAATAGGGGACGACGAACTGGTGCTGGAAAGCGAGCCCAAGGACTCCGGCGCCGCCATCGGCCTTGCCGCCGCCATCCTTTACCGCCGCGATCCGGAAACCATCATGGGTTCCTTCGCTGCGGACCAGGTCATCAGCCCGGACGATCTCTTCCTGGAGACCGTGCGCGAGGCCATCTTCACCGCGGCCACTGGCAAGATCGTCACCATCGGCATCAAACCGACCCACCCCTCCACCGGCTTCGGTTACATCCGTTCAGGCGCTGCCCTCAACGTCGAAGGTGCTCCGAACGCACTTGCCGTGGCTGAGTTCGTTGAGAAGCCCAGCCAGGAAGTTGCCAACAAGTACGTCGAGGCAGGGGACTACGTCTGGAACGCCGGCATGTTCGTGGCTCCCGTAGCCCTCATGCTCAAGCACCTTGAGGCGAACCAGCCGGAGCTCTTCGCAGGCTTGCAGGAAATTGCCGAGGCCTGGGACACGCCCCAGCGCGCAGAAGTGACCTCCCGTGTGTGGCCGACGCTGCCGAAGATTGCCATTGATTACGCCGTTGCGGAGCCCGCAGCGGAAGCCGGCGATGTCGCCGTCGTGCCTGGCACATTCCGGTGGGACGATGTTGGCGACTTCGCAGCGATCGGCCGCCTGAACAACGCAGGTGACGTTGATGAAGTGACGGTGCTTGGCGAGGGCGCACGGGTGTTCGCCGAGAACGCCAGCGGCGTGGTGGTTTCCGATACCAAGCGCGTCATCGCCTTGATCGGCATCAAGGACGTGGTCATTGTGGACACTCCGGACGCGCTCCTGGTCACCACCAAGGAACACGCACAGCTGGTCAAGGGCACTGTTGACGCCCTGAAAGCCAGCGGCGATACGGACGTGCTGTAGTACATCTGCCTTATACCGTGAGCCACCTCTTTGGTTGTCCTGCGTCTGAACGCAGCGTAACCAAGAGGTGGCTTTCGTTCTTCAGGAGCCGCGCATGGCTAGAGTTGTGACGTGCGCAATTACACCACTGAAACCGAGCCCGCTCCCGTTGTGAGTCCTTGGGTTGATGAACTGCTCCCCGGACTCATCGAATTCCGGCGCGACCTCCATGCGCACCCGGAGTTGTCCTTCAAGGAGTTCCGCACCACGGACAAGCTTGTGGAGCGGCTGGAAGCAGCCGGGTTGAAGCCGCGGCGGTTGGAGGAGACCGGGCTGACGGTTGACGTGGGCGAGGGCCCCATTGCCACGGCTCTCCGCGGGGACATTGACGCACTGCCCATCATTGAGGAAACCGGTCTGCCGTTCGCCTCGAAGAACCATGGCGTCACCCACGCATGCGGCCACGATGTCCACACCACTGCCATGCTCGGCATTGCCCTCACGCTCCAGCGGATGCACAAGAACAATCCTCTGGGCGGCACGGTCCGGATCATTTTCCAGCCAGCCGAGGAGACCATGCCGGGAGGTGCGCTGTCCTGCATTGAGCAGGGAGTGCTGGAAGGCGTGCCGCGCATCCTGGCACTGCATTGTGACCCCCGGATTAACGTGGGCCAGATCGGCACCCGCATCGGTGCCATCACCTCGGCCTCGGACACCATCAAAATTGAGCTCTCAGGCCGCGGCGGCCACACGTCACGGCCGCACCTGACTGAGGACCTCGTGTTCGCGCTGGCGCAAATTGCGGTCAACGTTCCGGCCGTCCTTTCCCGGCGGGTGGACGTACGCAGTGGCGTATCGGTGGTCTGGGGCCAAATCTCTGCCGGGTCCGCACCCAACGCCATCCCGGGCTCCGGCTACATGGCAGGCACCATGCGCTGCCTGGATCGCGATGCCTGGCATAGTGCGGGGGAGTTGCTGGACGACGTCGTGCGGCAGGTTGCCGCGCCCTATGGCGTGGACGTGCACCTGGAACACACCCGTGGCGTGCCGCCCGTGGTGAACTCGGAACACGAGACGGCCCTCATCGAAGCCTCGGCCCGCGCTGAGCTGGGTGAGAACGCAGTGGTCCTCACTCCGCAGTCCATGGGCGGCGAGGACTTCGCCTGGTTCCTGGCCGACCTTCCGGGAGCCATGATGCGCCTGGGAACGCACACTCCCGGCGGCGAAGAGTACGACCTCCACCGCGGCGACTTCATTGTTGACGAACGCGCCCTCGGCTACGCCATCCGCGTCCTGACCGCGGCTGCCCTGCGTACCATCCGCGACCTCGAGCAGTAAACCCAACTGAGTAGCAGTTGAGGTCGTTCTGAGCGCGCTGAATCATGCGGTGATCGCAACACCTGAATATTGAAGGGTGTCGATTGCCATGGTGAAGTTCACGAATCGTTTGGTC
>NZ_JBIVTF010000023.1:0-49920 GCF_044756605.1 Paenarthrobacter sp. NPDC091711
CCAAGCCGAAGTGTCCACACAGTCGTGAGACACCAACTGTCTACGAAGTCATGAGACATGAAGTGTCTACAAAGTCATGAGACATGACAAGCGCTCAAAACGGCATCTACTGCGACCTACTTGGGGTGCCGACGCCAAGGGTGCCGACGCAAACGGCGGCCCCCACCAAAAGGTGAGGACCGCCGTCGTGATGCTGGTCTAGCGCGATGCTGTTCCAGCGAAAATGCTTGGCACTGTATCGCTACAGCAGGGAAGCTTAGAAGCCGCCCATGCCGCCCATGTCGTCGCCGCCGGCAGCCGGAGCGTTCTTCTCGGGCTTGTCGGCAACTACAGCCTCGGTGGTCAGGAAGAGACCAGCGATGGAAGCAGCGTTCTGGAGAGCCGAGCGGGTGACCTTTACGGGGTCGTTGACGCCGGCAGCCAGAAGGTCTTCGTAGACGCCCGTGGCAGCGTTCAGGCCGTGGCCCGAAGGCAGGCCGCGAACCTTGTCCACCACAACGCCCGGCTCGAGGCCGGCGTTGAAGGCGATCTGCTTCAGGGGTGCGTCGATGGCAACCTTGACGATGTTGGCACCGGTTGCCTCGTCACCCTCAAGGGTGAGGTTAGCGAATGCCTTGGCGCCTGCCTGGATGAGGGCTACGCCACCACCAGCAACGATGCCTTCTTCAACAGCAGCCTTTGCGTTGCGGACTGCGTCCTCAATGCGGTGCTTGCGTTCCTTGAGCTCAACTTCGGTTGCGGCACCGGCCTTGATGACTGCAACGCCGCCGGCCAGCTTGGCCAGGCGTTCCTGCAGCTTCTCGCGGTCGTAGTCGGAGTCGGAGTTTTCGATCTCGGCGCGGATCTGAGCCACACGGCCTGCGATCTGCTCGGCGTCGCCGGCACCTTCAACAATGGTGGTCTCGTCCTTGGTGACAACAACCTTGCGGGCGGTGCCGAGGAGTTCCAGGCCAGCGTTTTCGAGCTTGAGGCCAACTTCTTCGGAGATGACCTGGCCACCGGTGAGGATGGCGATGTCGGCCAGCTGCGCCTTGCGGCGGTCACCGAAGCCCGGAGCCTTGACGGCAACGGACTTGAAGGTGCCACGGATCTTGTTGACGATCAGGGTGGCCAGGGCCTCGCCCTCGATGTCTTCGGCGATGATCAGCAGCGGCTTGTTGGACTGCATGACCTTCTCCAGAACCGTGACGAGTTCCTTCACGTTGGAGATCTTGGAGTTGACGATCAGGATGTACGGGTCTTCGAGGACCGTTTCCTGGCGCTCTGCGTCGGTGACGAAGTAAGCGGAGATGTAACCCTTGTCGAAGCGCATGCCTTCGGTGAGTTCGAGCTCCAGGCCGAAGGTGTTGGATTCCTCGACCGTGATGACGCCTTCCTTGCCCACCTTGTCCAGGGCTTCGGCGATGAGGCTGCCGATTTCCGGGTCGCCGGCGGAGATGGAAGCCGTAGCTGCGATCTCTTCCTTGGTCTCGATCTCCTTGGCGGAGGCGAGCAGTTCGCTGATGACTGCCTCAACAGCCTTCTCGATACCGCGCTTGAGGGACAGCGGATCGGCGCCGGCGGCAACGTTGCGCAGGCCTTCCTTCACCAGTGCCTGGGCGAGAACGGTAGCAGTGGTAGTACCGTCGCCAGCGACGTCATCCGTCTTCTTGGCAACTTCCTTGACCAGTTCTGCACCGATCTTCTCGTAAGGATCGTCCAGCTCGATCTCCTTGGCGATGGAAACACCATCGTTGGTGATCGTGGGGGCGCCCCACTTCTTTTCGAGGACGACGTTGCGTCCACGCGGGCCGAGGGTGACCTTGACGGCGTCTGCGAGGATGTTCAGGCCCCGCTCGAGGCCGCGGCGTGCCTCTTCATCAAATGCAATGATCTTGGCCATAACGGCGGTAGTCCTTTCGGGACAGTCGTTAAGAAGGTACCTGTCAGATGGGGTGCCCGCGACGGACGGTTCTTCGCTTGCGGCCTATGTATGCCCCGCGCTCCGAACCTCACCCCACCAAGGTGTTTCTTGATCCTCCGCGGATTCGCTACCCGTCCACCGCCGGGGTTAACCGGACCGGACTTAGCAGTCGAACCGTAGGAGTGCTAAATCAATAATTAGCACTCGACCGGGGAGAGTGCAAGCAGAGATTCCACTTTGCGCTATAAACAAAGAGGTTTCAGCCGTGGGCTGACGGGAAGGGACCTGATGGTCGCGATCAATTACGCGACGCGGACTCCTTCGGCTTGCGGCCCCTTCTGGCCCTCCCCCAGTTCGAACTCAACGCGCTGGCCTTCTTCGAGGGCGCGGAAGCCATCCATCTGGATGGCGGACCAATGCACAAAGACGTCGTCGCCGGATTCATCCACAGTGATGAAGCCGTAGCCTTTTTCGGCGTTGAACCATTTAACGGTTCCCAAAGCCATGATGCCCACACTTTCGCAGTAGCCAAGACCGGTTGCCGGGATCTCCGTACCGGAATCAATCCACTGTAACCACTGTCACCATCACCGCGCTGCCGAGGAGGGGCAGGGCACCGCTTTTGTTATTGAGGCTTAACCGAGTTGGGGACTTTGAGCTCCGCGTCGCGCCTGCGGCCTACTGGAACCCGGGCCCGGCCACAACCACCAGCGGCTGTTGAACCTCGGGTGTTTCCACAATGTTTTGAATGCCCAGCAAGGTTCCCAGCGCCTCGGCGTTCGACTTTTGCGCGGGAGCGTTGTAGAAGATCACGGACGTCTGCTGCGGCAGGCCACCCCAGTTTCCTACCGTGCTCAATACCCAACCGTCACCCTGGACGAGACCCGCCACCCGCCCGGCCAAACCAGCGGTTCCCGCACCGTTGTAAACAGCCACCGGAGTGGTCTTGTCCACAGGGGCCGCGGAAGGAGTGGCAGAAGGAGACTCCGACGGCGTCACTTCAGCGCTGGGTTCACCGCTGGGCTCGCTGGAAGCGGAGGGCGCACTGGATTCTGTCGGTGCAGCCGACGGTGCCGTGGATGTCTGCTGGGGTGCCGGCGTCGTGATGCTTGACGCAGCGCCCGGCGCTACCAGGCCAAGGTTGGGGAGCACCAGGAAGGCCACCAGTCCGAGCACCAAGGCCACTGCCCCAACAGTCAGGACCGGCCACAAAGTGGGGCGCGGGGTCTCCTGGGCGTCGCGGTGAACGCCCTGGCGGGACGTGTTCTGCGGGACCTGATCGAATTCGTCCTTGGCATATTTGGTCATGGTGAAGCGGTGTCCTTGCTGGTTGCTGCTGACTGATCAGCCTGGCGATTTACGCGTCGGACCCCAGGCGACGTGCAGTCCTCGCACGCTGGCGGGACGTACGTAGTCTACGCAGTCTCTTGACGAGCATGGGATCGTGGGCCAACGCGTCCTCGGTATCGATCAGCGCGTTCAGGATCTGATAATAGTGGGTGGCGGAGAGGTCGAACAGCTCGCGGATGGCCTGTTCCTTAGCTCCCGCGTACTTCCACCACTGCCGCTCCAGCGCCAGCATCTGCTGGTCCCGCTCGCTCAAGGGAGAGTCGCTGCGGGTCTCGGCTGCGAGGTCCTCGAGCGCGAAACCTGTAGCCTGCGACGCCATCGGTTCCGGTGCTGGTTCTGCCACGGCACACTCCTTCGACGCTTGGTGGGGGTAAATGTCCTACCCCCATGTTACGGGCGAATAACAACGCTGTCATTCGCAGGGCCGGCGCCGCGCGGGAGACAATGGCGTGGTGACTGGCGAGGATGCACTCTTTGATCTTGAACCTGCCGACGCGGCCGACCCAGGCTTCGCCGCGCTCAGTGAGCTACCGCTCGATGAGCTGATGGCTCCCGACTGGGCTGACGCCTTGCGCCCCGTGGAAAGCCAACTCCGTGAAACGTTGAGTTACGTGTCCGGGCGATCCTCCAGCGGGGCGCAGGTTCTTCCGGCAGCCAATAACCTGCTGCGGGCCTTCAAACAACCGCTGGCCGACGTCAAGGTCTTGATCCTCGGCCAGGATCCCTACCCGACTCCCGGCCACGCGATCGGGCTTTCCTTCGCCGTTTCCCGCCCGACGCGCCCCATTCCACGAAGCCTCGCCAACATCTACCGCGAACTTCACGATGACCTCGGCCTGCCGCCCCGGGTACACGGCGACCTCAGCGCCTGGACCGAACAGGGCGTCCTTCTCCTGAACCGCGTCCTCAGCGTCGAAGCGGGAAACGCCGGCTCCCACCGCGGCAAGGGCTGGGAAGCCATCACGACGGCGGCCGTCACCGCCGTCGCCAACCGTACGGACGGTGCGGGGCGAAAGCGTCCGCTGGTGGCGATCCTGTGGGGCAAGGACGCCGAGAGCGTCACGCCGCTGCTGGACGGGGCGCCGTCCATCGTCTCGGTCCATCCGAGCCCGCTCTCTGCCTCACGGGGTTTCTTCGGTTCGAAGCCCTTCAGCCGGACCAACGAACTGCTGGTGGACTTGGGCGCTGAGCCCATCAACTGGGAACTTCCGGTTCTGTGATCACCACCGCGCTGTAACCTTCGCCTCATACCCAGCGGGCGCGCAGGTAATTAGCTTAGGCTTACCTACATGACTGCACTCCCCGTCACTTCGTCCGCCTCACGCAAAACCCGTCCGCAGGTCAACCTGACCGTCCTGCGCAACGAACGCCTCTCGCCGCACATGGTGCGAATCGTTGCCGGCGGACCTGGATTCAGCGATTACGCGAACAACGAATACGTGGACCGCTACGTCAAAATTGTCTTTCCCCAGCCGGGCGTCGAGTACGAACTCCCGCTGGATCTGTGGGTCATCCGCGACACCATGCCCCGCGAGCAGTGGCCCCACACCCGGACCTACACCATCCGCTGGGTGGACCTCGAAGCGCAGGAACTGGCCATCGACTTTGTGGTCCACGGCGACGAAGGGCTGGCCGGCCCGTGGGCTGCCGCCGCGAAGCCCGGCGACTCCATGATTTTCACGGGTCCGGGCGGTGCCTACAACCCCGCACCGGATGCCGATTGGTACTTGTTCGCCGGCGACGACGCGGCCATACCCGCCATCGCGGCCTGTGTTGAGGCTCTTGCTCCCGATGCCCGCGGCACCGTCTTCCTCGAGGTGGATAACGAGGCCGACATTCTTCCAATTTCCGCGCCGACTGGCGTGGAGTTGCACTGGCTGCTCCGCAAAGGGGTTCAAGCCGGGTCCAGTGACCTGCTCCTTGAGGCACTGAGGAACACCCCGTGGCTGCCCGGACGCGTTGATGTCTTCGCCCACGGCGAGCGGGGCTACATGAAGGGTCTCCGTGAGATCTTCTTCGTGCAGCGCGGTCTGGAGCGTTCGCAGGTATCGCTCTCCGGATACTGGGCGCAGGGTCGCGTGGAGGAAGTCTTCCAGGCTGAGAAGAAGCTCCCCGTAGGTCAGATCTAGCTTCAGTCCAGATCCATTCTTAAAGCCGAACGGCGCCGCCTCAAGGCAGCGCCGTTCGGCTTTTGTGGTTAACGCCTGCGTACCCGGCGCCGTTCATTGCTGGATAACCCCTTCGTGAGCGGCCTTGCCAGGTTGTCGCCCAGCACAATGCCCGCCGCCACTCCCAGCACAATGGCGCCGGCGTTGAGCATGCCTCCCGCACCGAGCAGGATGTTGCCCCCTTCAACCGTGAGGGCGTACATGGAACGGAAGATCGTCAGACCTGGCAGCAGGATCAGTGCGGCGGGAACAGCCACCACAAGCTGCGGCGCCCCCAGCTTGAGCGCCACCACACGACCCAACAAGCCGATGACCACTGCAGCGACAGCTGGCGACAACCGGTCGCCGAGGCCGGCTTCGCCAACCCCCCACAAGACGAAGAAACCAACGATGCCCACTGCCGCCGTCGGGACCAGCAGCCGCATTTGAGTCTGTTCGGTGACGCCGATGGCCACCACCGCTACAGCGATAAGGAATGCCTGGATCCATAGCGGGTACGCGTCGGGGAATGTCTGCGTGACGTCCAGGACGGCGCTGCCCATGAGCGTTCCCACGACGACGGCAACGCCGATCCCCGCCACGATGGCACCGAAGGTGAGCAGCGTGGAAAGGAACCGGCCCGCCGCCGTTACCGGGAAGCCGTTGATGGCGTCTTGGACGGACGAGACGAGGCGGCCAGTGGGGAGCAGCAGCAGAATGCCACCCGCCACCACAATGGATGGCGCAATTTCCACCCCGGCCCACCGAAGCATCAGCGCAATGAATGTGACCAGGAACGCGCACGCCATGGTGTTGAAGAAGTCGGCGGTCCGCCACCTGGCAAGCTGACGGGAGAGCAGGCTGATCAGGATGTTTGAACCAAAAGCCACCGCAGACGCGCCTATGCCACCGCCCAGGACGCCCACGAATACCGCGGCGAAGATGCCGAAGGCGATGGTGACCATCCACCGGGGGAAGGGTTTGGCGCTACGGATGATCTCGTTCAACCTGCGTACGGCTTCGTCGCGGCCCACTCCCCCGGCCACGATGTCCGTGACCAGCTGATGCACCTGAGCAAGGCCGGCGTAGTTGTTGGTCCAGGAGCGCACCACACGCAGCAGCGTGATGGGAGTTTGATCCTTCGGCGCGTAGTTGATGGCCACCGACTGGTTGGTGATGTCCACTTCAACGTTCTTCAGGCCAAGGGCTGCTGTGACCGCAATCATGCTGGTTTCAACCTCAAGGGCGCCTGCACCGTAGCGGAACATGACTTCAGCCAAATGCAGGGCGAAGTCAATGGTCTTGCGGGCCGAGGCGTCCACACCCACCACTTGAATGGTGGGGTTGGCATAGGGACTTCCGGCCAACCGGTCCACGATGTTCATGGGGGCGGTGGGCGGGCTGTCACCTTGAACCAGACGCATCAGCATGCGTTTGGCATTGACGTTCTGCCGGACCTGGGATGGCCGCAACGGCTGGGTTTTGGGCAGCCCGTCGGTGTGGGGCCTGTTGGCGGACCCGTCGGGGCGTTCAGTCACGCGGTGATCCTCCCTTGGCTTGTGTGATTAGCGATTCCTCCGAAATTTTCCTACTACCGGCAATTTCTCAAGGGGCAATCGTCCCAGAACTGTCTGGGCGGCCCCTGCGAGCTTCCTGACCGCGCGGTAGCCATGGAAGACCAGAGGGTTCACCGGGGCCACGAAATCGCCCACCAGCTGCACTACCTCGCCGCCGAAGCCCTTCTTGAATTCGTAGCCCCCGTGGCCGGTTTCATCCTGGCCTTGGATACCGAAAGTGCCGTAGAAGTTGTAGCGCGAGTATCCGTTGTTCAAGACGTGCAGCATCATGCCCCAGTAAAGGGAGGTGGCGCCGTTGAAGTAGATGTAGTCCTGGACGGTCCCGCCGATGACGCACACCAGTTCGTCTCCGGAGCATGCAAAGTGAATGGCTGCAACGGTGGCGACACCCACAGAATCCGGGAAACGTTCAATATCCTTGAGGCTGCGCTCGTAACTGTCCACGAGGTCCTGGACCACTTTGACGCGGTTGGCCTTCTTCTTGCTGCCGGTCTCCTCGACCTCGCGCTTCAGGTCCGCCAGGGTTTTGGACTCGGCATCGAGGCGCTCAGTGATGGAGGCCCGGTACTCAGGGATGTTGATCTTGGCCATCATGAGCTTGGTGAACTCATCGGAGGTGTTCCGCAGGAGTTGCTCGTAGTACTCACGTTCGCGGTACGTGAAGCCCTTCTCATCTCCGGCAGTGCTGAGCGCGTTGTAGAAGTCATCCAGCGTTTCCAGCGTGGCCTGTTCCAGGTAAACGCCGTTCTTCTCGGCTTTACGGATGGCCTTGCGGGTGCGGTAGTTCATCCCCATGATGAGCTCTTCGGAATCAGCGATACCGTCCAGCTGCTTGATGAACATCCAGTTGATGTTGGCGAAGTTCATGTCGAAGCCCTGGTGCTTGAAGCCCAGGCCTTCGAACTCCTTCAGCAACGGACGGTTGTCCTCAACCTCGGGGTGCTCGGCGCCCTCTTCGTCCCGCGCGATGTACCGGATGTTGGGTGAGATGCGCAGTTCGGCGGCCTTCTTCGAGGCCGCATGCTTCTTCAACTGCTCGACGACGAAGCTCACCACTGAGGGGTCGCTGTAGTCCATCAGTGGTCCCTTGGCGCAGTCGGCGGTCTTGTACCCGATGCGGTTGGACGTGTAGACGATCTTTCCCGCGGCAACGAGGCTGCCGTTTTGCATCACTCCAAAGAGCTCGACTTCCTGTCCCCGGGCACGCTGGAAGCGTGTGAGATCGAGGGACTGGATAAAACTGCCCTGCGGGTGTCCCTTGGCGAATGTCTCGAAATCAGCGTCACTGAGAATCACGAATTCCATGTCGGTTCCAGCCTCAATCGGAGTCAAAGAAATTACCTCACCTAAAAGTAGATTGCACCCGTTGGTGGCCGGGGCGGGCCTGAAGTTGTGTTGCTGGCTGCGGGTGGGACCTAGTAGAACTGGCCGCCGGTGCGCATGGTTTCGAGTCGACGGAAGATGCGCTCCGCACCCTTGAGCCACAGTTTGTGGCGGACGGGTCCCAGGACGAGGTCGTAACAGCCGACGAAGTCCGTCACCGTCTTGGTAAAGCTCGTCTTGAAGGAACCCAGGCCATAGAGCGGGTGGGCCTTGTCCTTGATCCTTGCAGCGGGCGGTGTTCCGCAGAAGTCGTATTCCACGCACCCCAATTCCTGCATACGCTGGATGGCCGCCCATTGGACCAGATGGGAGTCGCCGTACTGCTTACGGTTCTGGGTTGACCCGCCGTCCTTGTACGTGGCTTTGGAGCCGTAGTTGATGACGAAAGCACCAACGCTGGGCGCGCCGTCCTCGTAGACAAAGAAGAAATGGCCCTGTCCGCGGCTGCAGAATTCTTCCCAGAACTTGGAGTAGTACTCGTAGTTCCGCAGGGGCATGGCACCCTTGGCGTTCATGGTGTTCTGCATGAGGTTATAGAGCTTGCGGTAGCTGTCCTCGCCCGGCTCTGCCTGCCTTACCTCGCAGCCTTCACGCTCGGCCCTGCGGACCGCATTACGGGCACGGGAGGAAATGCTGCGGAGGACTTCATTGGCCGGCGCCGATATGTCCAGCAACGCCGTGGAATCGTTGGACTGAATGTTGGGAGCCTTGACCAAGCCAGCGGCTTGGAGTTCTGCTGTTGCTTCAGCCGACTCAACAATGTCTGGCTCGATTTTGATGCTGAAGACGTTCATCTTCTTCTCGTGAGCCAGCGCGGCGACTGCCGTGAGGGCAGGCTGAATATCGCTGACATCTGCGACGTCCGGCCCCTTGATCAGGTACCAGAGCCGACCCATCACAGGGAACTTCTTCTCCAGGAGAAGGTTGTAGCTGGAGTACTCCTGAGTCTCGACGACGAGCCGCCGGACCAGCCAGCCGTTTCCGTCCTTGACTGCCGCGTAGGCATCCGACTGCAGCATGTTGCCGCCATTCGGATTCGCCGTGACGTGCTTGTCCCAGTTATCGATTTCCTCGGCGGTGGCAAAGCGGGCGGTAAATTCTCGCAAGGTGGCCGTGTCCAATCTCAGGGTTTTGGTGCAGTGTTCAAAAGCGTGGTGCGCATGCGGACATGCAGCCCCAAGTCTATCGGGGTATGTGGATATCGCCCGATTCCGCTGATTTACCAAGGGATTAGAGCCTGATCTGGTCTGCGCTCTCCAGCTTGATGGCACGGGGTTCAGCCCCGGATTCCCGTTGGCCCCTCACCAGGCGGTCCGCGTTGATCAGCCGGCTGAGGCTGAGCCCGGTGAGGTCGGCGATCTGCCCGATGGGTACCTGGAAAGTCCGGAACGGCCCCAGAGGCGGTGGCTCACCTTCAAGGAGCCGTTCGACGACCGCTGTCTTCAGCTCCACTTTGCCCAGCATCGGCGATTGGTCCAGCACAAAGCCGACGGCGGCCAGCTTGGCGTCGTTGGTCCATGCCGCGATCTTCCAGAACTTCCGAGGGATCTGAACTCCCCTATATACAGGATCGTCATCGACGAACACCGGCCCCGTGAACACGCTGAGCTTCGCATCATGGGCGGCTGCATGGCCCAGAACATGATCTTCCAGCCCCACCCACAGCTCCTTACCCTGATTGAAGTCATCAATCTGCGGTGCCGCGTTGGTATAGCTAAAGGTGTCCTGGTTGGCTTTCTTCGCCGTTGTTGCATCACCCCACACCGGATCCAAGCGGCGAACCAGGTGGCCGCGATCAAACGCATTGTTCTTGTACAGATCCGGGCCGGCTTGCTGTTCCCGGGGGATCCTGTCGTCCACATGCCATGAACCCTCGCGGGCCAGGGGCACCAGTTCCTTGCCGTTGATGTTGACACCCACAATCGCCGCGAGCTTCCGGGCAACCCGGAAGCGCACAGAAAAGTGGGTGTACTCCAAAAGTGTCGTCGTTGCCTGCGGACTGGGCAGTTCAAGCCGCGTCCGCAAAAAGTCCCTGCTGTATCCCCCGCTCATGGATACAGCATTGCATCAGGGACTGACAGTTTTGGGATTCAGCATTCGACGACGTTGACGGCGAGGCCGCCCATCGCGGTTTCCTTGTACTTAGTGGACATGTCCTTGCCCGTCTCACGCATCGTCACGATCACCTCATCCAACGACACCCGATGCGTCCCATCACCCCACAACGCCATCTTCGTAGCATTAATCGCCTTCGCCGCCGCGATCGCGTTCCGCTCAATACACGGAATCTGCACCAACCCCCCGATCGGATCACACGTCAACCCCAGATTATGCTCCATCGCAATCTCCGCAGCATTCTCCACCTGACCCGGCGTACCACCCATCACCTCCGCCAAACCAGCAGCAGCCATCGACGACGCCGACCCCACCTCACCCTGACACCCCACCTCAGCACCCGAAATGGACGCCTGCTCCTTATACAACACACCCACCGCACCAGCAGCGAGCAGGAACTTCACCACCACATCATCCCGGTCCTGCTGCGTCGCCTTATCCATCCCCGGCGCGTAGTTCAACGCGTAGTACAACACTGCGGGAATGATCCCCGCAGCACCATTAGTCGGCGCCGTCACCACCCGGCCACCAGTCGCGTTCTCCTCGTTCACCGCCAACGCGATCAGGTTCACCCACTCCTGCCAATACTTCGGATCGTTCCGGTCCTTGTCCTCCTTCAGGAGCCGCTCCAACCAATCCGGTGCACGACGACGAACCTTCAAACCACCCGGCAACACACCTTCACGCTTCAACGAGGTCTCAACACAAGCCTCCATCACAGCCCAAATATGCAACAGACCCTCACGGATCTCCTCCTCAGACCTGGACGCCCGCTCGTTGATGAACATGATGTCGCTGATCCCCAGCCCCTTGGACGCGCACCGGCCCAACAACTCCGCCGCCGTCCTAAAAGGCAACGGCAACTCCTTCTTCGACTCCTCCAACTCCTCCCGGGCCGCGTCTTCCTCACCCTCCCGGACAATGAACCCACCACCCACCGAAAAGAACGTCGCCTCCCGCAGCACCTTCCCCTCAGCGTCAGAGACAGCAAACTTCATCCCATTCGTATGCCGCGGCAACACCGTCAAAGGGTGCAGAACCATGTCTTCCACCGCGTAGGGCAACTCCGCACCCTCACCGGAGGCACCAGCCAGGTTCAGCACTCCGGTCTCCGCGATCGCCGCGAGCCGCTCCTCTACCTCCTCAGGCAGGATCAACTCGGGGTGGTACCCCTCCAAGCCCAGCAACGTAGCCGTCATGGTCCCATGCCCACGACCCGTCGCAGCCAACGACCCATACAAATCAACACGCAACGACGCCACCGAACCCAGGACACCAGCGTCCTTCAGCTCACCAGCAAACACCGCCCCGGCACGCATCGGACCCACAGTATGAGAACTCGACGGACCAATACCCACAGAGAACAGATCGAAAACACCAACAGCCATGGTCGGGATTCCTTACAAAGCTTGAAAACGGTCCGGCAGATGGTCCTGCCGGAGGGCCACCCCCGCTTATGGCAGCAGGCGGCCGAAGCACGACGCCGGATGGCCCCCAATGGCGGCAACCCGGCGTCGCAATACTATTCAGTTCTACAATCCCACGCTACGCCACAGTGTGCGTGCCCGGGTGGCCCGATGGAACGGACGGTATTCCCCGATTCGGGGATTCCCTGCCAAACATGCCGTGCGCACGGCACACCCAGCAGCGAACCCCCGAAATGGACTCGGGCGCAGGGAGTTAGGAGAGGTCTCCGCCATTCTTGGAGGCGTACTCCTCGGCCGAGAGCAGCGGGCCCTCGGATTCAGCGGCGACCTTGAACAACCAGCCGGCACCGTAGGGATCGTTGTTGATCAAGGCGGGGTCGGAAACAACGGCGTCGTTGATCTCCGTGACCTCGCCAGTAACCGGCGAGTACAGGTCCGAAACGGACTTGGTGGACTCAACTTCACCACAGGTCTCGCCTGCAGTCACAGACGAACCAACCTCGGGCAGGTCAACGTACACAATGTCACCCAGTGCGTCGGTGGCAACTTCGGAGATACCAACGGACACGGAGTTCCCGTCTCCGCGTGAAACCCACTCGTGCTCGTCGGAGTACTGAAGTTCGGGCGCTACTTTGGGCATTCTGATTCCTTACTATGGTTGGTCAAAACTATGGCTGGGATGGTGGGGCACCGAATTCCTCCGCGTGCTGCTCCTTCGTCGCTTTGACGCACGCTTCCGGAATCCGCTCCCCCACCGCACGGCCACGCGAGTCCGGCCTCCGGCAGCATGCGTCCAAGGGAGCGTCGCGTCCGCTCAGCGGGCGCACATGCGACGGGGGCCACGCCGTCCGGGTTCCCGGGCCGAGCTTGCGAGGCGAGGGGGACGGTGGGGAGCATGCAGAGGTCGCCAGGTTCGAAAACCCAGAACCTACTTTTGGCGCTTGTAGAACGGCAGTGCGACGACTTCGAACGGCTCGGCTTTCCCGCGCAGGTCAATATCCAGCGCGGTACCAAGCTCTGAATGCTCGACGTCGACATACGCCAACGCTACCGGGTAGCCGAGCGTGGGGCTGGGCTGACCGGACGTGACTTCGCCAACCACTGCGCCGTTCTTGAGGACCGGGTAGTGGCCGCGTCCGGCACGGCGGCCGAGGCCCTTGAGACCCACAAGCTTACGGCCGGACGTAGAGCCAGCACCGTCAGCCTTCAGGGCAGCGAGTGCGTCCTTGCCCACGAAGTCGCCTTCTTTGGAGAGCGCCACTACGGGTCCCAGCCCTGCAGCGAAGGGGTTGCCTTCGCGGGAGAGTTCGTTGCCGTAGAGGGGCATTCCAGCTTCGAGCCGCAGGGAATCTCGCGATGCCAGCCCGGCCGGGATCAGCTCACCTTCATTCGCGGAGGCAGCAATGGCCTGCCACAGGGCTGCCGCGGAGTCGTTGGCCACGAAGATCTCGAAGCCGTCTTCGCCGGTGTACCCGGTGCGGGCGAGCAGCAGGTCTTGAGTGCCGCCGTCGAACGTGAACGGGACGTCAACCGCCGCGTAGTACTTGAGTTCAGTGACCAGTGCGTGCTGGTCGGCGGGCACCAGGCGGAGGAGGATCGCTTCAGCGAGCGGCCCCTGAACGGCGATCAGCGAGGTCTCGGCGGAAGCGTCCTCGACGACGACGTCAAAACCAGCGGCACGCTCCAACAACGCCGCAGCAACAACGGCAGCATTGCCTGCGTTGGGCACTACCAGGAACTTGTCGGTGCCTTCTGCGGTGGACGGGCGACGGTACGTGATGAGGTCGTCAATGATGCCGCCGTCTTCCTGGCAGATCAGCGAGTACTTGGCCTTACCGATGGCCATGGCGGAGATCTTGCCCACCAGGGCGTAATCGAGGAACGCGGCTGCCTCGGGACCGGTGACCCAGACTTCGCCCATGTGGGAGAGGTCGAACAGGCCGGCGGACTTACGGACGGCGTGGTGCTCAGCCAGCTCCGAGGAGTACTTGAGGGGCATTTGCCAGCCGCCGAAGTCGGTAAAGGACGCGCCGAGCTTCTTGTGCTCTTCGTAGAGCGCGGTGTAGTTCTCAGACATATCCGGGTCCTTAGTTTTCGAAGTCTTCGATGGGCGGGCAGGAGCAGACCAGGTTTCGGTCTCCGGCTGCGCCGTCAATGCGGCCAACGGGCGGGAAGTACTTGTCCTGCTTCAGGTGGTGGACCGGGAAGGCGGCCTGCTCACGCGGGTACGCGCGGTCCCAATCAGAAGTTACGACGGCGGCTGCCGTGTGAGGTGCGCGGCGAAGCGGGGAATCCTGCACGGAGAAGTCGCCGTGGGCCACCTGTTCGATCTCGGCACGGATGGTGATCATGGCTTCGATGAAGCGGTCGATCTCCACGAGGTCTTCGGACTCGGTGGGTTCAACCATGAGCGTGCCCGCCACCGGGAAGGCCAGGGTGGGCGCGTGGAAGCCGAAGTCGATGAGGCGCTTGGCAACATCTTCAGCGGTGACGCCGGTCTTGGCCGTCAGTTCCCGGAGGTCCAGAATGCACTCGTGTGCTACGAGTCCGCCTTCGCCGGTGTAAAGAACCGGGA
This sequence comes from Paenarthrobacter sp. NPDC091711, assembly GCF_044756605.1. NCBI lineage: Bacteria > Bacillati > Actinomycetota > Actinomycetes > Micrococcales > Micrococcaceae > Paenarthrobacter > Paenarthrobacter sp. NPDC091711. The sequence goes on from NZ_JBIVTF010000023.1 coordinate 14,478, forward strand.
AGTGATCGTTGAGGCGGGAAGCGATGTAGTTCGCAGCGAGCAGCGCGGACTTGGTGGCTTCGGTGAGGCCCTGGCCGCCCATGAGCTTCACGTAGGCCCAGGAGATCGGCAGCACGCCGGCGGAGCCGAAACGGGAAGCCGAAATCGGGACGTCGTTACCTTCGGTCCAGGACGCCGCGTCGCCGGGCATGAACGGTGCGAGGTGTGCCTTGGCTGCGACCGGGCCAACGCCGGGTCCGCCGCCGCCGTGGGGGATGCAGAACGTCTTGTGCAGGTTCAAGTGGGACACGTCGCCGCCGAACTTGCCCGGCTGGGCTAGTCCAACCAGTGCGTTGAGGTTGGCACCGTCGATGTACACCTGGCCGCCGGCCTCGTGGATGGCGTCGCAGACTTCGCGGACGTCGGCGTCGTACACGCCATGCGTGGACGGGTAGGTGATCATGATGGCCGAGAGGGCATCGCGATGGGCTTCGATCTTGTTCTTGAGGTCAACGTGGTCGATGGTGCCATCGGGGGCGGTGGCCACTACAACAACCTTCATGCCGGCGAGCACTGCTGAGGCCGCGTTGGTGCCGTGGGCGGAAGCAGGGATGAGGCAGATGTTGCGCTGTTCGTCGCCACGGGAGAGGTGGTAGCCGCGGATGGCCAGCAGGCCTGCGAGCTCGCCTTGGGACCCGGCGTTGGGCTGGATGGAGACTTGGTCGTAGCCAGTGATCTCGGTCAGCTGCGACTCGAGATCGGTGATGAGTTCACGCCAGCCCTCGGTCTGGGAATCCGGAGCGAACGGGTGGATGGAGGCGAACTCCGGCCACGAGATCGCTTCCATTTCAGCCGTGGCGTTGAGCTTCATGGTGCAGGAACCCAGCGGGATCATGGTGCGGTCCAGCGCGAGGTCCCGGTCGGAGAGCTTCCGGATGTAGCGCAGGAGCTGGGTTTCGGAGCGGTGGGTGTTGAACACCGGGTGCTGCATGAAGTCGCTGGAACGCTCCACGGAGGCCTCAAGCGCAAAGCCTTCAGCGGCTTCAGCCACTGAAGCGCCGAACACCGCTGCGACGTCGGCGACAATCGCGGAAGTTGTGGTCTCATCAACCGAGATGCCCACAGTGTCGGCGTCGATGCCGCGCAGGTTGATGCCCTTGGCCTCGGCAGCGGCCACGAGCTCGCCGGCCTTGCCGGGAACTCGGACGGTGATGGTGTCGAAGAAGGAACCGTGAAGGACCTCGACGCCGGCAGCCTTCAGGGACGCTGCGAGGGTGCGGGCGTGGCTGTGAGCGGTCTCTGCGATCGCCTTCAAGCCTTCGGGGCCGTGGTAGACGGCGTACATCGAGGCGACGATGGCGAGCAGCGCCTGCGCGGTACAGATGTTGGACGTGGCCTTCTCGCGGCGGATGTGCTGCTCACGGGTCTGCAGCGCCAAGCGGTAGGCGGGGACACCGGCGTCGTCCTTGGAAACGCCCACCAGACGGCCGGGCATGGAACGCTCCAGACCCTTCTGGACGGCCATGTAAGCAGCGTGCGGGCCGCCGAAGAACAGCGGTACGCCCAGGCGCTGCGCGGAACCAACAGCAATGTCCGCGCCCTGCTCACCCGGAGGGGTGATGAGCGTCAGGGAAAGGAGGTCGGCAGCGACGGTAACCAGCGCGCCGCGTTCCTTGGCGTCAGCGATCACGGCGGAGTGATCGAACACGCGGCCGGAGACACCCGGCTGCTGCAGGACGACGCCGTTGATGTCGCCTTCCGGGAGACCGAGCGACAGGTCAGCTACCTCAACCTCGAAGCCGAGCGCTTCTGCGCGGCCCTTCACAATGGCGATGGTCTGCGGCAGGCAGTCGGCGTCAAGAACGGTCTTGCCGTCCTGGACAGCCTTGTTCTTGTTGGCACGGCGCATCATGAGCACGGCCTCGGCCACGGCGGTTGCTTCGTCCAGCAGGGAGGCGTTGGCGATCGGCAGGCCAACCAGGTCCTGCACCATGGTCTGGAAGTTCAGGAGCGCTTCAAGACGGCCCTGGGAAATTTCCGGCTGGTACGGCGTGTAGGCCGTGTACCAGGCCGGGGACTCAAGAATGTTGCGGCGGATCACCGGCGGCGTCACGGTGTCGTAGTAGCCCTGGCCGATCATCTGCACGGCGGTCTTGTTCTTGGACGCAAGTTTGCGCAGCTCGGCCAGAACTTCAACTTCGCTCAGCGCGTTCTGCAGGGTGAGGGCAACGTCCTGGCGGATATCGTTCGGGACGGCGGTGTCGACCAGGGAGTCGACGGTGTCGTAACCGACGGACTTGAGCATGGTCTCAATATCAGCCTGGCGGCGGGCGCCGATATGCCGATCGACGAAGGTGGTGGAGGCAGAACTAACCGTCACGAAGGAACTCCATTACTTGGGCAGCGTTTGGGTACGCCACAGCGGCTGGGTTCCTCCCCGCTCTGTATTGGACCTGAGAGTTTCCGCGCGTTGTGGGACAACCATCGCTTGCACCGTCGGTGAGCACAGCTCTCTTCACCCTGAGGTGCCGAGTGCCTGCTGCTTTCCAGAGTTGCCTTGCCGCGGCGGTGCGTGGGCCTGAGAGATTCCTGGGGAGGGTTTGCTCCTACGGCGCCTGCATCACGTGCTTGCAGGACTCTCCCGCCGCAGATCAAAGGCATGTTCAGTTGTATATGGGCGCCACGCTGGGCACGCCACAAGAGTTAATTGTCCTACGCTCCGGCCTCAGCAGCAAATGGAGGAACCACTACTTCCGTAGCCGCTCGAGGACTCCCAGCAGGATTTCGACGTCGGCCTCCCGCCCGGCGTTGCCGCCCTCCTGGCCGCCTTCAAAGATCGCGTTGAAGTAGAGCCCATCGCCCATGTAGCTGACAGCCTTGGCAACTTCCGGTCCGACGTCTTCTGCGAGCACGTCCAGCCATCTCTGTTGGATGGCGGCAAACCTGCGGCGGGTTTCCTCGTGAGCCACCTCAGCCAACCTGGTAGCGGCAACGAAGGCCCGGTCCATGGGCGTATCTGCCCACAGCGAGGACCGGATGAAGTATGCAGCCGAACCATCGGGCGCGGCCTTCATCACTTCGGTATCTTCGTCGGCCAGCAGGTCCAGGCGCTCCAAAAGGGCAGTAATCAGCGCTTCCTTATTGGGAAAGTGGTAGAGCAGCCCACCCTTGGACACTCCCGCGCGCTTGGCAACGGCATCGAGCGTGGCAGCACGCTCCCCCACTTCAATGAGGAGGGCTTCAAAGGCGTCCAGGACGGCGTCCCGGGCAATTGGTTTTCGTGGCATGTGTCCATCATTCCCTAAAGGCTCGCGGTGGCTACATTTGAAACTATACCGTCTGGACGGTACAGTGGTTACATGTTCTCGCCGTCCTCAACCCAAGCACCCCGTTCCGCCCACCCCGTTAAGGGTCCGGCAGCACCGTGGCGCGACTGGACGGCACTGGCACTCCTGATGTTTCCGGTGCTGCTGGTGGCCGTCGACAACACCGCGCTCACCTTTGCCCTCCCTGAAATCGCCCGTTCCCTGAACGTTGGCGGCGTCCAATTGCTCTGGATTGTTGACGCCTACCCGCTGGTCCTCGCCGCACTGTTGGTGTCCATGGGCAACTTGGGCGACAGGATCGGACGACGGCGGCTGCTGCTGGTCGGCAGCACAGGCTTCGCAGCGGTTTCGGCTGCTACAGCATTCGCGCCGTCCGCTGAATGGCTGATTGCCGGCCGCGCCGGCCTTGGTGTCTTCGGTGCCATGCTGATGCCCTCAACCCTTTCCCTGATCCGGAACATTTTCACCGATCCCAACCGGCGCCGGCTCGCGATCGCCGTCTGGGCCGCAGGGTTCTCCGGCGGCGCCGCCCTTGGCCCGATCTTTGGCGGCTGGCTGGTGGAGCACTTCTGGTGGGGCGCCGTTTTCCTGGTAGCAGCATTCCTGCTTTTGCCCCTGCTTGCTTTCGGCCGGGTACTGATTCCCGAGTCCAAGGATGCCAATCCCGGACGTGTGGATGCGCGCAGCATCCTCCTCTCCGTTGTCACCATGGCGCCGTTCGTTTACGGGATCAAGGAATTCGCGGTTCATGGTTTCGGGGCGTCCGCAGCTGCCTTCATGGGCTTTGGCCTGGTGATGGGCATCCTGTTCGTGCGTCGCCAGCAGCGGATCGAGAACCCCATGCTGGATGTTGCCTTGTTCAAGAACAAGGTGTTCAGCACGGCAATCGTGGCGAACGTCCTGTCCCTGTTCTCCATGACGGGCTTCATCTACTTCTTCGCCCAGCACCTGCAACTTGTTGAGGGCCAGTCCCCCATGGAGGCCGGTATCGCGATGATTCCCGCCCTCCTGGCAACGGTCATCGCCGGCCTGCTGGTGGTACCTCTGGTCAAGCGTGTGCGGCCAGGGTTCGTTGTGGCGGCAGGCCTGACACTCAGTGCCGTGGGCTATCTGATCGTCGTAGTGGGCGATCACGGCAGCGGTCCGGTGTTCCTGTTGTCAGCCTTGACCGTCCTGGCCGTCGGCGTGGGCGCTGCGGAGACCATCTCCAACGACCTCATCCTGGCTTCAGTGCCGGCCGACAAATCCGGCGCCGCCTCGGCTATCTCCGAGACCGGCTACGAACTGGGGTCACTCTTGGGAACGGCAGTGCTTGGCTCTATCCTCACGGCGTCTTACCAGCACAACCTGATCATGCCGGACGGCATCTCCGAGCAAGCTGCCGGGAATTCCGGTGAGACGCTCGCCGGCGCTGTTGATGCGGCGGCCGCACTTCCGGCCCCGTTGTCGGAGGCGTTGACACACGCCGCCCGGACAGCTTTCGAGTCCGGCGTCCACATCACTGCGGCGATTGGGCTGGTACTGATGGCCGGCGCGGCAGTGCTCGCCGCCGTCGTACTCAGGCGTGTGCCGAAGGCGCAGTAGTAGGCAGAGCGCCGAAGGCGCAGTAATGCCGTTGTGAGGCCCGCTTTGCGGGGTTCCGTAGGGATTTGCCACGCAAACCGGGCCTCACAGCGCTTCGGTCGGCGCCGCTTTCTTGTCGACGACGGCGGTCAGCTCGTCGATTCTGTCGAGGGCGTCGCTGAGCCGGCTGACGGTGTTCCATAGCTCCGGGTGCTGTTCCCTGACTTCCTCGAGCGTGGCGCCGGCTGAGGTTAGGGATGCGAGGTCGAAGCTCACATTGGTCCGGGCTCCGGCGATGGCTGCGCGGAGGGCGCCGAAGCCCACCACGACGTCCGCGATCAGCGCAGGGTTGCCGTTGGATGCGAGCCAGCCGAGGTCTTCAATGGCATTGATCGCCCGCTCCCCGAGGACCGCTGATGCCTTCGCGGCATGGACGGAAGCCTGATGAATGGCGTCGTCGCGTTCAGGTCCGGGATCCAAGCGGAAGGCTGCGCCGAACGCGTTGGAGGCGGAAGCGTCGTCGTCGGCTAGTTGAAGGGCCGTTTGACGGAGTTCGTGAGCACGGGAGTGAACGCCGCTGAGCTGCTCGCGCTGGGACTTCTCCGCCTCGGTGTATCCAGCCACCATGGATATCAACGACGCCGCGATGGAGAGCATGACCCCTGTTCCGGCGCCGCCGCCCGGGGAGCCGCTGGATTCCGCCAACGCCCTGGTCCACTCCTCAACAGTGGATAGCTGTGTGGTGACTGACTCGGAATGGTTCATGACATCCAGTGTGCCGGGGCTTCCCAGGCTTTGCATCCATGGGCTGGATACACTGGCCAAACCATGGCGTCGAATGAAAAGGGCAAACTCATGACCATTGACCTCGAAGAGCTTTACAAAGACCTGCACGCCAACCCCGAACTGTCTTTTCAGGAGACCCGAACAGCCGGGATCGCCGCGGGATACCTCGAAGATCTTGGCTTCGCTGTTCACCGCAACATCGGAAAAACCGGTGTTGTTGGGGTTCTGGACAATGGGCCCGGACCAGTGGTGATGCTCAGGGCAGACATGGATGCGTTGCCAGTGAAAGAGGCAACGGGTTTGGACTACGCAAGCACGGCAGTGGGTGTTGATCATGAGGGCAAAGACATGCCAGTCATGCACGCATGCGGCCATGACGTGCACGTGAGCTGCCTTGTTGGCGCGGTGGAGGTCCTGGCCGCGCAGAGTGATGAGTGGCAAGGCACGCTGATCGCTCTCTTCCAGCCGGCCGAGGAATGGGGCGGCGGGGCAGAAACCATGGTTGCTGACGGGCTGTATGACGTGGTGCCGAAACCCGACGTCGTCCTGGGCCAACATGTAGCCCCCTTCCCCGCGGGATGGTTTGGCATGCGACCCGGCGTCACCATGGCGTCGGCCGATTCCCTCAACATCACCTTGCACGGACGAGGTGGCCACGGATCGCGTCCGGAGACCACTGTTGACCCGGTGCTCATGGCTGCTGCAACCACCGTGCGATTGCAGGGCATTGTCTCGCGTGAGCTCGCCGCCAGTGACTCTGCGGTGGTGACGGTGGGGCAGATTCACTCAGGGACCAAGAACAACATCATTCCCGAAACGGCAACATTGGGCCTCAGCGTCCGCACCTTCAGTGACGCCACCAGGGACAAAATCCTTGGTTCCATTGAGCGCATTGCCAAGGGAGAGTCCACTGCATCCGGAGCCCCCAAGGACCCCGAGATTCAGTTTGAAGAGCATTTCCCGCTGACCGTCAACGATCAAGCCGCAACCGGCAGGGTGTCCGCTGCTTTCACAGCAAAGTTCGGAGAGACACAGATCATCGATCCTGGCCCCGTATCCGGAAGCGAAGACGTAGGAGCCCTGGCGAAGGCCGCAGGCGCTCCTCTGGTTTTCTGGTTCCTGGGTGGTGCTGAGCCTGCTTTGTTCAAGGAATTCGCCACAACGGGTCGCCTTCCAGAGGACATTCCCTCGAATCACTCGCCGTACTTCGCGCCAGTCATCCAACCGACGCTGGCGCGCGGAACGGAAGCGCTCGTGACCGCCGCCCGGGAGTTCCTGGCCACCAAGTCGTAGGGCTGCTGAGTCCCAAGGCAGACCGCGAAGGAAAGGCGCTGCGAGCGCAGCGCCTTTCCTTTACTTACTTGTTCAATCCGGCCTAGCTTCCATCCGGCCCAACTGTTCCCGGGAAACCTAGACTTTCTCGCGGATGCGGTCGATCCTCGGTTCAAAAACCTCGGATTCCCTGCGACGGCGGGCCAGGAAAGTCCACAGTGTTCCTTCCGTCCGTGGACGGCTCTCTGCGGGTTCCTGCTCCTTGGGTGTTTCTGATGTGCGTGCTTCAGGCTTGCGCTCGGAGTCCTTCTTCGTGCGCCGCTCGAAGTCGTCGTAGTACGCGTAGCACATACTCAACCTCCTTCAACGGCTGTCCTTTAATCGTCCTCGGACAGGGACCTCACGTCGATGGTTTTGTGCGTTGTGATCAGCTGGCACAGTGACCGACTTAGCGGGATACGACTAATTTGCGCGCATTCTCAACAGCCCGATTGGTCTCCTCCATCATGAGATCTGCATTGATTGCAGCACCTGCCATGACACCCGCGGCTGCGGAGGCCATCACCTGCCCCATGAGATCGGCGACGTTTCCTGCAGCGTAGACACCCGGCACCGGCGTGGCACCGCCCATGGGATTGACGTCAACGTGGCTTCCAACCCCCATCGGGTGCTCCACCGTGGGGACACCCAGGGTTCCCAGCACGCCGGATCTTGCCTCCAGCCGTGGGCCCGTGACTACAGCGTCCACCGGAATCATGGTTCCCGACGCCAGGACGACACCCGTTAAAGCGTCGTCAGTTACTTGCAGGGCATGGACTTTGCCGTCCACCACGTTGATGGATCGGGCAGCCAGTTGTTCCCACTGTTCTTCTGTCGGTTCCACAAGGTCATTGAGGAAAAGGGTGATGTTGGGGCTCCACTGGCGGAACAACAACGCCTGATGCAACGCCATGGGCACTGACCCCAGGATTCCGATTGCCTTATTCCGGACCTCCCAGCCGTGGCAGTAGGGGCAGTGCAGGACATCGCGTCCCCAACGTTCCCGTATGCCCTCAACGTCGGGCAAGATGTCCACCAGTCCGGTGGTGACAAGTAGCCGGCGCGCCTTGACAGTTTGACCGTCGGCCAGGTCCACCTCAAAGGCGAGCTCTGAACCGTCCATTGGCTCCGCCGTCGAGCGTGCCCCAACTGCTAGGCCGGACATCATGTCCGCCCCGTACTGGAGCGCCTCCGCTCGTCCGAGCTTAAGCAGTTCCTGGGGATTGACTCCGTCCCGCGACAGGAATCCGTGCACCCCGGCTGCGGGCCCGTTTCGCGGCTCCCCGGCGTCGATGACGACGACGGACCGCAATGCCCTGCCCAGGGTGACGGCAGCACTTAACCCAGCTGCGCCACCTCCCACCACAACGACGTCGTACTCCCCCGCAACCCGGTTGTTCTCGTTTTCCGTACTCACCAATGCCTCCACATCTCCAGCGGCCCTGCGCCGCTCCTTCCATGGTTGGTCAGGATCCGCTAAACCAGCAAGGAAGTTTGCCAATATGGCAAACTGGGGGCATGACTACGGATTTCAGCACCATGCTCGACGCCGTCGGCCCTCGCCTGCGTGCCATGCGGACCCAACGCAACGTGACGCTCTCGGAGGCTTCGGAAGTCACCGGCATCTCCGTGAGCACGCTTTCCAGGCTGGAATCGGGTCAACGGAAACCAACCTTGGAGCTTCTTCTCCCCATCGCGCGGCTGCATCAGGTCCCCTTGGAAGAGCTTATTGATGCCCCAGAAACGGGCGATCCCCGCATTCACCTCAAGCCGCACGTTCACGAGTGGGGAACGGCCGTTCCCCTCACGCGACGCCCTGGCGGCATACAGGCCTTCAAGATGGTCCTCAGGGGTGGCACGGGCAAGGAGACTCCCACGCCGCAATCACATGAGGGTTACGACTGGGTGTATATCCTCAACGGCAAGCTCAGATTGGTCTTGGGCGAGAACGACTTTGTCCTGAAACCGGGCGAGGTGGCGGAATTTGATACCCGCACACCACATTGGTTTGCCAGCGCCACCACAGAACCGGTGGAGCTTCTCACCCTCTTTGGGCAGCAAGGCGAACGGCTCCACGTGCGGGCCCGCCCCAAACGCTGAGACGACAAGCGCTGAATGCTGGTTACGGGATATTCAGGTTACGAAGCCAGCCATTCACGTGCACTTCGACGCGGGCCCGCCGGCTCGGCCCTATGCTCCTGCTGATTGATCTCAGCCCACACCTCATCGAGGGAGAGTCCAAGGACCTCCGCAATTGCAGCGACGGTGGGGAACGCAGGCGTCGCTACCCGGCCTGATTCGATCTTTCGGAGCGTTTCGGGCGAAACACGGGCATCGAGGGCTGTCTCCAGCATGGAGCGCTCACCCCGGGCGCGACGCAAAAGAGCACCGAGGCGTTGTCCGCGCTCGGCCTCCGCGGGTGTAAGCGGCAACCTGACCATGGCTCCAATTGTAATACCGGGATAATATGGCCGGGATAGTTATTGGTTTTCACACGAAAGGCCCCGCATGATTGAGATCCTGAGCCGTACAGAACTAGGCCGCGCCAAGGAGGCTGGCGCCCTGGTGGCTAACATTTTGCACACGCTGAAAGGCCGGGCAAAGGTGGGCACCAACCTCCTCGACATAGACCGATGGGCAAAGAGCATGATCCTCGAGGCCGGGGGCGTCTCCTGCTACGTGGACTACGCCCCCTCCTTTGGTCGCGGGCCATTCGGCCATTACATCTGCACCGGCGTTAACGATGCCGTCCTGCACGGATTGCCCACAGACTACAAGTTGGCTGACGGCGACCTTCTGACTCTGGACCTGGCGGTGTTGAAGGGCGGAATCGCGGCGGACTCCGCCATCAGCTTCATCGTGGGCGAGTCCAAACCGGCTGAGAGCGTCGCGATGATCGAAGCAACCGAACGGGCATTGCGCGCGGGCATTGAGGCCGCGCGGCCCGGCGCCCGCATCGGCGACCTCGCCTACGCCATCGGCTCAGTTCTGAGCGAGGCCGGATACCCGGTGAACACCGAGTTCGGAGGCCACGGCATTGGCTCAACCATGCACCAGGAGCCGCACGTACCAAACATGGGCCGACCCGGCCGAGGATACAAACTACGCCCTGGACTAATGCTGGCCCTGGAGCCCTGGGTGATGGCCGATACCGCCCAGCTTGTGACCGACGCCGACGGTTGGACGCTCCGCAGCGCGACCGGTTGCCGCACTGCCCACAGTGAGCACACCATTGCCATCACCAACGACGGAGCCGAAATTCTGACTCTGCCGACACTCTGAGCCATGATTTCCCGGGCGCTCCCGCCCTTGTTCGGGTGACTCAACGCTGAACGGGGCGCGGGGCGAACGAGTGCAGGATCCGGGCATTTCGGTTCACTCCCTGAGACGCCTCACACCGCATCTTGCGCTTGAGGGTGACTCCCGTCATACTAAATGAACGCTATTCATTTAGTGACAGTCGTCTCACGGAGTAAACCCCCCATGATTGAAATCAGACACGTGGAAGCCTTCGCTTCCCTGACCACCGGCCCGGTGACATATCGGCACCCGGCCGAAGCGGTGGACCCCAACGCCCCGCTCGGCACAGTAAAAATGCAGCATACCCAGGCAGTTACCGCGTGAGCGCGTGGCGCATGCCATCGGAAACGGCTCCCCAGGACCGCGTTTGGATGGCTTTCCCCACCGGCGGCTACACCTTGGGTGACACCGAAGAAGAGGCGCACGCAGCGCGCTCCACTTGGGCCGCCGTCGCGAACGCCATCCTCGAGTTCGAGCCCGTCACCATGGTGGTACCGCCCGACGACGTCGAAACAGCTGCGCGCTACCTGGACCCACGCGTTGAGGTAATTACCGCTGACCTCAACGACGCCTGGATGCGGGACATCGGACCGTCGTTCGTCCTGGACGCCAACAGGCAACTGGGTGCTGTGGACTGGATCTTCAACGGCTGGGGCGGCCAGGACTGGGCAACGTGGCACAAGGACTCGCTCATCGCCGAGGCCATCAGCGGCCGCGCCAACGCCCGGCATCTCCCCTCAGGGATCGTCAACGAAGGCGGGGGCATTCAGGTTGATGGCGAAGGCACCGTCCTGGTCACCGAAACGGTTCAGCTGGACCAAGGCCGCAACCCTGGCCTGACCAAGGCTGACATCGAGCAGGAACTCGCCCGAACCATCGGCGCTACTCACGTGATCTGGCTTCCCCGGGGCCTCACCCGCGACTCCGAAAAGTTCGGCACCCGCGGACACGTGGACATCGTGGCCGCAATTCCGAGCCCGGGCACGTTGTTGGTCCACTCGCAGCAGAACCCGGAGCACCCGGACCACCAAGTCTCCCGCGAGATCATCGATTTCCTGCGCACCACCCACGACGCAGCAGGCCGGGACTGGAACATCATCGAAGTTCCCGCCCCGGAAACACTCACCGACGATGAGGGGTATGTGAATTACAGCTACATCAACCACCTCGTGGTCAACAGCGGGGTCATCGCCTGCAGTTTCAATGACCCCATGGACGAGAAAGCGCTCCGCATTCTCGCCGATGCCTACCCCGGCCGCCGCGTGGTCAGTGTTGACGCGCGCGAACTGTTCGCCCGGGGCGGCGGCATCCACTGCATTACGCAGCAGCAGCCTTCGGCCATCTAGAAAGGGCCTCACATGAGCCAGACAATCCACCGCAGCGGCAGTAATGCCGCAGAGTCGCATGACATCAGCGGCAAGGGACTGAAGACGGGGCAGTTGGGGCTCCTCGCCGTCGTCGTTCTTGGCATTTCAACCATCGCCCCGGCGTACACGCTCACCGGTGCGCTCGGCCCAACCGTCAACGAGGTGGGGCTACAGCTGCCCGTCATCTTCCTGATCGGTTTCATCCCGATGATCCTTGTATCGCTGGCCTACCGGGAGCTCAACGCAGACTCCCCGGACAGCGGCACCACCTTCACCTGGGTCACCAAGGCTTTCGGCCCCTGGGTTGGCTGGATGGGCGGATGGGGTTTGCTCGCAGCCAACATCATCGTCCTATCCAACCTGGCAGGCGTGGCCGTGGACTTCTTCTACCTCTTCCTGGCGCAGGCCACGGGCTCACCCGAGCTTGCCGACCTCGCCTCGAACAAGCTGCTGAACGTTGCCACCTGCTTCGTTTTCGTGGCGCTGGCCGTGTGGATCAGCTACCGGGGCCTTCACACCACCAAGATCGTCCAGTACGGCTTGGTAGGTTTCCAACTGCTGGTGCTGGGCCTGTTCGTTGCCATGGCTTTCGCCAACTGGTCCACGTCCGAGTCCGCTGTTCCTTTCAGCTGGGACTGGTTCGACGTCACCAAGATCGAGACTTTCGGCCAGATCGCCGCCGGCATCTCGTTGTCGATCTTCGTCTACTGGGGTTGGGACGTTTGCCTCACCGTGAACGAGGAAACTGCCAACGGCAAGAAGACTGCCGGCCTCGCGGGCACGCTCACTGCGGTGATCGTCCTGGGCATCTACCTGCTGGTCACCATCGCTACCATGATGTTTGCGGGCGTCGGAGACACAGGAATCGGCCTCAACAACGCCGAGAACCACGCCAACGTCTTCACAGCACTGGCATCACCGGTCATGGGTCCGTTCGCCATCTTGATGTCCCTCGCCGTACTCTCCAGCTCTGCGGCTTCCCTGCAGTCCACGTTCACGTCGCCATCCCGCAGCCTGCTGGCCATGGCGCACTACGGCGCCCTGCCGGAGCGCTTCAGCCACATGAGCAAGAAGTTCTCGACGCCGGGCTTCGCCACCATTGCGGCCGGCGTCCTGTCCGCGGGCTTCTACGCGGTGATGCACGTGATCAGCGAGAACGTCCTGAACGACACCATCCTGGCCCTGGGCCTGATGATCTGCTTCTACTACGGGCTCACGGCCATCGCCTGCGTCTGGTACTTCCGGAACAGCGTGTTCTCCAGCGTGAGGAACTTCTTCCTGCGGCTCGTCTGTCCGCTGCTGGGTGGCGTTGGCCTCTTCGTGGTGTTCCTGCAGACAGCCGTGGACAGCTGGGCTCCTGAGTTCGGCAGTGGCTCGGAGATCTTCGGAGTGGGGCTCGTGTTCGTGCTCGGCATCGGGATCCTGGCGTTGGGCGCGGTGGTCATGCTGATCATGTCCCGCGTTCGGCCCGGGTTCTTCCGCGGCGAGACCATCCGGAAGGATACGCCTGCACTGGTTGTGCCGGAGTAAGACGCCCCTGTAACCCCGCGAAATCGCGGGAAAGCTGCCAGTTCGCCGGATATCTCCGGGCGAAGTGGCAGCTTTCCCGCGTTCTGGGCACTTGAGCGCCCCGTCAATCACCAACGATGCGCAACGTCCACCACCAGGCGAGAACCGCCGTCGGGCCCGTCCAAGGTGAACACCCGGAACGGAAGGCGGGCCCGGACACCCAGCCCGATGCTGGTAGTGCCCTCAAAACTGCCCGCATAAACCACCTGCCGGAACGTTTGGTACCCGGAGACGTTAGACAGTTCAGCCTTGGCTGCCGGCAGATACGTCGGCTGGCTGTACTGGTTGTACGACGGCGCCGTGACCATCACTTGCAGATCAGCATCCCCCAGCACAGGGATGGGGTAGCCGGTAGCATCCTGGGTCACCACCGGAACATACTGAACCACGTAACCGGCTACCTTCCCGGTCATATCTATCACCAGACGGTCGTAGCAGGGCTGTTGACCCGTACGGACGTTGGTGACATTGGCGGAGCTCCAGTCAAGGTCAGCCTTGGCCATGGAACCCCACGAGATGCCGCAATATGTAGCCGCCGAGGCGGACCCCGGTGCCACCAGACCGAGCCCGGCAGCAGCCATGACCGCTGCCAAACCCGCTCCAAGTTTCCTCATTTTTTGTGCCCCCTTCAGGCGAAGTTGATACTTCAACAGTAGGAGTGCAGCAGGGTGTTTGGGCGGGTTGTGGCCGCTTCGGGGCGCAACCGTTAAGTGGGTGCAGCTGCGGTCACAAGAGGGTTATTGAAGAGCGGTTTTTTGAGTGATCAGGGGCCACATCGAGGGTCCTCGCGCCCATGTTCGTAACCGAAGATAACGAGACCTTTGCGTTACTTAGCCTTCGCAGTCCTTGCAGAACTTAAGACCGTTCTTTTCCAGCGCAATCTGGGACCTGTGACGGACCAGGAAGCAGGAGCCACACGTGAATTCGTCAGACTGCTCAGGGACCACAATGACGGTCAGTTCTTCACCGGAAAGATCTGCGCCGGGCAGGTCAATTCCCTCGGCGGTATCGTTTTCCTCGACGTCGATAACCGCAGTCTGCGCAGTGTTTCCACGGGATGCCTGAAGGGCCTCAAGCGATTCGGCGGGAGACTCTTCTTCTGTCTTGCGCGGGGCATCGTAATCAGTAGCCATTGAGGTTCGCTTTCGTTGCTGCATAGTGCCTATTCCGGCACCTCAGTGAAGCAGTTTAGGGCATATTACACGTGATCAACGAATAGTGTGCCCAACGCGACATTCTGCAGCATTCCCGGCGGGTTCTACGGTTCTGAATGCACCCTCAGGGCGTGCGATTGGATGGCCTGCGCGCTGGCAACAGTGACGCCGCTGAGGGCAGGTAGCCACGTCAAGTCGCTCCTGGCTCCTTGCCCGCCCAGGCCGTGTTCCTCCGCTGACGGATCCGTGCAATCCGAGACGTAGGCGGCCTCGATCCAGGCCGCTATGGTGGTGCCGACTGAACTGGCAAGCGAGGCTAGTGATCCGATCATGCGGTAACGGTATCCAGCCCGCGTTTGGAGGCGGTTTCCGGTGGATCACGAGCTTGTTAACTCCTCAGTCCTGCAAAGCCTGCTCCACGATGTACTCCGCTATCGCCATGGACGAAGTAGCTCCAGGAGACGGTGCGTTGCGCACCAAGACTGTGTCCCGGCGTCGTGCGATGACAAAGTCGTCCACCAGCGAACCGTCACCGTTCATGGCTTGGGCGCGCACTCCCCGGGTGCCAGGAAGAATGGTGGCCCCTTCCAGCGAGGGTACAAAGCGCATGGCCTCGCGGATGAACTTCTTCCTGCTCACCACGGTATGGAATTCACGAACAGCTGACGGCACATTATGTCGGGCGAAATTCCAGAACCCCGGAAAAAGCGCGTAATTCAGGACGTCGCGAACATTGACCTCATTCCACGCGTAGGACTCGCGGCCGAAGGAGATGAACGCATTCGGGCCGAGCATCATTTCGCCGTCGATGCGTTTTGTGAGGTGGACGCCGAGGAAAGGGTGTTTGGGGTCCGGGACGGGATAAATGAGGCCGCGCACTTGGTCCCGGGCCGCACGGTCCAACAGGAAGTACTGCCCGAAGAACGGCACGATCCGTGGCGTTGCCGGTTCACCGGTCGCCTCGGCCACGCGATCCGACTGAAGACCTGCGCAAGCCACCACGAGGTCGTAATGCTCGCCGCCGTCCTTGGTACTCACCACCACACCGCTGTCCTGCTGCTCAAGCGCAATGACTTCCTGTCCCAGACGGATGGTCCCGCCCGAGCTGCGGACGTCGTCGGCGAGCGCGTTGGTGATGGCCGTGTAGTCAACGATCGCCGTTTCCGGCGAGTGCAAGGCAGCGAGCCCGACGGCGTTCGGCTCCACCTCGCGTATCTGCTCTCCCCGAAGCATCCGCGCACCGGGCACCCCGTTGGCTGTGGCTCGGGCGAAGATGCTGTCCAGGCGCTTGGATTCCTCGGGGGTTTGGGCGATGACCAGCTTGCCGCAGGCGTCGTAGGGCAGGTTCTTCATGGCGCAGAATTCCTGCAGCAGCTCCACTCCCCTGCGGCACAGCTTTGCCTTCAGCCCGCCGGGCTCGTAGTACAGGCCTGCGTGAACCACGCCCGAGTTGTGTCCGGTCTGGTGTGCTGCGAGCCGGTCTTCCTTTTCGTAGACAGTGACTTGGACGCCCTCGAGCCTGTTGGTAAGTTCCCTCGCCACAGCAATGCCGATGATCCCGCCACCAACCACGGCGCACCGCTTGATGGTCCTGTTGTGTGGAGGCTGGGGCATGACACTCCTCGTCGTTGGGGTGGGTCCGTCGTTGGGGTGGGTCCGAATCAGTCACAGCATTTCACGGGTGCGGAGTGCCCGGCACGTATAGCCCGAAAACCGTCCAAATATGGCACGAAAAAGGGCGACACGCGAGGTGTCGCCCTTTTTATTAGCAGGTATTACTTGCCGTGGTGGTGACTATGCAGTCGGCTGATCGAAACGCTGGCCGGCCGGGTTGGACGGCAGGAGCGAGAGCACGAAAACTACGATCGGCACAACAACCAGCAATGCCAGCCAGCCGCTGAAGTTGCCATCGTGCAGACGACGAACCAACAGGGAAAGCGACGGGATAAGGATTGCCAAGTAGAAGACAACGTAAATGATGACGCCGATAACGAAGCCCGGGCCAGGAACGGTGCCGCTGCTGGTGGTTGTTGCTCCTGCTGCGCCAAGAACGCCGGCGAGGATCTGCAGGACGATGCCTACAACGCCCAGCACCAGTGCCACCCACCAGTATTCGCTGCGGCTCGCGCGGCCGCTGAACGTGGCGTACTTCTTGAAGAATCGCTTGACGGCTGCACCAATCGGAGCGCCGTAGTACGGAGCCCACAGCGGCGGCTCGCCGGTCTGTGCAGCGTACTGTTCGGTTTGTTGCGGTTGTTGCGGGTAAGAGCTCATTTGTATATCCCCCGGGTTAGGTGTGAGTCGTGATGAAGCTTAGTGCTCAGAGTGAGTCGTGCTTATCGTAATGCCCCTGCAGCGAATTAGGCAGTTCGATGGAGGAAGTTAACCCGGATTTAGCCTGGTAACGCAATATTTCGTGGGTGGGGACTTTTCCTGAGACAACATTTCCCGTGTTCTAACTCACTGTGAACACGTCGATTTCCACCGAACCGGGCCGGCGCCGCCCTGTTCCCACCATGATGGTGTGATTGAGCCAAGCCAACTCGGGCGAAGCAGTTGAAAAACGCGGGCTGCATCGGAAGTAGATCAGGGCGGGGTCTACGTCTTCTCCCCTATTCAACCTGGCGATATCTTCCGCGGCGCCGAAGCGGAGAGCCGCGTTGTGCACGTACACCACGGCTCCCCCTTCGAGCTCCACCGCGTATCTGGCGTCCAACTCGGTCAGCTCGGCGTTCCGGAGAATCTGGTAATCCGCACCGGCTGGCACTACGCGCCCTTGGAACTGTGGCCCGGACACCGTCCCTCCAATTATGGGAACGATCCGCCGGTGCCCCTCCGGTGTTGGCCCCACATCAATGGGCTCGCCTACCTCCACGCTCAAGGTGGCGAGGAACGTTAATGCCGGCGGCTCCGGAATAAGTGTCACTGCGCGTAGTGCTTTCGGAGGTCCATCTTCCGGATCTTCCCACTGGCTGTCCGCGGCATCTCCTCAACGAACACCACGGACTTGGGGATTTTGTACCGTGCCAGCCGGCCCTCAAGATGCGAGCGCAGTTGCTCCTCGGTGAGGGATTCGCCCTCACGCAAAGTGACGATCGCCCGGGGCACTTCTCCCCACTTCGGGTCATCAACACCGATCACGGCCACACTCCCCACAGCGGATAGTTCCGCAATGGCAGCTTCCACCTCGGCCGGGTAGATGTTCTCGCCGCCGGAAATGATCATGTCCTTGATGCGGTCCGAAACGAACAGGAAGCCTTCCGCATCTTGGTAGCCCATGTCGCCGGAGCGGAACCAGGAGGACTCGGAATAACTCTCGGCGGTGGCTTCGGGCCGGTTCCAATACTCCTTGATGACGTTGGGGCCGGAGATCTGGATCTCCCCCACCTCGCCAAGCGCGGCGATGCCGCCCAGCGGATCGGCGATCCGCACGTCCGTGAAGAAGTGGGGCAGCCCTGCAGAACCAGCCTTTTCCTTGGACCTCGATACCGGCAACATGGTGGCGCCGGGCGCGGTTTCCGTCATGCCATAGCAGTTGGTGAAACCTATGCCGCGCCGCTCGTAGGCCTCCAAAACCCTGCCAGGAACAGCGGAACCACCGCAGGTGAGCTTGTCCAGGGAGGTGAGATCCGCCGTCGACCATCCGGGATGGTCACAGAGCATCTGGAAGGTGGTGGGGACGCCATTGAGTGTGGTGATCTTGTGCTGCCCCACCAGCTCCAGCACCCGGCCGGCGTCGAACTTGGCTTCAAGCACCACGGTGGCACCCTTCAGCAGCATGGGAAGCAGACCCATATCAAGGGATGCCACGTGGAACAGCGGCGAGATCATGAGCGCCACATCGTTGCGGTTCAGGTCCATGTCCACCACCGTGTTGAAGCAGTTCCAGGTGATGTTGCCGTGTGTCAGCAAGGCGCCCTTGGGCTTGCCTGTGGTGCCGGATGTGTAGAGGATCATGGCCCCGTCTTCTAACGTCACCGCTGCATCCAGCGGGGCCACCGTTGCAGCGTCAAGCACCTCACCATAGTGCTCGACGCCGGATGGCAGCGTGAGAGCGGAACCGTCAGTGACGTCGTCGGGCGCCACCACAAGACGGTGTGTCACGCCGGTGTCCGTGCAGGATCCGGCGGCTACGGACTCCAATGATGCAGCGCTGATGAGCAGGCGTGCTCCTGAGTCCTGCAGTTGAAACTGAAGCTCAGGAGAGGTCAGCCGGGTGTTGAGCGGGACGAAAATCGCCCCGAGCAGCCCGCATGCGAAGAACGTCTCCACAAAGGACGGGTGATTCTCACCGAGGTAAGCCACCCTGTCCCCCTTGGCCACTCCCCTGTCCCTAAGGGCTATGGCCAAACGGTCGCTCCGGTCTGCGAGTTCTTCGTAGCTCAACGTATGGCTGCCCGAAATGAGTGCCGTCTTAGGCCCCGATTTGGCACGGCGGCGGTGCAGCCAGGATCCAACTCCGTTGTTGTCCATGGTGCCGTACTCCTAACTGACCGTAGAGAGGTCGTTGTTCTTAGACTCCCGCGTCAGCAGGATGAAGACAATCGATACCAGCGACATGATGGAAAGGAACACCACCACGGGGACGATGCTCTGGCCGGCATCCTTATAAAGGCCCGCCACAATGCCGGGCGTGAAGCCAGCGCCGATCAGTGTTGCCAGCTGGTAGCCGACGGCCGCGCCGGTGTAGCGGTTAGTGGTGCCGAACTGCTCGGAGACGAACGCTGCAAGCGGACCGTAAAGGGACGAATGCAGAATCAGTGCCACTGTGAAGGCCAGGAAAACCAAAGCGATGTTGCCGGAACTGAGCATCCCAAACATTGGGAACAGGTACAGGATGAACAAAGCCAGGCCGGTGACCATGACCGGACGGCGACCAAAGCGATCCGAGAGCCTGCCGCCGAGGAGCACGAACAGGATGGAGATGGCCGAGGCGCCAGCGAAGGCATAGAGCACGCCCTGTTGTGGTGCGCCCTTGGATACTGCGTAGGTGACGGAGAAGGTGGGCAGCACTACTTGGAGGCCGAAGCCGGCGGCACCGGCAAACATGATCATGATGAGGGCCTTGGGACGCTTCAATACTTCCAGCAACGGGATCTTGCGCTTAGTGCCTAGGGCGCTTTCCTTGGCAACAGCTTCGGCGAAAATGGGGCTTTCCGAAACCCGCAACCTCACGAACATGCCCACGATCAAAAGCACGAAGGACAACAGGAACGGCACACGCCATCCCCAGGCCAGGAATGCGTCTTGGGGAAGGGCGGAAAAGATGCCCATGACCACGGTGCCGAGTACTGCGCCCGTCGGGGCACCGGCGTTGACGAACGATGCCGCAAACCCGCGCCGTTTTGGATCCGAATGCTCCAAAGCCATGAGTGCGGCCCCGCCCCATTCGCCGCCCACAGCGATTCCCTGGAAAACACGCAAGACCACCAGGAGTACCGCACCCCAAGGACCAATGACGTTGGCTCCAGGAATCAGGCCAATCAGCGTTGAGGCAATACCCATCATGGCCATGGACACAATCAGCATGCCCTTGCGGCCGATGCGGTCGCCGAAGTGCCCGAAGATGATGCCGCCCAAAGGGCGGGCAACATATCCGGCAGCGAACGTGGCGTAGGCGGCAACGACGCCCACCCACTCGTCAGTGCCGGCGAAGAACACTTTGGGGAAGGCAACTGCTGCGGCTGTTGCGTATAGCAGGAAGTCGTAGAACTCGATGGTGCTGCCCAGATAGCTGGACATGATGACCGTGCGCGCTTCTTTGCGCTTGGCGGCCGTGCTCGACGGTGCGAGCGCAGTGTGTCCTGACATGGCTGTTCCTTGGGAGAGGAGGGAGGGTGGGTCTTAGCGGGTTATTTGTAGAAGCGGGCGAGGAATTCGGCCACGACGGCGGGGCGTTCCTGGCCTTCGATTTCGATGGTGGCGTTGACCTTGATCTGGGCGCCGCCCTTGACCTCGGTGACTTCGGCGATGCTGCCGTTCATGCGGACTTTGGAGCCGACCTTGACCGGTGAGGTGAAGCGGACTTTGTCCAGGCCGTAGTTAACCTTGGTGGTCACGCCTTCCACGTCGAAGAGTTCGCCCCAGAAGGGAATGATCAGGGACAGGGTGAGGAAACCGTGCGCGATCGGAGCGCCGAAAGGACCGTCCTTGGCGCGTTCGGGGTCGGTGTGGATCCACTGCTGGTCGTCCGTGGCATCGGCAAACAGGTTGATCTGCTGCTGGGTGATTTCGCGGTAGTCGGTGGTGCCGAGGTCTTTGCCGGACATGGTGAGCAGGGTGTCGAAATCGACGACGAGATTGGGCATCTTTGCCTCCTGTGTTGTTGTTTGAAGAGATTTAGTTGGTGAAAGCACTGGCGCCGGTGAGGGCGCGGCCCACGATCAGGGCGTTGATCTCGTGGGTACCTTCGTAGGAGTAGACGGCTTCCGCGTCGGCATGGAAACGCGCGACGTCGGAGGCGAGGGTGATGCCGTTGCCGCCCACCACTTCGCGGGCGAGGGCAACGGTTTCACGCATCATCAGGGACGTCTGCATCTTGGCCAGGGCCGAGTCCTGATCCCGGTAGATGCCCCAGCCCTGCTGCTCGGTCAACCGGACAACGAGTGAAAGCGAAGCGGTGACGTTGCCGAGCATGCGGGCCAGCTTCTCCTGGACCAGTTGGAACGAGCCCAAGGACCTGCCGAACTGCTGACGCTCCTTCACATAAGCCAGCGCAGCTTCGAACGCCCCGGCCTGGATTCCGGCGGCGATCCAGGCAACGTCCGAGCGCATCGCCCGGAGCATAGCGGCCACGTCCTTGAAGGAGTTCACGTTGTGCAGGCGCATGGCTTCGGGAACCCTGACACTGTTCAGGGTGATGTGGGCGTTCTGCATCATCCGGAGTGAAGTTTTACCCTGGATCTTCTCCAGGGACACCCCGGGAGCGGTGCGGTCAACGAGGAACGCTTTGACCTGCCCGTCGGCGACATCGCGGGCGAATACGCACAGGACGTCGGCTGTGGCCGCGCCTCCGATCCACCGTTTGGCACCGTCCAGAACCCAACCACCGGAGCCCGTGCCGCCGTCGGGATCTTCTTCGTAGCGGGCGGTGGTGGACAAACCACCGGCGATGTCCGAGCCGTGCTCGGGTTCGGTCAAAGAGAAGACCCCCTTGAGGGAGAAGTCGATGACCTTGGGCATCCACTCCTTCTGCTGCTCTTCGGACGCACCCACTCGGATGGCTGTCCGGAACAACCCCGCCTGGGCGGTGTACCAAGTGGCCAGCGAAGCATCAGTACGAGCCAGTTCGAAGATCCGGAAGCCGTGGTAAATCCCCCGCGCAGGGGCCTCAACAGTGAGGTCGGCCGGTTCCATCAGATCCAGGTCAATCAACGGCCGGGCCAGTTGCTCGGGGAACTCCCCCTTCTCCCAGTACTCGGCCAACAAGGGCTTGGCTTCGGCGTCAAGGAAGTCCCGCAGCCCGCCAAGTACCTGGCGTTCGGCAGTGCTCAGCAGCGCTTCGGCGTCGTACCAATCCGCCACGGAATACAGCCGCTGGGCTGTTCCTGTGGCCGTCGTAGCAGTCGCAGTCATCTCAGCCACCCAGACCAAGCAGCCGGACGGCGTTGTCCTTCAGGATCTTCGGCCGAACCTCGTCCTTCAGCGGCAGGTCCGCGAACGCACCCAGCCACTTCTGCGGGGTGATCAGCGGGAAGTCGGTGCCGAACAGGACCTTGTCCTGCAGCACTGAATTGGACAGTCGAACCAAGGATTCCGGGAAGTACTTTGGTGACCAGCCAGAGAGGTCAATGAAAACGTTGGACTTGTGCGTCGCGATCGAGTTCGCCTCGTCCTGCCATGGCACCGACGGGTGGGCCATGATGATCTTCAGGCCCGGGAAATCTGCCGCCACAGCGTCCAGCAGGAGCGGATTGGAGAAGGCAAGCTTGATCCCGTACCCGCCGGGGAGACCTGCCCCCATGCCGTTTTGACCGGTGTGGAAAATGCAGGGAAGCCCCAGTTCCTGGAGGGTTTCCCACAGTGGATAAAACGTCTCGTTGGACGGATCAAAACCCTGCAGCGACGGGTGGAACTTGAAACCGCGGGCGCCGAGCTCAACAGCTTGATGCTTTGCCCCGGCGATCGCGTCCTCCCCCGTCCGCGGGTCAACACTGCCGAACGGAATCAGCACATCATTGTTCCGGGCAGCGCCCTCGATCAGTTCCGGGATGCTGTTGGGCTCGTGCTTGAGCTGGGTGCGGGCGTCAACAGTGAACACGACGGCGGCCATGTTCAGTTCGCGGTACACCTCCGCGATCCTGTCCAGCGATGGCGTGCGGTCCTCGGACTTGAAGTACTTCGCCGAGGCCTCCGTCAGCGCTTCCGGGAGGTAAGCGTGTCCGCAACTGTCCACTTCGAGGTGGACATGCATGTCGATCGCATCCAACGCAGCGGCGTCGATGCCCAATTCGTAACGGGTAGCCATGATCAGCGGGCCTGTACGGCTTCAGGTTTGGCCTGTTCCGGCTGGAGCTCCGCGGGCAGCGGCAGGAATTCCTCGCCGTAACTCTGCAGTGCTTCAGTACCAAAAAGCGATCCAGCGTTCTCCTGCAACGCCTCGTAACTCCAACCGCCCTCGCGGTACTCGGTACTCGCCGCCGTCGGGTGTGTCCAAACCTGCAACCGGTCACCACCGGCGCCGATCGCCTGGCCGGTAATGTCAGCAGCCGCATCAGAGGCGAGGAACGCAATCAGCCCGGCGACGTCGTCGGCCGTTCCAAAACCGAGGTCGTGACGGAAGAACGACGGCATTGCCTCGCCACGCTCATCGGCCTCGACGGCCTTCTGGAAATACGGGACCGTCTTGGTCATCGCCGTGGCGGCCACCGGAATCACGGAGTTAACCGTCACGCCGGCCTTCTTCATCTCCAGAGCCCAGGTTCGGACCATGCCTACGATCCCGGCCTTGGCCGCCGCGTAATTAGTCTGCCCGAAGTTGCCACGCTGACCCGTCGGCGAACCAATGGTGATGATCCGGCCGGCGATGCCGTTCTCCTTGAAGTACGCGAACGCCTCCCGGACGCAAGTGAACGTCCCTTTAAGGTGCACGTTGATGACCAGGTCAAAGTCCTCGTCGGTCATCTTCAGCAGGCTCTTGTCGCGCAGGATGCCGGCGTTCGTGACCAGGATGTCCAGCCGACCGAAGGTTTCCACAGCACCTGCAACCAGGGCCTTCGCGGCGTCAGTGGTGCCCACCGGGACCACCACAGCGGTGGCGCGTCCTCCGTCGGCCTCGATCAGCGCAACAGCGTCCGCAGCGGTCTGGGCGTTCACGTCGTTAATAACGACGGCGGCACCCTGGCGGGCGAGCTCCCTCGCGTAAGCGAGTCCAAGACCCTGTCCACTCCCGGTGACGATTGCAACCTTGCCGTTCAAGCTCATGGCGTGCTCCTTCGCATGCAGTAACCGGCCTGAGCCGGTGAGGCCGATCCCACTGCATCGTGAGATCCTTGTCATGATCAATGAGAATACGGATCATTGAAAAAGTCAACGATTGTTTTTCATTACTATTGGAGTTGTCATGGGCCTGCAAAGCACCGAAGTGGAAACCCCGCGCCTGGCCGCAGCAAAAATCGGCAGCGATGTGGGCCTGTTGCTGGCCAAACTGCACGCCACAGGTTCGCTCCTGAACAACAAAGCACTGGCCGACTACGGCCTCCGCGAGCGGTCATTCTCCGTGCTGACACTCGCCTGCAGCGGGTTGGAACCCACCCAACGCGAACTCGCCGATTTCCTCAGCCTGGATCCCAGCCAAGTGGTCAGCCTGGTCGACGACCTCGAGCACCGCGGACTGGTCAAACGAGCCCAAGGCAAGCAGGACCGCCGGGCCAAGATCATCGTCTCCACCGCTGAGGGCCGCCGGATCCACAACAAAGCGAGGGCCGGACTCGAGGAGTGTGAGCGGACGCAACTGGCCACACTGACTGAAGACGAGAACGCGCAGCTAAGAGCTCTGCTCAAGAAAGCCTTGTGGGGTTAGGCTGAGTGCCGGCGGCTCAGACTGAGGCCGCCCGATGGACATCTGCACAGCAGAGCCCCGCTCACGTATGCACCTGTCCATACCGGCATCCGGACGCTTCTGTCAGGATCGGAAACTATGAGCTTCCCTCTTTTCCACGATCCCATGCAGGGCGCCGTCACCGTAGACGCACCTGCTCGCGATCCTCAAGTCCACCGCCAAAGCCGCACTAACAACAGGCCGGCTCGCCAAGCCACACATGGATCCAAGCCTGCACGCACCTCCCGGCAGCGAGAGGTAGCCAAGGTTGCCGAAGACCTCCAGGCTTTGATGGCGCGGACCAGCGGACGGTACTAGGAAAGTCGCCAGAGAGGCACTTATCAACAACCGGCCTCCTTGACTTGCTTCACTGTCCGGCCCCGTGTCTAGGCTGGGTCCCATGACTGAGCTGACCTTCCAAAACATCGTCGACGACGGTGCCATCCTTTTCCTCGAAACCCATCACATGCAGGACGATCGTTTTGAGGAATGGGGCTACGAGCGTTGGCACACTGCCGATCAGTTCGCCAGTGTGGAATTCCACTTTCCCGGGAGAAGTTCACAGCATTTGCAGACTGCTTTTGTGGGAACGTCCGGCCCCGGTCCAAAGAGTTTCCTATGGGGATGGGCGAATCCGAATGTTGCGGCCACGCCTGCCCAAAAGGAAGTCTTTGACCAGGTTGTCGCATTCGGCCGGCACTACGGCATTGTGGAACTGACCAATGGTGAAGTTCCCTTTACCAGCATCGTCCCGGCATTTGCGGATGAGGAAGTCAGGCTCAGCGCTGAAAAGGCCGGATCAACCCTGGTGGCCTTCAAGATTGCCACCGCAGTGAAGATGATCACCGGCCGGGCGAACCACTTCACGTCAGACATCGGCAGGGGCTCCATGGCCGTGGTCGCCTATAACCACGGCAGCCTGGAGCTGGGGCCGCCATCAGCCCTCACCTTCCAGATGCGCTTCATGGAGGCGGTGGCCGCCGGCATGATCGAGGACCACCGCCGAGCCGTGGAAAGCTACGCCCGCTTCCGGCTTCAGACACCGGTCACCGAGCCGTCTCCGGGCACCCTTGAAGTGACATTCGACGACGGCCAGGCCACTATTGCGTTCGACGAGAACAACAGACTTACCACCATGAATGCGTCATTGACCGGTTTGCCATCGGCCTGAATGTACCAAGGCGGGACACGTGACATGACCCGCCATGCCTACCCCGGCTAGTATCACTGGTTGGAGCGTCACCAAGATGCGTAGCGGAATATCGAAGGGTACAGCGATGGAACTGGGGGCCACACGCGTCGAAGTGTTTGCCGACGGCAGGGTAACAGTAGGTGGAGAGGCCATCTCTCCGCCGGAGGGAATTGATCCTTACTCGGCTGCAATAGCGGTGCTTGCTGACTATGCCAAGTCGTCCGGAGCTCCGGTTCTGGCGGATGCGGTAGACCATGTCAAGGGCCAGGAAGGCCAGTTCCACGTGCATCCGGACGGTCGCGCCGAAGCGGTGACAGGATTCCCGGGTGCCGTAGACAGCACCCCGGCAGACTCGGCGGTGGCTCCTGCAGACTCGGTGGTGGCTCCTGCAGACTCGGTGGTGGCTCCTCCGACAACCCCAAGCTACGGTTCGACTCACCTTGAGACACAGTTCGTCCGGCCGGACAGGCCACGTCCCACCACAGGCTTCCGCGGCGCCCTGTATTCGGCTACGGGTGGTTTCGTGAACCTTGGCCCCAGCGCCAGGGACCAGGACGAGGCCGAGCTGGAACGCCGGATCGCCCGTCCGCTCTCCGGCAGCTTCAACACAGCGGTCCTCAGCCTCAAGGGCGGAATCGGCAAGACCTCCACCACCGTGGGCGTGGGCATGATCCTTGCCGAATACCGCGGCGACCACCCGTGCGCCATCGACGCCAACCCTGATAGCGGGGACCTGGCCGAACGCGCACTCGGCGAAATGCTCTATCAGAAGGTCAAGCCGCGCACCATCACGGATATTGTCCGGGACATCGAAAAGATCACGTCGCTGACAATGCTCACCGACTACATGCATCACGCCAACAGACTGCATTTGGTGGCAGGCGAGCAGGATCCCGCGTTATCCGATGCCCTGACGGCTGCTGAATACCTGAAGATCAAACACTTGGTGTCCCAGTACTACTCGGTGACTCTCACTGACTGCGGCACGGGCGTGTCACATCCGGCCATGGCCGGAGTGCTCCCGGAAGCCACCAACTTGGTTATCGCGTCCGGCTATGCCGTGAGCGGTGCCAAGCGTGCCCGCAATACCCTCCAGTGGCTTGCCGACCATGGGTATGAGAATCTGGCCAGAAACGCCATTGTGGTGGTCACGGACAAGGACCAAGTTTCCAGCCGGGTCAATAAGCGTGCCATTGAAGAGCACCTCGCAGGCTTCTGCCGGCAACTCATTACAGTCCCGCACGATCGCGGCGTCGCCGATGGTGACCGCATTTCGTTGGACAAGATTTCGGCCGGGACCCGCAGGGCCTATAAGGAGATAGCCGCCGCGATCGTGGACGGCTACATCTAGGCCTGCTACCGGCCCTGGGGTTTACCCAGTGCTTTTGCCCTGCGCCGCTCCGAAGATGAGCGCCTGGGTGCGGCGGGCTTTTCCACCATCCCAGGTGGAAGCCGTGGGGTATCGGACGGCCAGATGCTGGAAGGGGGCGTGACCATGGAGCGCCGCGGCCGCCCCGGCAGGATCCAGTTCCACCGCTTCGGGAACACCGCTGTGCAGCGATGGCCCCAGTACCAGCAACTGCGGAACCCTCATGGCGTCCCCGCCGACGGGGATGCTGAGCCCGGAGGCGCCAAAGTGTAGTTCCACGGCTAGTTCCTGTGCATTGGCTTCCACGGCTGCAGCCTCAAGGGTTACAAGATCGGGAAGAGCACTGCTGGAAGGGGCTGACATCAATACATCGAACGCCTCCACCATTCCTGAATCCGTGCGGAAGGCCGTTACTACTCCCGCGAAGCCCTGCCCGGACAGCACGGCAATCCCCAAAGGCATGGTTTCGCGCAGCCAGGCAGTAAGCGCTGCTTCATTCCACCTCTGCTGAAGCGGTTCTGCGGGACCCAGATACTCCGGAGTGAACCCGGCCGCTGTCAACATCCTGGACGTAAAAGTTCCCAGTATCAGGTCACCAGAGGCAGCATGCAGCACGCTGCCTCGGATCACGACGGCGGGACTCACCGCAGGCGGGCCGCTCGCCGCAGCGGTGTCGCTGAACTGAGCGGCATCGGCCGCCTCCAGGGCGTCGCGCACCTCACCGTTGGGGTCTTCCGCAAACCATGGGATTCCCGCGGCTTTGAGAAATGCCAGCAGCGGGTAAGTGATGGCCGCATCGGCTCGTGTCTGAAAGGCGACAATGCCGTTTCCCGCCGACGCAGCCGCAGCTTGCTGCAGGTCCCTGCGCAGCGTCCTGCTAAGCCAGGGACGGGCCGCTGGAGTTGGAACGGGCACCCACGGTATAGAACTCATGCTCCCCACTCCGCGTTGATGACCTCGTTGGACTGCGGATCAATGAGAAGTCCTTTGGTTCCGATCACCGTGATCATGAGGAAGGCGCGCACGGCCTCAGCGGTGTCTTTGTCATAAGGGCAGTTGACCTCAGAGACCCAGGCGTCACCGGCAAGCTGGTGGGCTACCTCCTCACCAAAGACCCGGCGCACTTCAGAATTCGGGACGTTCACGGGAACGCTGATGAGCCCCAGATCTTCTCCCGCGAGGTTCACCACAAGGTTCTCGGAGCCCTCCACTGCGTTGACAAAGAACTTGTTTTCGAACTCGCCGCACGCATACTCAAAGCGACCTTCGCGAGGGTCTTGATCGCAAATCAGGTGAAAGTCATAGCTCATGGTGAACAACCTCATGATGGTGGTGGAAGGTCTGGACGGTCACAGGGGGGCGGCTGGTGCGAAGAATTCTTGCCCTGCCCGCCGGTAGCGGAACAGGACGTTCACCGTTGGCGACCACTCCTTCTGAGCGGTCTCCCGAGAACAGGATGACGGGTGCGCCGGCGGCCCGGAGACTGGCAATGAAGGAGTCGTGCATCATCATGCCGCTGCCGGTGGTCCTGCTGGTGACCATGGCGAAAAGTCCAATGTCGGCACCGGAGGGAAGGTAGCTCGCCAAAGCACGCAGAGGCTGGTTTCCGGTAGCCGCCAGAATGTCGTAATCGTCCACCAAGAGCACGATCTTTGGCGAACGCACTGGTGCCCTGCTTCCGTCCCCTAACCTGTCCCGTGCCTGCCCCGCAACGAACTCGGCCAGCTGGGCTGCCTTTTGCCCGTTGGAGGCATACTCGCCCAGATACTCGTCAGGGATGAAGTCCTGCAGCTGTTGGCGAGGATCGAACACCGCAAAAGCCAGTTGACCCGGTTCGTGGGAGGCCATCAGCTGTGAGGCCGCAGTCCTCAGCAGGTTGGTCCGGCCGGTTTCGGGGTCACCAATCACCACGGCTCCCCTGTCCGTGCCCAACAGATCAAGGTTCTCGATGCCGGCGTCGTGCTCCCGAATGCCAAGCGCTATGCTGCCGCCGCCCGGACTGTGATCCGGCGAAAGCCGGGTCAGTGCAGGCAAGACGCGTACGGGAGGCGCGGTCAGCGGGCTGTACTGGCCCAAAACCCCACCGAGCTCGGCCAGTTCCTGCCCGGCATTGTCCCGATCCGGGGTTGGGGACAACGACGGTAGGGCAAAGTGACCAATGGTCTTATCCATGGTCAGTGCGCGTCCCGGACGGTTTGCCCCAAGTGTTGTTGCGAGGCGGCGGTCCAGTGAATCCGCGGGATCGGCAAGGTGCAGCTCAATCCTTGTTCCCAAGAGTGATTGCCGGGACATCCGTACCTCGGACCAGCTCCGTAGGCTGACCAGGACGTGGACGCCCAGAGTGCTGCCGCGGGTCATGATGTCGTGGACAGAGTCCTCCAGTTCAGGGAACTCGGAGGTCAGGCTTCCAAAACCGTCGATGAGAAGGAAAGCATCGGTGCATGCCAGCTCCCCAAGCCCACCCCTGGACCGGAGCGCACGCATCCCTTGGAGTGAATCCAGCTTGTGGTGATCGAACACGGATTGCCGGACATTCAGCAGGCCTTGAACCTCCTCAATGGTCCTCCGAAGCAGCTCCCTGTTGCCACGGCCGGCCACCCCACTGCAATGCGGCAGCGCCGCCAGCCCTGCGAGCGCATTGCCCAGGAGGTCCACCGCGTAGATATTGACGTCCTCCACCCCATGGCTCAAGGCCAGCGACGCCGCGATGGTGCGCAGCGCGGTGGACTTGCCGCTTTGCGGGGCACCGATGATCGCGAGGTTGCCGCCTCGGGCGGTGAGATCAAGGTGCCACGGTCCTTGCCACTGCCGGGCCGGGTCATCCAGGATCCCGATTGCGGGACTGAGGTATTGCGGTTGGCCGAGCCTCGGGCCTGTGGACGTGAGGTCCAGTGAGGCGCCGGTTCCCGCCAGGGACACAGCAACCGGCAGGGGAGGAAGCCACACCGGTGGCGTTGATCGCGGTTGCTGTGCGGCGAAACCCACGACGGCGGAGAGGATGGTGGCACTGTCTGCCTGGCTTGAGGGGCGTTTGCCTTCTACGGGAACGCCCCGCGTCATGGCGCTGTTTATCAGGACCGGATCGGGCACCTCGTTGACGGTTTCTTCTGCCAGGCGGAAGGTCTGCACGGGAACTGACTCCGTCACTGAATCGACGTCGTCGTCCTCCGCCAGGGGCAAGGCGCCTGAGACGTAGGCTGCGCGGAATCGCTT
Source organism: Paenarthrobacter sp. NPDC091711 (assembly GCF_044756605.1). Classification (NCBI taxonomy): domain Bacteria; kingdom Bacillati; phylum Actinomycetota; class Actinomycetes; order Micrococcales; family Micrococcaceae; genus Paenarthrobacter; species Paenarthrobacter sp. NPDC091711. The sequence goes on from NZ_JBIVTF010000023.1 coordinate 44,646, forward strand.
GAACACGGTGGTGTCTACTTTGAGGATGCCGTGGCCCGGGGTGCTGGGCAGGTGATAGGCATCGGGGACATCAATGATGGTGCGGCTTTCGCTTTCCGAATTTGTGTGGAGTGCTATCCGGTAGGCCAGGTAGGTATCGAGGCCGCGGAGCATGCCTTGCTCCACTTTCTGGGAAGCCAAGAGCAGGTGGATGCCGATCGAACGCCCAATCCTGCCGATGGAGAGCAAGAGATCGATGAAGTCAGCACGTGCAGTGAGCAACTCCCCGAACTCGTCGATGCACACGAACAAGTAGGGCAGCGGCTCAGCAAGGGCCGGGTTGTCCGGGGTCCTGCTCCGGGCGCTCCGGTAATCGTTGATGTGGGCAAAGTCGCCACCGTTCTTCAGCAACTCCTGCCGGCGTTTAACCTCTCCCGCGAGGCTGGAATAGATTCTGTCCACCAGGCTGGCATCGCTGACCAGGTTAGTGACCAAACCTGAAACATGAGGGGCGGCCTCGAAGGGGGCGAACGTTGCGCCGCCCTTGTAGTCCACCAGGACCATGCTGAGGTCCTCGGGGGAATGTGTGGCGATCAACGACAGGACTATTGTGCGCAGGAGTTCGGATTTGCCCGAACCGGTTGCTCCCACGCAGAGCCCGTGCGGTCCCATGCCTTGCTGGGCCGGTTCCTTTAGATCCAGGTGGACCGGTGTTCCGTCCTCGTCTTCTCCGATGGCAACCCTCAGGAAATCCGAGCCTCGTTGGCTCTTCCACAACTGGAGCATGGCCTCGGCCGTGTAATCGCTCAGACCGAGAGCCTCGGCGTAGCTCCGCGAGGACTTGTGCTCGCCGAATTCGTGGGACAACTCCGAAAGACGCAGCGGAGCCAAGGCCCTGGCTACGGATTCAGCAACCACCGGAGACACGTCATCAGCAACGCCCTGCATGGTTTGGCCGGTGGCAGTAGCTTCCATACTCAGTGCGTCGGGCGAGACCATCAGACGGAGGTCAACCCGTTCCGGCTCTTGTTGCTGCTCAGCCAACACATGGATCCGGGTCACCGCAAGCTTGGTTAGGGGAAGGTCAGCAGGCACTCCAGGGAGCGCCCCGGCGTTCTGCCCTGGAAGGTCCGTAATGATAATCAGCCTAGGAAGGGCATCCGCGGGAACTTGCTGGAAGTTGCGGGCGGCGCTGTTCACCGCCGTGAGCCGCGCACCCATGGAACCTTCCAGCAGGCCGGCCAGCTCAGCCAATGAACCCGCCCTTCGCAGGGTTCCCCGCTCCTGCAGGTGGGGCAGCCATTTGGTCCATTCCCAGTCCTCCAGCTGATCATCACCAACAACAATCGCCAACTCCACATCCTCGGGAGATTGTGCGGCAGAAAGCTGGCAGAGCAGGCTGCGGCAGACCATCAGTGCCGTTTCCCGGTCCCCCACGATTGATACGTCGGACACTGCAGCCAGCGGCAGCGTCAGCGGCATGTCCGGATTGCTGCCAAAGCGTTGGCGAAGCTGTTCGGCTTCAGAGAGCATGAAGGCGTCAGGACGTTCAACAGCATCGCCGCTGTCCTGAATCGTGATGGGTCTGCGCGGAACACTGCCGGTGCCGAACCGGGTGACCAGGAAGTCAGGACTCGTCCTGCGACGTTCCCAGAGCCGGTGGGGATGGTTGACCACGCTTTGCACCAGGCGGCTCACCGGCGGATGCGCCGCATTTGCGCCTGACCGTGCACGCTGTTCTTCTGACTCAAAATCAGAGCGGCGGCGCCTGAGGTAGTCCATGTACAGTCTCCGCTTGGCCGCCCTTTGACGGGTGGCCTTGCCGCGCTGGGAAAACATGAGCACAACCGAAGCAATGACCGTGGCCACCATCATGATCGCGCCAATGCCGGCCAAAGACGAGCCCCGGAAAAGCATCATCACCGTCACCGACGTAGCAGCTCCCAACATGGGCACCAGGGCAAGGAGGTTCATCCCGCCTGCTCCCCCGGCCAGCTGCGGTGGGGCATCCAGCAGTGCAGCTTCAGGCGTCTTTTCAGGAAGTGTGGTCCTGGCAGGGCGGTGGACGATCCGTGTGGTCATGCGCTCAAGCCCTGTTCGCGGCCATCAGGGCCTTGCCGGTCAGTTCCGTGGCGGCGATCCTGGTTCGGGAGCCCAGACGGCTGAGTTGAAGGCTGCTGCCACTGGCCAGGTGCCGGTCATAGGGCAGCACGCCGTCGCGCACTGCGGCATCGTGACTCTGGCGGGAACGGACCACCGCGGTCACCTGTTGGACGTCCGGGAAAGTGTTGTTCAAGGACTCTTGAATGGATGCGAGTTTTGCGGCCTCCGGGTTACCCGGCGGTGCAACCAGCACCACGGCGTGCGCAGTCTCCAGAAGCGCCGCCGCGTGTCGGGACAAAGGCGAGGCGCCGCCGTCGACGATTGTTACCGCCATAAAGCGCGAGAACGTAGATGACACATCTGTCCACTCCTGTAAGCCGAGCGGTTGGTCCGCCAAGGCAGGAACGTCAGCCCTGCCCGCCGCGAAGACCTGACTGCCGCAGGCTGCTGCGTTCTTGACGGCATCCGGAAGCGTCCGCACGGGTTCTGTGCGGAACTGATGCATCAGCTTGGCCAACGGGGCCACCTGCGATGCACCGAGGTATCGCATCAAATTTCCACTGTGATCAGTGGCGTCTATAGCGATGACGGGTTCCTGACGGATGCTGCCGAGCAGTTTTGCCAGCATCGCCGCAACGGTGGTGGTTGCCACGCCACCCGCCGTGCCCAAAACCACTATGCGCCGCCCTGTGGTGATGGGGGCTTCAACGGCTGAGCTTGCCCTGATGAGCCGCTCGGACAACGATCCGGAGGTCACTGCATCGGTCACCTCGAAGCGGACGCGTTCCCACCAACTATCGCCGCTTTTACGGCGTGATGTGGCCACCCGTGTGGCGCGCGGCTCAAGGGCAGGAGGGGTCGACGGCGGCAGCTTAGGTGGGGCTGGCGTTGTCGCCTTGGTGTCGGCTGCTGGTGCGGCAGGACCCGCCCCGGTCACGGCTGGCCCTGGTGCCGCGGTGCTGCCCATCCCCGGGAAGCCGCCCACCGGCGTCGTGCTTGTCTCGTCAATCGGGAATCCGGAGCGCGGTTGTTCACCCAAAAGTCTGTCCTAGCTGTGTATAGGCTCCTGAAAGTCCCAGAACCAAGGGAATGGTGGCAAGGACGCAGAGGAGCTCGAGCCTTGAGGCGATGACTCGCAGCCTGGCGGCCGTCTGTTCCCTGACCTTAATTACAGAGGCCACCAGCACGAGAACTGCCAACGCTGCTGCAACAGCAAGCCATAGAGGCTGTTTGGTTGCCAAGGCAAAGACCTGCGTGGCACCCCAGCAGGCACCAGCTGCTGCTACATAGACTCCGGCGCGCTGCGCAAGCAGCGGCAACGCCAGGCCCCTGAACGTCAAGGCGCCCAACAGCGCCACCGCAAGCAGGACCGCCCACACCGGCCGGTTCTTCGCGGTCGCAACCACCACCACCGCAACTCCAGCCACCAATGCTGCAGTGAGCGTCCAACCGGTCAAAGTGGCGTGTGCTGCGTGGACGGCATCCAGCGTTGTGCTGCGGGTGATCCGCTTACCTTGGCGCTGATCGTCATCCAAACCGCTAAGGCCAGTCAATACGGTGGCCAGCCTGGGTGCGACACCCAACGCGAAGATAGCCACGATTCCCGAGATACCGGCTGAGAGCGGCTGATCCCGAGTGCTCAAGGCCAGCACTGCCCACAATCCACCCAGAAGGAGGAGCAGTCCGGCACTTGAAAGGAAAGGGATGTACTTACCCGTTGCCATGCCCGAGGCAACCACGGCCAGGACCAAGGCGGCGGACAGGAGAAGAGCCCCGGTAGCGAAAGGCGACACCATAAAGGCCGTGGAGCCGGCGGTTGCCAGCCCGGCGGCAACCAACGCGAGTCCGCCAGGGACGGAGCGTACGCGTCCGGCTGTGGCGCCGAGCAACATCAACGCTGCAGCAATCGCGATGCCGATCATGGCGGCATCCCTGTTCCCGGTTCCCCGCAGAAGCACAACGAACGACGAACCGGCAGCAGCCATCAACAAACCGGCAACAGTCGCAAGGCCAACAGTCCGCAGCTGCCGGGCCCATAAAGCCGGGAGCCGCTCTGTTGATTCGGCCGCGAAGGAGGGGACGTCATAAACATCAGGCGCTGCGGGGACATCGCGTTCGTCGCGCAGGTAGAGCATGGAGCCATCGGAGATGCCCGCTTGCCGCAAAGTCAGTGAACTTTCCAGGGTGATGCCCACGCTGGTGGTCAGCACGGACGACATAAGGATTGCGGTGCTGGCTCCGGTGACTGTCCGGGTGCTGGTGGGCTCGTTCATCAGGCTCAAAATTTGCGGCATGAGCGATGCGATGGGCTCATCGGAAGGGAGCCTTACATCAAGATGCCGGTGCGCCGCGATAATGGTGACCCGGCTCAAGGCCATGCTCATGGGGTTCCTTCGATGAGAGTTGCTGATGCTGACGTCACTGCCTGTTTGGCCGCCTGTTCACTGAGCAAATGCTGGACAAAACTGAAACCAACACAGATGGCAGCGATGAGCGCTGCGATCAGTAGCGACTGCATGAGCCGGGTGGTCGCCGTCTTGTAGTTGCGTTCCTGCGGGTTCTGCCCAAACAACAAAGAATCGTCGAGCCTATGCTTCCTTACCCGGGCGGACTCAAGCAGCCGGGAATCATAATCTTCAGCCATGTGCGGCCTCCCCCATCAGGCTCCTGTACGGCGTCATAGTGCCATCAACCCTATTCCATGGGCCGGTTTCAATACGGTCCAGACCCTAGCATCTGCCTATGACAATGTTTGCTCCAGGACTTCTCGTGCAAGGGCTGCGGCACTCTCACTTGCACGAGGGTCAGGTCCTTGTTGTTTGGCACCGGGCACCTAGTCGGTCGCCGGGAGCACTCATTTTTGGTGTTTTCAGCACCTAGACAGGCCCGAAACGGCACCTATACGGGCCCTTCCGGGCCTAGGTGTCCCCTCTGGTGGGGCAGGGTGAACCCCATGGGGCTTCGTCGGTGACCTTCCCGGTTTGTGACTAAGCCGTCACAAGGCACTTGTTTCTTGTTAGTGCATCGACTGGACTTAACATGTTGTGTTCGCAATGCTGTTAAGGTGCTCCAGCACAACCATCTACCTTTGGGGGAATCAATGGCCATCTTTGACATGGGCGCCGAAACACTCGGGAACCTGAGCAAACAAACCGACGCGTCCCACCAGGACCTCGGCGCCCTCGTCCGCCGG
>NZ_JBIVTF010000024.1:0-47882 GCF_044756605.1 Paenarthrobacter sp. NPDC091711
GAACAACCTCAGCGACCAAACGATTCGTGAACTTCACCATGGCAATCGACACCCTTCAATATTCAGGTGTTGCGATCACCGCATGATTCAGCGCGTTCAGAACGGCCTGATCTGCTACTCAGTTGGGTGAGTGGGGGCAGAATGGGAGTGGCCCTGTTTCGGGGTCGCGTTTCAAGAGGGCATTGTGGATGGAGCAGGCATGCAGGTTGACGTTGTAGTTGTTGGCGGAGGAGCCATGGGATCGGCGGCCGCCTGGCAACTGGCCCGGGCGGGTCGCTCAGTGGTTCTGTTGGAGCAATTCGAGGCCGGCCACCACATCGGCGCTTCGCACGGCGCCACCCGCAACTTCAACACCGCCTACGCCGAGGCCGACTACCTGGACCTCCTCGCCGAGTCCAAGACCCTGTGGGACGAACTCGCGGCGGAGCACGGCGCACCGCTCTTGGACATGGTGGGCCTCGTGAACCACGGAAACGTCCCCCGCCTTCGAGAGGTCCGGGAAGCGCACGAGGCACGGGGCATCGAAAGCTACTTCATCTCCCCCGACGAAGCCGCCAACCGGTGGCTGGGCATGAATTTCGCCACCGACGTCCTCTTCGTTCCCGGCTCCGGCCGGATCCGCTCGGCAGACGCCCTGGTGGCGCTGCGGAAATCCGCCGAAGCCAGTGGTGCCGTGTTCAAGTACTCGACGCCGGTCCTGGACATCCGCATCGATGGCGCCGAATCGGTGGTGGTGGTGACGGAGGAAACCGAATACACCGCCAACCGCGTGGTCGTCACGGCAGGTGCGTGGACCAACAAGCTCGTCAGCAAGCACGTCAAGCTCCCGGCCTTGGTGGTCACCCAGGAACAACCGGCTCACTTCACGCCCAGGGACAACACGCTGGTGTGGCCCAGCTTCAACCACAGCCCGGACCCTGATCCGAACAACGAAGCCTACGAGTACTGGTACAGCCCCGTGTACGGCATGCTCACCCCTGGCGAAGGCGTGAAAGCCGGTTGGCATGGGGTCGGCCCGGTCATGGATCCGGACGAGCGCACGTTCGAGCCCATCCCCCACCAGATGGAAGCCTTGGTGAGGTACGCAGAAGAGTGGCTTCCCGGCGTCGACCCCTCCACCGCGGTTCCCATCAGCTGCACGTACACCACCACGCCCAACGAGGACTTTGTGCTGGACCATTTCGGTCCGCTGGTGGTGGGCGCCGGCTTCTCGGGTCACGGTTTCAAGTTCACGCCCGCTATCGGCCGGGTGCTGAAGGACATCGTCGACGGCGGCATGGCACCGGAGCGGTTCCACGCAGAGCGCTAAATCAGTACTTAAAGCAACTGGCCCGCAGGCAATGCCTGCGGGCCAGTTTGCTATGCCGTGACTACTTCTTCAGGTCCGCGAGAACCTTGTTGAAGGTGGCCGACGGGCGCATGATCTCAGCGGCCTTGGCAGCGTCCGGACGGTAGTAACCGCCCAGGTCGACGGCGGGACCCTGGACTGCGGCCAGCTCACCGACGATTGTCTCCTCGTTGGAGGTCAGGGCTTCAGCGATTGCTGCGAAGTCCTTGGCCAACTCGGCGTCTTCGGTCTGCTTGGCCAGTTCCTGGGCCCAGTACGTGGCCAGGTAGAAGTGGCTTCCGCGGTTGTCCAGCTCGCCAACGCTGCGGCGAGGGGACTTGTTTTCCAGCAGGAACGTACCCGTGGCGCGGTCCAGCGTGTCAGCCAGGACCTGTGCGCGGGCGTTGCCCGTGGTGGTGGCAAGGTGCTCGAAGCTGACGGCCAGGGCAAGGAACTCGCCCAGGCTGTCCCAGCGGAGGTGGTTTTCCTTGACCAGCTGCTGGACGTGCTTGGGAGCGGAACCACCGGCGCCGGTCTCGAACAGGCCGCCACCGTTGATCAGCGGAACGATGGAGAGCATCTTGGCGCTGGTGCCAAGCTCGAGGATCGGGAACAGGTCCGTGAGGTAGTCGCGGAGGACGTTACCGGTGACGGAGATGGTGTCCTCACCCTTGCGGATGCGCTCCAAGGTGAAGGCCGTGGCCTCAACCGGGGAAAGGATCTTGATTTCCAGGCCCTCGGTGTCGTGTTCCTTGAGGTACTCGTTGACCTTGGCGATCAGGTTGGCGTCGTGAGCGCGGGTCTCGTCCAGCCAGAACACGGCCGGGGTCTGGGATGCGCGGGCACGGGTGACGGCCAGCTTGACCCAGTCGCGGACCGGGATGTCCTTGGTCTGGCATGCGCGCCAGATGTCACCGGGGAAGACCTGGTGCTCGGTGAGGACGTTGCCCTTGCTGTCCACGAGCTGGACGGTGCCGGCTGCCTGGATCTCGAAGGTTTTGTCGTGGCTGCCGTATTCTTCGGCTGCCTGTGCCATGAGGCCCACGTTGGGAACGGTGCCCATGGTGGTGGGGTCGAACGCACCGTTGGCGCGGCAGTCGTCCAGGACAACCTGGTAGATGCCGGCGTAGGAGCTGTCCGGGATTACAGCCAGGGTGTCTGCTTCCTTGCCGTCCGGGCCCCACATGTGGCCGGAGGAACGGATCATGGCGGGCATGGAGGCGTCAACAATGATGTCCGACGGAACGTGCAGGCTGGTGATGCCCTTGTCCGAGTCCACCATGGCCAGTGCCGGACCGTCTTCGAGGCCCTTGGTGATTGCTGCCTTGACGCCTTCGCGGACGTCCTCGGGCAGGTCTTCCAGGCCGCTGAGGATGGCTGCGAGGCCGTTGTTCGGGCTGATGCCTGCGGCTGCGAGCTGCTTGCCATAGGTTTCGAACAGCTCGGAGAAGTAAGCCTTGACCACGTGGCCGAAGATGATGGGGTCCGAGACCTTCATCATGGTGGCCTTCAGGTGTGCGGAGAAGAGGACTCCCTCTTCCGTGGCACGGGCAACCTGTGCCTTGAGGAACTCGTCCAGGGCGTCAGCGCGGAGCACGGTGGCGTCCACAACTTCGCCGGCCAGGACGGGGAAGTCCTTCTTGAGGACCTTGGTGGTGCCGTCTTCGCGGACCAACTGGATGGTCAGGGAATCGTCAGCCTTGAGGACAACGGACTTCTCGTTGGAGCGGAAGTCGTTCTCGCCCATGGTGGCAACGTTGGTCTTCGAATCAGCGGACCAGGCACCCATGGAGTGCGGGTTCTGGCGGGCGTAGTTCTTCACCGACAGCGGTGCGCGGCGGTCCGAGTTGCCTTCACGGAGCACCGGGTTAACGGCGGAACCCTTGATCTTGTCGTAGCGCGAGCGGATGTCCGTCTCGGTGTCCGAGGAGGGGTTGTCCGGGTAGTCCGGGAGGGCGTAGCCCTGGGCCTGGAGTTCGGCGATGGCAGCCTTGAGCTGCGGCACGGAAGCGCTGATGTTGGGCAGCTTGATGATGTTGGCTTCCGGCTGCTTTGCCAGTTCACCAAGTTCAGCAAGCGCGTTGCCCGTGCGCTGTTCTTCTGTCAGGAAATCACCGAAGACGGCGATGATGCGGCCGGCCAGCGAAATATCGCGGGTCTCAACCTCTACTCCTGCGGTCGAGGCATACGCTTCAACAATCGGCAGGAATGAGTAAGTTGCCAGCATCGGCGCTTCGTCTGTGTGGGTATAGATAATCTTGGCCATTGGTGGGGTTCTCCCTGAAAGTCTGCAGATTTCAACATCTCTAACTTACCCGAGTAGACCGTTTTGACGGCCCTTCGTGTCCGGGATCACGTGTTCGTTACCGCTCTCCGGCAATTAACGCCCGACGGCGACCTGACCGCCGCCGCTGCCCGCCGCCGTCGTGCGCTGGTTGCGTGAGCAATGTGCGGTTCCCGGGCGCGTCAGCATCGCATTCACGACGAAACCGAACATAGTGAAATCATGACCCGCACCCTTCGAGCCGCCTCCCCGGCTGCCTCATTGGCCCCTTTCCTGGCTGCCTTGGCGGCCGGAATGCTCCTCGCGCTGACCGCCTGCACCGCGCCGGCACCAACGCCCCGGCAGACCATCCCGCACGACGCCGACACCGGACAGACGATTGCCGAAGCCCGCGAAGCTATCGACGCCGTTCCCGGGATCTCGGTCACCGGATTCGACGGAGGGGGTCCACCAAACGTGAAAGGCAACACCGGATACTCCATACAGCTAGCCATCGACCCCGGCTACACCGTCCTCTACGGCGACTTGCTGGTGGATTACATCGTCCGGAACATTTGGTCTGTGGGCGAGGGTTACATGCCCAACACGCAGATCCAGATCAGTGCCCGAACCGCTGACGGGGAGCCGTTCTTCGACCTCGCCGCCGCAGGCGTGGGATCGGCCTGGATGGGCGGACAGCCCTCTGCCCCCAAGCAGCACAACAGCATCATCATCCCGCTTAGCGCCGACGATCCCGATGGCGCGCGCAACCTTTCAATGTTCAAACGGGACGGTTCATGGCCTGGCGTTGTGCCAAAACCACTCTCGGACAGGGTCACGGTCAAAGACCACTGACACTCACCATTGGAGAACCACCAGCCACCGGAGATTAGGCGTGCACCGCGCACGCCAAAAGGACCCTGCCACTTAACAAGCAAGTGACAGCAAATTATCACAAAGTATGAAACATCTCTTTACAAAGTTGTCACACGTTCGATACCTTCAATTCCGTCAGTCGGCGGTCGCCATCACTGGCCGCCTCACTCCCTCGATAGGTAGGAACAACGTGACAAAAACCAAGACCCTGGCCACAAGCCTGCTGAGTCTGTCCGCTGCCGCAATCCTGGCGCTGGTTGGAACCACCAGCGCCAACGCGGCACCGGTCAACACCACAGACTCCAGCGGCGCTGCGGTCAGCAGCCACGTAGTGTCGGACGCCGGCGCTGCAGATTATTGGACCCCGGAGCGCATGAAGAATGCCGCGTCCGGCGAAATCCTGGCCGCGAAAGCACTCGAACGCGGCAAGCTCCTCAACATCGGCAAAGCCCCGGTCACTGAAGCCCCGGGCGCCATCAGCAGCATCGCAGGCCAGCAAGCAGCACCCGATTCCAAGACCATCGACCGGAAAGTGAACCAGAGCGAAACGCCGGTCAAGCACATAGGCAAGATCTTCTTCACCCTGGGCGGCTCCAACTACGTCTGCTCAGGCAACTCCGTCACCGCAGCCAACAAGAGCACCGTGTCCACCGCCGGACACTGCCTCAACGAAGGCCCCGGCGCTTACGCCACCAACTTCGTCTTCGTTCCCGCCTACCTCAACGGTGCAGCACCCTACGGGAAGTGGACGGCAAAGGCGCTGTACGCCCCCACCCAGTGGGCCTCCAACGGCAACATGCAGTACGACACCGCCTTCGCCGTCATGAACACCCTCAACGGCCAGAAGCTCGCCGACGTGGTTGGTTCCTCAGGCGTCCAGTTCAACGCCGCCCGCGGCCTGAGCTACAAGGCCTTTGGCTACCCGGCAGGCTCGCCCTTCAACGGCGAATCGCTCAAGAGCTGCTCCGGCACCGCCACGAACGATCCCTACAACCCGCAGTTCAACAGCCAGGGAATCCCCTGCAACATGACCGGTGGGTCCTCGGGCGGACCGTGGTTCATCGGCACCAGCTCCACCGGCTACCAGAACTCCGTGAACAGCTACGGATACGGCAGCAACTCCACCACCATGTACGGCCCGTACTGGGGCACCGTCATCCAGTCCACCTACAACACCGCGGCGGCTTCGTAACGGACCCTCTTTTGTAGGCACGTCCCTGTTGAATACGTGCGTATAAAGCACGACGGCGGCCGTCCCCTTCCCGGGGGCGGCCGCCGTCGCGTTGTGGTGCTCTGTGTCTTGTGGCGCTGGGCCCACGCCGCCCGGGTTCCCTGGCCGAAGCGCAGCGAGGTGAGGGCGGCGGTGGGGACTAGTGGAAGAAGTGGCGTGCGCCGGTGAAGTACATGGTGATGCCTGCAGCGTTGGCTGCGGCTATGACTTCCTCGTCGCGGACCGAACCGCCCGGCTGGACCACGGCGCGGACACCGGCGTCGATCAGGATCTGCAGGCCATCAGCGAACGGGAAGAACGCGTCCGAGGATGCAACGGCGCCGCGTGCCCGCTCAGGTGCGTCCCCACCGCTGGTGTTGGACGCGCCGCCAGCACCTTCGACGTCGGACTCCACCGTCACGCCCAGCGTGTTGGCGCGCTCCACGGCCAGGCGGCAGGAGTCCAGGCGGTTGACCTGGCCCATGCCGATGCCCACGGCTGCACCGTGGTTGGCGATCAGGATGGCGTTGGACTTTGCCGCGCGGCAAGCAGTCCAGGCGAAAGCGAGGTCAGCGAGGGTTGCTTCGTCGGCGGCTTCGCCGGCTGCGAGGGTCCAGTTGGCGGGGTTGTCGCCGTCGGCGTCCACCTTGTCGCTCATCTGGACCAGGACGCCACCGGAAACCTGGCGCATCTCGGAAGGGTAGCGGCCGTAGCCCTCGGGCAGTGCGAGGAGGCGGATGTTCTTCTTCTTGGAGAGGATCTCCACGGCTTCAGGCTCGAAGTCCGGGGCGATGACAACCTCGGTGAAGATGTCGGCAACCGTGCGGGCCATTCCTGCGGTGACGGTGCGGTTGGCAGCAATCACGCCGCCGAACGCGGAGACGGGGTCGCAGGCGTGGGCCTTGGCGTGAGCGTCAGCGATCGGGTCTGCAGCGTCAGCGGAACCGACGGCGACACCGCACGGGTTGGCGTGCTTGATGATCGCGACGGCGGGCTCGGCGAAGTCGAACGCTGCGCGGAGGGCGGCATCGGCGTCCACGAAGTTGTTGTAGCTCATGGCCTTGCCGTGCAGCTGGTCGGCCTGCGCGATGCCGGCCGGAGCAGCCTTGTCCACGTAGAGCGCGGCCTGCTGGTGCGGGTTTTCGCCGTAGCGGAGGACCTCGGAGCGTTCCAGGGACAGGCCGGCGTAGGCGGGCCAGTCGATGATGCCGTCGCCGTCTTCGTCCAGGAACTGGCTGGCAGTCCAGGAAGCCACAGCGTTGTCGTAGCTGGCCGTGTGCGCGAAGGCCTTGGCGGCCAGGCGACGACGGGTGTTCAGGTCGAAACCGCCGTGTGCGGCGGCGTCGACAACTGCGCCGTAGAAGTTCGGGTCCGTGACAATGGCGACGGCGGCGTGGTTCTTCGCGGCCGAACGCACCATGGCGGGGCCTCCGATGTCGATCTGCTCCACCACATCGTCCTGCGCTGCGCCGGACTTCACGGTCTCCACGAACGGGTACAGGTTCACCACAACGAGGTCGAAGGTTTCGATCTCCATGCCGGCCAAGGTGTCCATGTGGGCCGGGACGCGACGGTCAGCCAGGATGCCGCCGTGCACGCGCGGGTGCAGGGTCTTGACGCGGCCGTCCAGCATTTCCGGGGAGCCGGTGACTTCTTCGACTTCCTTGACCGGGATGCCTGCGGCGGCGATCTTCTTGGCGGTGGAGCCGGTGGAAACAAGGGCGACACCGGCTGCGTGCAGGCCCCTCGCGAGCTCCTCCAGTCCCGTCTTGTCGTAAACCGAGATCAGTGCACGGCGGATGGGAACACGGTCAAGCTGCGTCAAGCTCACAAAAGTCTCCGTCTTAGTTCGCGTAGATGTCGCGGGTGGTTTCGCGGGTGGTGGGGATACGGAGAGTTTATCGTGTTTCGTTGCCGCCCCGGTTTTGCGTCGTTTCTGCCCCTGCCCCTGCGTTGCCCCTGCGTTGCGAGGCCCCAGCGTTGTCAGGCCCACTCTGCGCCCCACTCCCGGCCCGAAACTCGCACACCAGGCCCCACAAAACACCCAACGTTGTCAGGCCCACTCTGCGTCCCCCTCCGGGCGCGAAAGGCGCACACCAGGCCCCACAAAAACACCCAACGTTGCAAGGCCCACACTGCGCCCCACTCCGGGCACGAAACGCGCACACCAGGCCCCACAAAAACACCCCCTGCGATGCGAGGCCCACTCTGCGCCCCACTCCGGGCGCGAAACGCGCACACCCGGCCCCACAAAACACCCCCAACGTTGCAAGGCCCACACTGCGCCCAACTCCGGGCGCGAAAGGCGCACACCCGGCCCCACAAAGTGGGCGAGACCAAAGACTACGACGACGGCCCGCGCCACCCGCGCGACCTCAACGCATCGCGCACCTTCCGTTCCGCGTTGGCCCACCCGCCCTTCATCTGGACATCGGAGAATTTCAGGACGATCCACCCCAACGCGCGAAGCCGATCGTCGCGTTCGATGTCCTTGCCCCATTGCACTGGGTCGGAGCGGTGATGATCACCCTCATATTCCATGGCAATTTTGTACTCCTTGTACTGGAGATCGGGCGTCGATATGTATCTCCCACGATCGTCGAAGATCGGCGCGGTAATCGCTGGCTCCGGCAGGCCGGCGTCGACGATTTTCAGGCGTAGCCTCGACTCCTGCGGAGAATCAACCCCCGACCTCAGCAACGGCAGGATCTCCCGGGCCATTCTGATTCCCTTTACCTTGGGGCGTCTATTGATGACTTCCTGGATCGCCTCAAACGAGGAAAGGGGATTCTCGCGCGCCAACAGAAAGTCGCCAGCTGCCACGAGCGATGACCTTCCCATGTGCCTGGCCAGATCCACCCATGTCCATTCCGGCGACGTCAACTGAACTCCGTTCAACATACGGACGTCCCGAGCAAGCAGTGGAGCCCGATGTCCCATGACTCCGCGACGCTTGACCCTGCCGATCTCTGGCCGACGGGTCACATGGATTAGCCCACTTTTGCCTTCCTCCTCGAGATAGATGGGGAGGGGCATAGACCACAACAGCGCCGCCGTGACATGACTGATTGCGCAGCGTGGAGTGACTGCCGTATGCAGCCGACCGAGCAGTTCGAGGTCTCGTCCGTTTGCCTTGGCAATACGAATGCCACGACTCGGCGTTACAAGTTCATTCGACTGGAGCCGCCACCGTGGCACGCCGGCAGCATAGGCATCGGCGACGAGAAAGCCCTGGGGGTCAACGTCCGTCGGCAAAGGGGTGAGATTCCGCATGGATCCATGCTCTCGGGAAACGATGGCTCACCTTCGGTTATCCACAGAAATCGCCCTCAGGGACACTCCTGACTGCTCCTCCACAAGACTTGCGAGGCCCGCTCTGCGCCCCAAACCATCCCCCAAACACGCTCAACAGGCCCCACAACGCATCACCCAAAACTTGCGAGGCCCGCTCTGCGCCCCAAACCACCCACCAAACACGCTCAACAGGCCCCACAACATAGGGTTGAGCCATGGAATCCACCGAGGTTGTTCTTGTTGCCGATGTTGGGAAGAGCCGTTGCCGGGTGGAGTTGCGCAGCGGCCATGAGTTGCTGGGCGCCGCCGACCAGCACGGCTTTCCCGGGGTACACGTGGACAACGGACCCACCCTCGCGTTCGAGCTCCTGCTCGAAACGGTCAGCCAACTGCCGCCCGGTCTCCCCGTCAGCACGTTGACGGGTATCGGCGCCGCGGTTGCCGGCGTTGAGGCCTCCGCGGAAAAGTCGCAGGAACTCGCCACCATGTTGTCCCAACGGTTCAGTGTCCCCGCGGCCGTCCTCTCCGACGCCACGGCTGCCCAGCTCGGCGCACTGCAAGGAGCCCCCGGCACAACGCTCATCGTGGGCACAGGCGCAGTGGCCTTCCGCTTCGATGAAGCCGGAATCCTGCACCGGGCCGACGGTTGGGGTCCCTATCTTGGCGATCGCGGCAGCGGCCGATGGATCGGCCAGCAGGGTCTACAGGCAGTTCTTGAAGCGCACGACGGCGGCCCGTCCACGTCGTTGTCCGCTGCAGCTGGCGCTCTGGTTGAGTCGCCCGAGATGCTGCCGGGCTGGCTCGCGGCCATGGAGAACCCCTACCGGGCGATGGCCCGTTTCGCGCCGCTGGTGCTGCACGCAGCGGAGGCGGGTGACGCCGTCGCGCATGACATTGTGGGCGAGGCGTGCCGCATCCTGACCAGTACCGTTGAGCGAGCGAGCGGCACCGAACCCGGCACATCCAGGGTGGCGCTCCTGGGCGGAGTGGTGGGATCGGACTTCTTCGCGGCGCTCTTGCGGAAGTCACTCGCTTCGGCTGGGATTGAGGTGGTGGCCGCGCTGGGCGATGGCTTGGACGGGGCTGCCCTCGCTGCGACGCGCCGCGGGCTCATCCAGGAAAGGTACATCCACCGTGACGGAACAAACTGGCCCGACTAACGCCGACAACCTAGCGGGCCTGCGCACGGAACTCGCCGGATTGCAGACCGAGGCCACGGCCGAGGGCCTGGAAAACCTGGACATCCTTGGTACTGAAGAACTCGTTTCCGCGATGCTCGCACACAGTTCAGGAGTACACGCCGCGGTTGAGGCTGCACGCCCCGCCATTGTTCACACCGTCGACGCCGTTGCGGAGCGACTCCAGCGCGGCGGCCGCCTTCTGTACGTGGGAGCCGGGACAGCCGGGCGACTCGGTGTGCTCGACGCGAGCGAGTGCCCGCCGACGTTCGGAACCCCGCCGGGACTCGTCGTCGGGCTCATCGCGGGCGGTGTGCAGGCGATCCAGAAACCGGTGGAATATGCCGAAGACAACGCGACTGCCGGCGCGCGCGACCTGCACGACATCAACGTGACCGAAGCGGACGCCGTCGTCGGTATTACGGCCTCGGGCCGGACGCCGTACGTGATCGGCGCGCTGGAGGAGGCCCGGAAACGGGGTGCGTTCACGGCGTCGCTGGCCTGCAACAAGGGTTCGGCCGTCAGTCATGTGGCCGACGCCGCGATCGAGGTTGTGGTGGGTCCGGAGTTCATCGCGGGCTCCACCCGGCTGAACTCGGGAACGGCGCAGAAACTTGTCCTCAACATGATCAGCACCTTGGTGATGGTGAAGCTCGGCAAGACCTACGGGAACCTCATGGTGGATCTGCGGGCCACGAACGAGAAGCTGCTTGCCCGCTCGCAACGCACGGTTCAGCATGCAACCGGGGTTTCTGCCCAGGAAGCAGCGACCGCCCTGGACTCTGTTGGCGGTTCGGTGAAGGCTGCCATTTTGGTGCTCCTGACGGGTATCGATGCTGGTCAGGCCAAGGGCGCCCTCGAGGAAGCCGGCGGTTTCCTGCGCAGGGCCATTGAGAACCAGAAGTAACCCGGACGGCTGCGCCGTGCCCAGCGCATAAAGTTGCATGCAGGAGGGCAAATGAATACATACACAGCCGTGCCCAGCGGCGAACAAGTTGTGCAGGAACTGCCATGGCGGTGGAAGGTCCAAGGACGGATTTTCCTGATCGGCGGGCTCGGGTTCATGTTCGACGCCTGGGATGTCACGCTCAATGGCATCTTGATTCCGTTGCTGTCCAAGCACTGGTCCCTGCAGCCGGCTGACGCTGCGTGGATCGGGACGGCCAACCTGATCGGCATGGCTGTGGGTGCGTTCGCGTGGGGCACCATTGCGGACACCATCGGCCGCAAGAAAGCCTTCACGGCCACCCTCCTCATTTTCAGTATCTTCACGGTCTTCGGCGCGTTTGCCCCGGACATCGTGTGGTTCTGCATCTTCCGTTTCATGGCCGGCTTCGGGCTGGGCGGCTGCATCCCCGTGGATTACGCGCTGGTGGGTGAGTTCACGCCCCGCAAGCAACGCGGCAAAGTGCTCACGGCCATGGATGGTTGGTGGCCCGTTGGTGCAGCGCTGTGCGGTTTCATTTCCGCCGGGCTGGTTGCGGCCTTTGGCGACTGGCGGCTCACTATGCTGATCATGGTGCTGCCCGCGTTGTTGGTTTTCTGGGTACGGCGTTCGGTTCCGGAGTCGCCCCTGTTCCTCATTCGGGCGGGCCGACGCGCTGAGGCGGCGGCAGTGATTGATGGGCTGGTCGAGGCAACTGGCGCTTCCCCACGGGCTTACAGCTTGCCCGAACCCCAGGCCGCACCCCGCCTCTCCCCCGGCAGTGCTTGGGCCCAGTTGCGGGGAATTTGGCAGTTCAACTGGAAGATCACCACAGCGGCGTGGGCGTTGTTCTTCTCTGTGCTTCTGGTCTATTACTTGTCGCTGACGTGGATGCCCCGCATTCTCATCGGCGCTGGTTTCGAGGAGTACAAGGCGTTCGTCACGACGGCGAGCATGGCCGCCGTCGGACTCTTGGGCGTGGTGGTCGCAGCGCTGCTGGTGGAGCGTGTGGGCCGCAAGTGGATCCTCGCCGTCACCGGTCCTCTATCTGCTCTGACCCTGGTGATCGTGGCATTCGTGGTGGATGTGCCTTCGGCTGCCGTGTTCTGGTTGCTGGTGTTCGGGTTCGTGGTCCAGGTGGCCATTCCGGTGCTGTACGCCTACGTGTCCGAGCTGTACCCGACGGAACTTCGCGGCTCCGGTTTCGGCTGGGCTTCGACCTTCTCGCGCATCGGCGCAGGCTTTGGCCCCTTGGTGTTTGCCTCGTTCTTCTGGCCTGAGTTCGGGCTGGCGCAGTCGTTCGCGATGGCTGGCGGCCTGGTGCTGCTGTCCGTGCTTTGGATGGCGTTCTTCGCACCGGAAACGAAGCAGCGCGTCCTCGAGTAGCCCGCTCCCCGCGCCCCCAGTTGGGTGCGGTGCGCTACTTGGGGGCGGTGCGCTACTTGGCGGCGGCGAGGTCTGCCAGGGTCTGGACCAGCAGACGGCGCTCCACTACCTTGATGCGCTCGTGCAGGGTTTCTTCGGAGTCCTCGGGAAGTACAGTCACGGCTTCCTGGGCAATGATGGGGCCTGTGTCCACCCCGGCGTCGGCCCAGTGAACGGTGCACCCAGTGACCTTCACGCCGTAGGCGATTGCGTCGCGCACTCCGTGGGCGCCCGGGAAGGACGGCAGCAGGGCTGGGTGCGTGTTGACGTATTTGCCGCCGAAAGCGTTGATGAAGTCCTCGCTGACGATCCTCATGAAACCCGAGGAAACCACCACGTCCGGCCGGTAGGACAGGACTTTGTCGCGCAGGGCGGTATCCCACTCGGCGCGTGTTTCGAATGAGTTGAAGTTGACCACGAAGGTCTCAAAGCCGGCTTCGTCGGAGCGTTCCACACCGTAGGTATCGGGCCGGTCGGCGCCCACAGCGGCGATCTCGACATCCAGTTCACCCGACTTCACGGCGTCGATGACTGCCTGAAGATTTGAACCGGTACCGGAGACGAGGACAACAATGCGCATTGCACTAGCTTATGGGCGGCTCGCGTAGGCTGGAAAACATGAATCCCGACGTCGGTTCCAAGCCGAACCAACAACCCCGCTCCGAGGCCGAAAAGTCCACCCTCGGCGTGAGTCAGAATCTCTTCCGCGCATTCCTCTTGGCGGCTTTGGGTGCGTTCTTCGTGTTCTCACTGAACGTGAATTACGTGTGGTTGAGCGCCATCCTGACGCTTGCAGCGTTGGTGTTGGGCATCGTCGTACTGGTTCGGACGCTGAAGCACAAACACCCGAAACTGATGCTGTTCGGGACCATTTCCGGCCTGGTTGTCACTGCCGTGATGTGTCTGCTGATCCTGACATCGGCGCTCTTCTTCAACCAGGTCAGCACTTACCAGGACTGCTCACGCGGTGCCCTCACGGAATCCGCAAAGACGCAGTGCCTCACGCAGCTCGAGAACTCGATGCCGGGGCCGTTGCGGTAGCTTTTTCGTAGAACCCCAGCGCTACTGAGCGAACCCGCTCAGGCGTGTTCGTCGTCGTACGCTGCTTCGTCGAGGTTCGCCTCGCGCTGCTTCTGGCTGCGTTCCAGCCACGGCCCCACTGCGTAGCCAATCACGACGCCGATGCCCACTTCGGCGGCCAGCCAGGCCGCCATCCACAACGGGTGGGGACCGATTTCCGTGAGTCGCCCGACGCCTGCTGAACCGCGGGCGATCCAAGCCAACGCCCCACCCAGAAGCCCCGCGACGGCGCCAATGAATGCGCCCAGGAACAGGGTGGAAACGGTGGCGGTGAACCAGCGGGCTTTGATCTTGATGGAGAGCCACTCGTCAAAGTGATTCTCGCCTTCACGCAGGAACCACCAACCCGCCAGTATCCCGGCGACCACTGGCAGCGCGAGGGCCATGGCCCCGGCGTCGAACTGTCCGGCGGGAAGGGCACCAAGAACGGGGACGGCCGGCAGCGGTCCGACGGCGGTGCCCAGCGGACCCGCTGTTGAACCGACGCCGAGCGAGAAGCCGGCGCCGGTGGACCACGACAAAGCGAAAATGACGAGGTTGGGCAGGTAGCCGAGCTGCGCGATGGTGAGCACGGCACCGCCAAGGGCCCCAGCTTTCAAACCCTCGTAGACGGCAATAATGTCCGTCCAATGCCACACAATAGTCACAGCCAGGAGCAGCGCGGCCAGGCAAACAGCGGCCATGGCGGCTACGAATCCCGCCTTCAACGCCGAGCCCACGTACGAGCCCGCCCATCGGGAATGCTGGCTGGTCTTCGCGAGCCAGGCGACGGCGTCCACGCCGATCAGCCTGCTCCACGAGCCTGCCTCTCGCCGGGCGCCCACGATCATGCCAAGGCCAAAGGAGATCAGCGGAATGGTCATGGCGAACCACAGATTGATGACAACTTCCGGGGTACGGCACACGAAACCGGTGGCCGTGCCGAAGGACGCGTACACCACGAACGCGCCAAGGAACGCCTGCCACAACTGATCCGTATAGGACGCCCGGGCCAGTCGACGGCCTGCCCGCCAGGCGAGCAGGAACGGGATCAACGTCAGGCCAAGGGGGATGAGGGACAGCAGCCCCGAACCGGGTTGGGCCGCAGTTCCGAGGTTCACGTGCGCCAGTTCCAGCGGAACACCGTGGATCAGCAGCCAAGCCTGGCCCGCCAATCGGGCCAAAGAGTCCACGTTCCGGTCCTGGAACCCGTCGGTGGCCCACACCCCCACCAAGGGAAGGATCACAACAATGGCGGAAATGAACGCTGCCTGAGCCGCTTCCAAACCACCCTGTAGCCAAAGGGGCATCGGGAGGCCACGGTTTCCGGTCTGATCAGCGCGCAGTTTCATCGTGATCTATCGTGCCACGGTACGCCGCGCTCCCCCGGCAGGCTCCCCTGAAATACCGCGAATTCCAGCGCTTTTTCCCAAGGGCCGCCGTAAAATGGGAGGTGTTCTCCCGGGGACGGAGCCCTCAACGACCAACCTCAGCTCCTCCCCGCCCCGCACAGACTTTGAAAGGCCCGGAAACAATCGAAGCCGGGAACTAGGAGCGGCCAATGAATAGGTGTCACAACTCATAGCAGAAAGTCGTACTAGCAGCTGGTGCAGCCGCCTCGGGATTCGTCCCACAGGCTGCACCAGCCTTCTTTTTGGCTCACCCCTTTCCGCTGAGGGGCGACTTCTCGGCACTTCGGCGCCCACAAAGAGCCGAGAGCTCACCCCTCGCGAAAAACGCACGACGCCGGCCGCCTCACCTCTTTCCGCCGAGGGGCGACTTCTCGGCACTTTGGCGCCCACAAAGACCCGAGAGCTCACCCCTCGATGAGGAAGCCCTCAAAGCTGCGGCCCGTAGATGAACTCCTTGGCGTGATTGACGGCCTTCTTGAAGGCGTCGTTGCGGAGTGTCACTTGCTCGCGGCTGGCTCCGGCGTTGGGTTCCAGAAACGTCGTTGGCCCTGGGCGGAGCATCCAGATGTCTCCGGCCGGTGGGAGGTAGAAGACGCCGAAGGAGCGGTGTTCGGGGTCGTCCGTCCAGATGGGGACCACGGCTACGGCGGCACCCGTATCCGGGTTGATCCACTGGGCGCGGGGCAAGGGTTGTTCGTGGACTTCGGGGTCCAGGAAGGGGGCAGTTCCTCTCCCCCAGCGTTTCTCGAACCGCTCGTAGAAGGCCGGAATGATGTGGCCGTCGTAGGGACGCCAAGCGCTCATGGATTACTCCTTCGGTTTCTCAGGGGTGAAGGCTCCCAGCGGGATGGCCCAAACAGCAGCGGTGATTGTCGCTTCTGCTGAGGCGCCGACTCGGACCGGTGGAAGCGCACTTTCACGGGCGTACCGCGCGATCCGCCGGGGCTTCCCCCCGTACCAGCGGCAGTCCGCGCACGATCGTATGCCGCCCGCTTTCCTGGGTCCGACAAAACGACGTACGCCTGCATGATGGAGTGCAGTTCCTGGAGGTCGGCCGCGGAGGTGGTGTCGCCGTCGTCGAGCCTTTGACGCGTGTCCGGGTGGTGGGTCCGCAGCAGCGTGCGGTAGGCGCGGGTGATCTCACGGGCTGTCGCGTCCGGCGACACGTGGAGGGTTGCGTAGTGGTCGGGTTGCGTGCTCACTGGTGGTTCCGATTCTTGCTGCGGATTTGGAGATGGCCCCCGGCGTGAACCGGGGGCCATCACTCGGGAGACGACGGGCGGGGGTCGCTTTCATGTGCGCTAAGAAGCGCGGTGACGTGGCGCGAAGCCTGCGCCCAACTATTCCGATGCGGCCGCCTCCGTTGTTCCCGGCTGTCGCCCTGTCGGTTGGCCACCCCGGGTGAGCATTCCGGCAGGGCGAACGGGATTAGGCGTTGATTTCCTGCCTCTGCCCTTGGGACTGGATCTCGATGCGCCGCGGCTTTGCCTTCTCGGCGACGGGGATGCGGAGTGTGAGCACCCCTGCGTCGTAGCTTGCCTCGACGCCGTCGGTATCGAGGGTGTCACCGAGGATGAGCTGGCGGCTGAAGACGCCTTGGGGGCGCTCGGCGGCGATCATTTCGGTGGTCTCCCCCGCGGGCGACTTGCGTTCGGCCTTGACCGTGAGGACGTTGCGTTCGACGTCGAGGTCAACGGTCTGCGGATCCACCCCTGGCAGATCGAAGGCAACAACGAATTGTCCGTCCTCCTGCCACGCATCCATCGGCATTCCGGCCGGGCGTGCTGTTGTGCCAAAAACCTGTTGTGCGAGCCTGTCGAATTCGCGGAACGGGTCAGTGCGCATCAGCATTGGTTCTCACTCCTTTGGTCTTGATGCTGATTCTGTTGTTCGTCCAGCCTGCCTGATCTATGGTGGCTGGTATAGATTTTTTATAGCACTGGTGGCAAAGTGGATGCAAGTAGTTTTCCGGAGGATTTTTGGAGAGGTTTGCATGGCGCGTTCGGACGGCGGGACTGCCGCTGAAGAGTACGACGGCGGTCTGGTGGCTTCTGGTGGGGACGGCACCTCTGGCGCGGGCCTGGGCGCGCGCGGCGTCTACGCGATCTCCGTCGCGGCCGAACTCGTAGGGACAGGCCAGCAAAACATCCGCCAGTACGAGCGCAAGGGGTTGCTCACCCCGGACAGGACCGACGGCGGCACTCGCCGATACAGCGAAAACGACCTCGCGACCCTACGCAGGATTGGAGCGTTGCTGGATGAGGGGCTGAATCTGGCTGGAGTGAAGCTGGTGCTTGAACTCGAGGCGGAGAACCGGGGATTGACGGAGGACAACAAAGGGCTGGCTGACGACAACCGCGGGCTACGGGAGGACAACCGGGGACTGCGGAAGGATCTGAAGCGGGCGCGGGGTGGGGCTAATCCGTCCGGTGCCTGAAGCGTGCACGTATCCGCTAAGCACCCCATGTGCACGATCAGCCACGGCTTAAAGAATCGCCGTCATCCCGCCCCACCCCGTGCCAACGCGGGAGGGCGTAGGCCACGCCGTTCCCCCGCTGCCGGCGTACAACCAAAGCTCGCCAGCAGCGTTCCGGGCGAGGATATCTGCGCGCCCGTCGCCGTCGAAGTCGCCCGGTCCAATCAGGGAGTTCATGACATTCCAGCCCTGGCCGATGACTCGCTGTGGCAGCCAGCCACCTGAGCCGTCGCCTGGGTAGAGCCACAGCACTCCGGCGGAGTCCCGGGCAGCAATGTCCGGGGTACCGTCGCTGTTGAAGTCGCCGACGCCCGTCATCTCGGACATAGTGTTCCAACCAGTTCCCACCTGAATAGCAGGCAACCAGCCGCCGGAACCGTTACCGCGATATATCCACAACACTCCCGAGACCGTCTGGGCTGCGACATCCACGAAGGTATCGCCGTCGAAATCTCCTACCGACTCGATCGCGTTCATCCCAGCCCAGCCTGTGCCCACCTGGACGCGGGGCAGCCAACCGCTGGAACCGTTGCCCGGGTACAGCCACAACAGACCGTCTCCATCACGGGCCAGGACATCGGCGTTCCCGTCGCCGTTGAAATCACCAGGGGCAACAAGGGCTGTCATGACATTCCAGCCCTGACCCACCTGAGCACGGGTGAGCCAACCACCCGATCCATCTCCCGGATAGAGCCACAGCACGCCCGAAGTCTCACGAGCCAACAGGTCGGTGTAGCCATCACCGTTGAAGTCGTTCTTGGCGGGCTGCTCTACTGACCCGTCGATTATCCGCACAGACGCGGTGCCGGAGCTGACCACGTACGCCGTGTTAGTGGAGGTGCTCACAGCGGCGGCGACTGGTTTGCTACCCGTGTAAACGGCGTAGCTGCTGTCACTCCGCCCGTCGATGACAAGAGTGCCACCACCGCTAGTGGGAGCGTAGGACTTGTTGCTCACCGGATTCACTGCGATCTCATTGACAGGCGTGGCGGTGCCGATGGTGGTGATTTCCGTGAAAGACGCTCCGTCGATGATCCTGACAAAGCCGTCCTCGTATTCGTCGTCAGCAGCGACGTAGACTTTGTTGGACGCCGTGTTCACGGACAGTTTCTCCACTTTCCTGGAGGATTCGAGAGTTCCCGTAATCTTGTCAGTCGCACCATCCCACGCGTAGATGTAGGCTCCGTACCTGCCTAATGTCGTGTAGTAGATCTTGTTCGTCACCTCGTTTACAACAACAGCGCGAACGAAGCCAGCACCGATGATGACTTCATCGACTACCGTGCCGCTGGTGTCAAGGACCCGAATTGTTCCACCGGAAAGAACGTAAGCCTTGCCGGTCACGGGATTCACAACAATGTCCTGGGCGCCCCTGAGCAGCGCCACGGAAGTCGTGGTGTTCGTGGCTCCGTCGATGATCGTGACGCCGGTTTCGACCCCCACATAGATCTTGTTGTTCGTTTCATTCACAGCCACGACGCCCGGCCCCGTGCCTACGGGAACAGAGGTGACGGCCTTGGTGGCTCCGTCAACAACAGCAACGGACCCGCCAATCTCGCTGACATAGATCTTGTTCGTCACAGAGTTCACGGCAACATCCACAGGTACATCACCCGAATACAAAGTACCGGCACCGGTCACTCCATGGATGACTGAGACGCCTTCGGCCGAGGCAACGTACGCCTTGTTTGTCACGGGGTTCACGGCAATGGCACCGGGTTTGTCGCCTACAGGAACAACGTGCGTCACCACATCAGCAACGGCAGGCAACGCGGTGGGAGCCAAGGTGCCCAACAACAGCGCCAACGCCATGCCGACGGCGGCCGACCGCACCGCTGCCCGGCGCCGTCGTCGTGATCCGAACGCGCGCGAACCATCCCCAGCAGCAAACATGGCAAGACCCCCCAGAAGTCATGACGCCCCAGTGCGTCGATGAGCCAGAGTCTACGCTCGCATCAAGACAAACTGGAGCCATCCCAGGAAAGAGCTCCGTCCTCAGAGGATCGCGGTCATGGCGGCCCGCGGGGCCGCCCCAACCCTCCGGTTATGCGTGGTGATATCCGCCTCTGCAGGCGATCCGAGCAGAAGCGAAAGTGCCGTTGCGGCCGCAAACTTCCCTCAGACAAAACAGGCCCCCACCTGTTAACCAACTCTTCCCCCACAAGCCACCCGTTCGAACCCGCCCCGCCAACCGCCGCGACCACCGTTGTAGGCGTGAGGATCGCAATCGTCGCCGAATCATTCCTGCCATTGATGAATGGGGTAACCCACTCCATACTGCGGGTGCTGGAGCATCTGCAGGAGCGCGGGGATGAGGTGATGGTGATCGCGCCGTCGACGTCGGACACTGATGTTTCGAGCGTCGAGAAGGGTGCGTATGTGCACCGGCTGCCTTCTGTGCCGCTGGCCGGTTACACGAATGTGCGGGTTGCGTTGGGTGGTGTGAATCGGGTCAAGCGAATCCTTGCCGATTTCTCCCCCGACGTCGTGCACCTCGCTTCCCCGTTCGTCCTCGGCTGGCGCGCCGTGCAGGCCGCCCATCAGCTGGGCATCCCCACAGCCGCGATCTACCAAACAGAGGTCCCCAGCTACGCCGCCCGGTACGGCGTGCCGTTCCTGGAGAACTGGGCTTGGAACCGCGTGGACAACATCCACCTCCTGGCCACCCGAACCCTTGTGCCGTCAACGTTCGCGCTGAACCAGTTGCGCGGACGCGGCATCTTGCGCGTGGACATGTGGCGTCGCGGTGTGGATACCGCGCGTTTCAATCCCGCTAAGCGTTCGACAGCGTGGCGCAGCTCCGTGGCGCCCGATGGTCACCGCATCATCGGCTACGTTGGCCGGCTCGCCGTTGAGAAGCAGGTTGAGGATCTCGCGGTGTTGGCCGATCTGCCGAACACGAAGCTGGTCATCGTGGGCGATGGCCCGCAGCGGGAAGCACTCCAAGCGGCTCTACCCAATGCCCACTTTGCCGGTTTCCTTGGCGGCGAGGCACTGGCCCAGGCTGTCGCGGGTTTCGACCTCTTCGTCCATCCCGGCGAGTTCGAAACGTTCTGCCAAACCATTCAGGAAGCCATGGCATCCGGCGTTCCCGTGGTGGCGACTGGCCGTGGCGGCCCCTTGGATCTCGTGGAGAATTCGCGCACGGGTTGGCTTTACGAACCCGGAAACCTTACCCAGTTGCGCGGTTACGTGCAGGACTTGATCGGCGACGACGCCAAGCGCCGCGCGTTCGCCTCGGCAGCAACAGCGTCGGTACAGGGCCGAACGTGGCCCGTGCTCAGCGCAGACTTGGTGCGCCATTACAACGAAGTCATCGCCGGCGTGCCCGTCGGAACATCCGGGCCCAGCGAGTTCACCTCAAGCAAAGGACCCTCCTCATGAAGATCTCCGTGATCGGTTGCGGCTACCTCGGCGCAGTCCATGCCGCGACGCTCGCTTCGATGGGCCACACCGTGGTGGGTATCGACGTCGATTCCGCCAAAGTTGAGCAGCTCAACAAGGCGCTGGCACCCTTCCACGAACCTGGCCTGGACGAGCTGCTCAAGGACGGTCGGACCACCGGCCGGCTCGTGTTCACCACGGACTTCGCTGCTGCCGCGGATGCGCAGGTCCATTTCCTGTGCGTTGGCACCCCGCAGTCCAAAACCTCTGACACGGCCGACCTCTCCTACCTGATGGGCGCCACGAAGAGCCTCCTGCCGCACCTGGCCAAGGGTGCCGCCGTCGTGGGTAAATCGACGGTGCCGGTAGGCACGGTGGAGACGCTTCGTGCCATCCTGGCCCGACGCTCGGACGTGCTGCTTGGCTGGAACCCGGAGTTTCTGCGTCAGGGTACGGCCGTGAAGGATTCTCTGGTGCCCGACCGCTTGGTGTACGGCGTCCCCGGCGGTAAGGGTGCCGCCGCGGGCGCTCCCGTTACCGCTGTGCTGGATGCGGTGTATGAGCCCCTCATCAGCGCCGGCATCCCGCGTCTGGTCTGCAATTTCGCGACGGCGGAGCTCATCAAGTCGGCGTCTAACGCGTTCCTCGCCACGAAGGTCAGCTTCATCAACGCGATGGCTCAGCTGTGCGACGCGTCGGGCGCTGACGTGAGTGAACTGAGCGAGGCGATGGGTCTGGATCCGCGCATCGGCAACCGCTACCTGCACGCCGGGCTCGGTTTCGGCGGTGGCTGCCTGCCGAAGGACATCAGGTCTTTCCGGGCGCAGGCACGCGAACTGTCGGTGCCGTCGGTGGATGAGTGGATGGCCCTGGTTGATTCGGTGAACCTGGACCAGCGTTCCCGTGCCGTGGAGGTGGCCCGCGAGATGTGCCGCGGTTTCCTGTCCGGGCGCACGGTGACCATCCTTGGCGCGGCGTTCAAACCCGACACCGACGACATCCGTGACTCCCCTGCCTTAGACGTCGCCCAACAACTCGCAGCAGCCGGCGCACACGTGACCGTCACCGACCCCAAAGCCATCAACAACGCCTGGATCCGCTACCCACAAATCCGCTTTGAGGCTTCCACCAAACGCGCCCTCGAAGGCGCCGAACTGGTGCTGCTGCTCACCGAATGGGACGAATACGTCTCGCTCTCGCCTGTAGATGCGGGAGCACTCGTACGACGACGGATGGTGCTGGACGCTCGGAACGTACTGGACGCTGAGGCTTGGCGGAGTGCGGGGTGGACGGTCCGCGGGCTGGGGACGGGTGCTTCGGTTGTTGATTCGGGGAGTGGCGAGGCGAAAGGCGCAGGCAGGACGAAGCACGCGGCGCACTAAGTCATAGAAGGCTTCTCCTCCCCCTGAAGTTCCGCAGAGTGTTATGGTCACTGGACGCGCCATCGCATCGGCGCATCTACAAGGGGGCAATACATTGAAAAAGGGTTCTATTCGCACGTCCAAAAACCGGCATTTTGGAAGCAAGTCTTCGTGGACGCCTGGCCGAAAAACATTGGGGCTCGTGGCCGTCACGTCGCTGCTGATGACAGCCACGGCGTGCGCACCGGGGGCACCAACAAGCGCCAGCTCTGTAACCAGTTCAAAGGCATCGCCTTCCGCAACTCCGTCTCCGACGCCCAGCAAAGTCGCTGGGACCGTCTGTACAACTGAGAAGGCCGCTCAGACTTCATCCGGTCAGACGTACATATGCACGGTCGACCAAGCTGGCAAGCTGACGTGGCTAGACTCTGCGAGCGCCAAGAAACTCTCGGATCAGCGGGCTGCGGAAGCTTCGGCGAAGGCGGCCGCTGAAAAGGCCGCGGCCGACAAACTAGTGGCCGAGAAGGCGGCAGCGGACAAAGTGGCCGCTGATCAAGCAGCGGCAGCTCAAGCGGCTGCCGAAAAGGCTGCAGCAGATGACGCAGCCGCAGCCAAGGCGGCCGCGGATGCCGCTGCAGCACAAGCCCCAGCCCAAGCCCAAGCGAAAGTAGTTCCGGCTGCTCCTCCTGCCCAGAGTGGTTGCGACCCCAACTACGCTGGAGCCTGCGTACCGATTGCCTCAGACGTAGACTGCGCGGGTGGCAGCGGTAACGGTCCGGCTTACGTGAAAGGCCCCGTTACGGTGATTGGCACGGACATCTACCAGCTTGATGGCAACGACAATGATGGGATCGGCTGCGAGAGGTAACCCTGAGTTGGAGCGGCCGCAGCGTCAAACGCTGCGGCCGTCCCAGCGGCTCTGCACGTCGAGTAGGAACTTGATGCCGGCGTCGGACAATCCCAGCCCATCCGAACCCCATTTCGTCGAACCCCAAAGCCTCAGACAGACCAAGCTGATAGACACCGCACCCTGAGCTGTGTCGCGAGCTTCACGCCCTCGAGTCCTTGGTTCGGGCTGCGCTCGACGGCTCGCCACCACCTAGGCGCTCCAGATAAGTACCTAATTTTGTTCCTCGCCACCCCTAATTCGCTTGTTTTCGCCACCTAGTCGCCGGTTTCGAACACCTAGACCCTGAAAACGCCCCATAGTCTCTTCTTGTGCCTCCGGGGCGGATATCCCGGTGTCCGGCGGGAGTCCCACCCGCCCTGGCGTTGGAGGCACTGCGGCGCGGCTCCACCTTCCACCCCCTGGTGGGGCCGTGCCTAGCCGGAACGTCAGCGGGTTGGACGGCTGAGGCGCAAACGCACCAACCGGTACACGATGCCCGCTGCGAACATCAGCACACCCAACCCGGCGGACACTGGCGGAAGGGTGGCAACAAGAACCAAGCAGGCAACCGCGCCCGCCACCTGCAGGAACTTCGGGTATCGGCGGTCCTGAGCCGGCTGGGTATAGGCGGCGACGTTGGCCACCAAGTAGTACAGCAGGACACCGAATGACGAGAATCCGATTGCTCCGCGAAGATCAGCCACAGCGATGATCACGCAGATCACCGCGGCGACGGCAATCTCGGCACGATGCGGGACCTTGTAGCGAGGGTGTACCGCCGAGAGCCAGTGGGGCAGGTCATGTTCCCGGGCCATGGCCAGGCTCGTCCTTCCGAGCCCTGCGATGAGTGCCAACAGCGCACCTAGGGAAGCCACGGCAGCACCGACGCGGACCACCGGCGCAGCCCAAGCCAAGGTACCCGCACTTACAGCATCGGCTAACGGCGTGGGCGTGGCAGCCACTCCATCGGGGCCGAGTGCCGCCAGCAAAGTAACGGCAATGACGGCGTAAATGAGGATGGTGATACCCAGGGCAATGCTGATCGCGCGCGGAATGGTGCGCCTGGGCTCGCGAACTTCCTCGCCCATTGTCGCGATCCTTGCGTAGCCGGCGAACGCGAAGAACAGTAGCCCTGCCGATTGCAGAATGCCGTACCAGCCGTGGGCCAACAGCCCGTCGCCCACGAGGCTGCCAAAGTCAGGGCCGGAGCCGCCCCACACCGCAGCGAGGGCAATGGCCAGGGCGGCAAGCACAGCTATCACCAGCACGCGGGTCAGCCCGGCAGTTCGGGTCACCCCGTGATAGTTCACGGCCGTCAGAACCACGACGGCGGCCATCGCCACCGGGCGCTCCCATCCTTGCGGTGCGGCGTAGGCGGCGAAGGTCATCGCCATGGCCGCTGCACTCGCGGTCTTGCCGATGACGAATCCCCAGCCTGCCAGGAACCCGGACCACGGGCCGAGCCGTTCTCGACCATATATGTAGGTGCCGCCGGAGGTCGGATAGGCGGCAGCGAGTTGGGCCGATGATGTGGCGTTGCAGAAGGCGACGAAGGCGGCCACCAGCAGCCCGATGAGCAGCCCTGATCCCGCGGCTGCCGCAGCCGGCGTGAAGGCAGCAAACACACCGGCACCGATCATGGACCCTAGCCCGATCAGCGATGCGTCGAACGTGCCTAGTCGGCGGGCCAAAGCCGGAGAGTTGCTCACTGAAACCCTTCGCACTGGGGAGCTGGGCGTAGACAGGAGTGACTGACGCCCGCGATTTGAGGTGAATCCACCCTATCTCGGCTCAGCGTGGCGAAAGTGAATTCCCCACGAGCATGAAGAGGCTAGTTCGGGACGTGGCTCCGGACTTACGCAATGCATTGGAGATGTGGTTCTCCACTGTCCTGGCGCTGATCCCCAGTTGTTCCGCGATTTCCACGTTGGTGTGGTGTCCGGCCAGGATCGCCACCTCAATCTCCCGTTCAGTGAGTGGCGTGGTTCTGAAGGAGTTGTAGGAGAGCTGCTCGTTTGCTGACGGGAATCGGACGGCGAAGACTGAGGAAGCCTGTGCCATGGCATCAGCTGCGGTGGCATCGCCGTCGATTACGTGACGTTTGAGAGCTCCCCTGAGCAGCATTCCAACCTGATATGTGTCGACGTCAGGTTCGTAGTGTTTGAGCAGAAGGCCAAGCAGCTTATGGTCCCCTTCCACCACCGCGGATGCGATGGCAAGGAGCTGGTCATGGACCGTCAAGCCACTCTCGCGCAGGATCTTCTGCAGGAGGTCCAGAACCGGCCGACCCGGGCAAAGGCACGTGCAAAGCAGCGCCGTCATCATGGCTTCGAGGACGTAGCCGCTCTTCAATTGCCGCCTGATGAGTTTGGTGGCTTTTCGATCGAATGCTGAGGGTTGCGTGCTGTTGTGGGCTACGAGCTCGTAAGCTCCCTTGCCGATGCCGGGAAGCGGCCCCACATCCGCCACTTCTGTTCGCGCCTGGGCGGCTATGGAGAGGGCAGGCAGCATGGCCGTTGTTGCGTGTCTGAGCCCCGCGAGCCTGAGCATTGCGTCGTAGAGCGAGTCGACCACGAAGCCCGGGCGACCCATCGCAAAGACGCTGCTCATGAGGTACTCCGCCTCTTCGAAGTGACCGCGGTAGAGCAGTCCCTGGGCGGCCACGTAGCTGCTGGTGATCACGCCGAATTGGTCCAGGTTCTTTCTTGCTTCGGTTCGCCAGTCCAGGGCAAGAACCAAGGATTCCTCCACCCGGCCGGCCGCGAACAATGCGAAACTGCGGATGAAAGGGCGGAGATGTGAGAAGGTATCGTCGTCACCCACGCCATCAACAGCTTCCAGGGCTGCTGCAGGCTTGAAACGGTAAAGCTCCAGCAACCCGTGGACCAATCTCCCCATTCCCGTATTAGGGCCTTCATAAGCCACAAACTCCCTAACGGTATCCAGTGGAACCCTGCTGTGGGAGGCGCTGAGGAACAATATGGCATCCTCCACTTCCGCACTCAAATTCGGGTTGTCCCCTGCGAACTTTTGGAGAATTCCGACGGCAGCGCTCGGGCCGCGTCCGGCGTGGATGGCAAGCATGGCCTCAGTGATGGTGACAAACAGGACGTCCCTGGGATCGGCGTCGAAGTTTGTTGTTTCGGCGCAGACGCGGCTGGCACGTTCCACGTCCAAGGGTGCGCCCCAGTAGATGCGAAGGAATGCCGCGGCGTTTGCCGTTGACTTGTTGGCCTGCCAGCGTTCAAAACGGATGCGTTCCCTGTCCGCATTGTGCTCATGGATTTGCCGGGAGGTAATAGCGTCGTCGCCCCCTTTCTCGAGTCGGAGCGATGACAGCACTCGCGAGAGCCCGTCCGAGGTCGCGCGCTCTTCCAGGATCTCGTGTGGAGCCGCCTCAAGGACGCCTGCGATCTTGCTGCGCAGCAGCTTGCGGTCCCGTAGATTCTTGCTCCCACGGAAGTAGTCGGCGATGACCGGCGGGCTGATAGCAGCTATTGAACCATTGTGTTGATCTGCCAGTACGGATAGGAAGCCTCTACGTTCCAGGCCCTCCAAGGCGTCCGCGTGAATGACCTTTCGAAGTATGTCCACCCGTGCCGTACCAAGAATCGCCATGATGTGCAGTGCTGTGAACTCGTCAGCACTCAATTCAGCCAGGAGTGCCTCGAGTGTGCCGCGTAGATGTTCGTTCCATAGGGTTTCGGCCGTCATGGTCCATTGCTTGTCCTTCATGATCAGAAGGTTGCTCAGTGAGGCGGTCTCGGCGATCCGTACTATGAGGCGCGGGTTGCCGGCGGATTTGGTGAGGATGCGGGCAGTTGTGTCTGCGTCGGCTGGGGCCCCGAGAACCTGTGCGATGAGGAAGTGGACCTGCTCATAGTGGAGCGGATCCAGTTGCAGATGCGCCTCCCGGCCGTTGTTCAGGACGGCCAACTGACCTCTGGAGAAAGACCATGTGTCGGGGGCCGTAGCCACCATAGGGCAATCCGACCTCCGCCTTACGGCCTCAAGAACAGCCAGGGATTCGCTGTCCACCAAGTGAAGATCGTCAACAACCAGCAAGTGTTTGCCGGCCTTGGACAGCTGGCTGGAGAACACGTCAGCGATATCAAACACACCGCTGCGTCCCGGCCTCACGTCCAGGCCGAGTCCTTTGATGGCCGCGTAGGGGATGGTTCTGTGCGTGCGGAGGCCACTGATGAAGTGCACGGAAACTCCGGCCTTCTCCAAGTTACTCATGACGCTGCGTAAGACCGTCGTTTTACCGCTACCCGGCGCCCCGACAACCCTCACTCCGATGCCGCGTGCAACGAAGTCCAGGATTCGTTGAACCTCTGAATCGAACACGCGACCTAGCCTTCTGTTTTTGTGGATGCCCGACATGCGGCTCACTTCGCAGGCTAGATCTTGAAAACAGGGCTAGGTGGCAAAACGGCCTTGCACAGACTGTTTTGGGGCACTCTAGGTGGTGATTTGGGCCAAATTAGGTGCTCGCAGGACTCGTCTAGGTGGCGGAGGCATTCAGAGGTTGACGGTTCCATGGGGGCTCCCTCAGCTCGGCGGGTGGATTACGTTCCACGCTACGGAGAGCTGGGGGCGAATTACATGGGTGTAATTCGCTATGTGGATATATGTTCTAAAGTTTTCAAACGCATTAGAAGATATGTTCCCAACGAGGGCAGACAAAAAAGCAGGACCGGTCAGTGACCGGCCCTGCTTCTAAGTTTATCCGAAGACTAGACAGCCTGGATGTTTACTGCCTGGGGACCCTTGGGGCCCTGCTCGACGTCGAAGGAAACCTTCTGGTTCTCTTCGAGGGAGCGGTAACCCGAGGAGTTGATCGCAGAGTAGTGAGCGAAAACGTCCTGGCTGCCATCTTCAGGAGAGATGAAGCCGAAGCCCTTTTCGGAGTTGAACCATTTTACGGTACCTGTAGCCATTTTTTCAGTCCTTACTGAAGGTGGAGATTGTCCCGACTTTCGGGTCTCCGGGTGTGGGGTGTTCTCCACAGTTACTTCAGAAAGTCACGATCCGGAAGGATCGTGGGGACTGCCTGAACTACCAAATGCCAAACACAACAACACCAACTAGTCTACAGAGATTTGAGCAGATGGCTAGTGCTGGGGAACATTTATCCATCGGATGTTGATCGATGTCCGTTTTAAGAGCACAAAGCGCCTCTGAATAGGTCCCGGATCCCACTCCGCTGCTGCCTGTTCTGGAAGCACTGCCAGGCGTAAAGTGCACCCATGGGACCGACCCCGGATACGGTCATCATCGGCGCAGGCCAGGCCGGCCTCACGACGAGCTACTGGCTCACGCAACTCGGCGTCGAGCATCAGATCCTGGATCGGCGCCATTCACTTGGCGGCGCATTCCAGGACCGCTGGGACAGCTTCTACATGAACACCCCAAACCTTGCCCTGGATCTCCCTGGAATGCCTTACGACGGCGACGACCGGGACGCGTTTATCTCCCGGGACGCTGTGGTGAACCTCTTCAGGCGGTACGCCGAACTGATCTCCGCTCCAGTACATACGGGTGTCGACGTGACCCGGTTGACCTCAGCACGGAACGGTGGCTTCAACCTTGAAACGTCGCTCGGAAACCTGCGGGCCCGGAAGGTGGTCCTCGCAACGGGTGCCTACCAAGTCCCCAAGGTCCCCGCCCTGGCCGCCAAGCTTCCCGCCGGCGTGACACAACTCCACACCCACGACTACCGCAGTCCGTCGCAGCTCCCAGCGGGGGCAGTGCTCATCGTCGGCACCGGCCAATCGGGCGGGCAGATTGCCGAGGAGCTGCACGCAGCCGGCCGCGAGGTCCATCTCTCCGTCTCCTTCGTTCCCGAAGCGCCCCGCCGATACCGCGGCCAAGACCTCATCTACTGGATGCTCGAAACCGGCAAACACGGCCCCGGCTACGGGGTCAATGCCCTCACCACCGAGGCGCTCCCCTCCCCCGCCCTTCGCTTCGCCCCCAATCCCCTGCTCTCCGGCATCGACGGCGGCCACAGCATCCACCTCCGCGAACTCGGCCGTCGCGGTATGCACCTGCACGGCCACGTTGAATCAATCGACGACGGCAACATCACCTTCAGCGACGACGTCCCTGAGCGTCTTGGAACAGTAGAGTCGATCTTCGCGCAACGCTCGGGAAGGGCAATTGATGCGTACATCGCGGCGGTAGCGATCGACGCACCGGAGCAGCAGCCTCCGCCGCCAGATGACTGGCTCCCCCAAGAACAAACAGAGCTGAACCTCGCCGGTGCGAACATCACGTCCGTCATTTGGGCAACCGGATTCAAGCTCGACTTCGGTTTCGTCGACCTACCGCTAGTCGACGAATGGGGCTACCCCAAACACACGCGCGGTGTCACTGTCATTCCGGGCTTGTACGTCGTGGGGCTGCCGTGGCTAACCCGTCACTACTCAGCGATCGTTGGCGGTGTTGGGCTGGACGCGGAGTACGTAGCAGGACGCGTTGCCACTGACTGATCAACGCGCCTTGAGCAGACTAGGCCCGGTCACGCATCTTTTCAGCGCCCTGCCGTCTCTCAAGAATCACCCAAGCAACCGTCGTCGGGGCCCCGATAAGCGCGAGGAGCGCCATACTCCAGAACGCGTCGATTACTTTTGTGAACTGCAGAGTCAAAATGGTCAGCAGCAGGACTGTTGCTGCAATATTCAAAACGCGGATCTTACGTGCAGTAGTCATTTGCAGAATCGTCCCCCTACGATGTCGTCCAAGAAGCCTAACGCCTCGTGTCCCAGGGGTGGCCGCAGTCCCGAAAGCTGGCCCCCAAGTAGTGTCTTATTGGACGAGGCGACGCGGCTGGCTCACGGTGACGCTTGGGCGTGGAGTCGACTCCGTCCTTGGCAGCTCCAGGATCATGCCGAGGCTTCCACACCAATTCTTCCCCGGCAAAGGTGACGGGCAAAGAAGAACGACGACGGCGACAGCGGGTGCGCTGTCACCGCCGCCGGAGACGTGGCTGGGTTGCGGGACGCTACCTAGGCTTCCTTGAGGTCCAGTTGGGGCGCTGGTTTCCGGAACCCTCGCGTCAGGACTGCCAGGTAGGCCAGTCCCGCGCCTGCCCAAATCAGACCGAAGGTGAACGACAAACCGCTCAGGCTGGTCCACAGCCAGATGGTGAGCACAAACCCGATGCCCGGAAGCACAAGGTTGTGGATCACGCCACGGGCGCCGCGGGCCTTTTGGTCGAAGTAGTAGTGCTTGATCACGGCCAAGTTGACCACTGAGAACGCCACCAGGGCACCGAAGCTGATCAGCGAGGAAATCGTCAGCAGGTCCAACACGAACGCCAGCAGAGACACGGCCGAGGTCAGGAGAATGGGCAACACGGGGGTGCTGAAGCGGGCGTGCAGCCGCCCCAGCGCTGCAGGGAACACCCCGCTGCGGCCCATCGAATGAATGATCCGCGAGACCGAAGCCTGGGAGGTCAACGCTGATCCGAGACTGCCGGCTATGTAGGCGGCCGTGAAGAAGGCCACCAACAACTCGCCGCCAGCTGCGCCAATGACCTCGATGGCAGCCGAGTCCACGTCGTTGAAGGTGCTGACGGGGAGAACCAGATGGCTAATGTATGCGAGTCCCAGGAAGATCAGGCCGGCAAGAATCGTGGTGATCATGATGGCGCGGGGCAGATACCGCTTCGGGTCCTTTGTTTCCTCCGTAAAAGTTGAGACGGCGTCGAACCCCAAGTAGGAGAGGCAGAGGATGGCGGAGCCTGCGAAGACGGGCGAAAGTCCCTCGGCACCTTCGGCCCCAGTGAAGGGCGCCAACAAATCAATGTTGCCAGTTCCGGTGATAGAGGAAAGCCCCAAGGCCACAAACAATACGATGAAGAGTGCTTGGAGACCCACCACCACAAAGTTGGCCTTCGCAATCGCAGGAATGCCCGTGATGTTCAGCATGGGCAACAGCCACGATCGAGGATCACGCACACACACGACAGCACAGCCGGGCAGGCCGCGTTCATATAGATGCCGATCAGCAGGTAGTTTGATAATCGGCGGCAGTAGGTAGTCCAGCAGGAGTGGCCACCCGGCCATGAAGCCAGGGCCCGGCAGAAGGATCGGGTCAGTCAGGAGTACGCGGATTTCCCGAAATGGGAGAGCCTACAGCATTCGGCCCTACGACCGGCTATAACAATATGACCAACAGGGTCTAAGCATAGACAGCCTATAGATGCTCGCCGGCAAGTTTCACGGCGACGTCGTAGGTGCGGAAGGTAGTGAACGGCACCCTCTAGACCAAACCCAACACGAACAGTAATGGAACGCCGACAACACGGTGCGACCCTAAGGAAGGCGATTGGCGGATGCCAGCCCCACAGGCTTCCCCCTACCGATTTATCAGTTAGCTCATTAGCCTAGGAGTTCCAAGGAACTCCCGCGCTTTAGTCAAAGCAAAACTGTCAGCAACCAGTTCGCATTCCCAAACGTCGAGATAGGTCCAACCCATCGCAAGTAGCTGCGTGCGCTGGAGCCTGTCTCGGTCCTGATTGCGATTTCGCTTGTCCCTCCAGAACTCCGTATTGGATTTAGGCAAGCGCGTGCCAACTGGGCAGTCATGCCCATGCCAGAAGCAGCCATTGACGAAGATCACCTTCTGCCGCGCCACGAAGACGAGGTCCGGGCGGCCAGGCAACGAGTTGTCGTGCAGGCGATATCGATAGCCAACAGCGTGTAACGCCCGCCGTAGCGCAAGCTCCGGCTTCGTGTTCTTCGACCGGATCTTGGCCATATGGACACTTCGCTGGGCCGCGGTCATAAAGTCCGCCATGAAGCTATTTTAGCTGTCACTATCGAGCGCAGCTTGTCCGACGCGCGCCAGCGAGGATGGTTCAGGACGGGACCCCGTAGGCTGGCGGTTCACTCTCTACCTCGACAAGATAGCATTCATCCTTCGGCCGACGGCCAGCGCCAACCATGGCGAAACAGCATTTCCCACCTGAGAATACTGTGGCACTTCGAAGCGACGACGATCAGAACCTGTGGTTTCCTTACCAAGAAACTCGAAGTCGTCAGGGAAGCCTTGGAATCGTGCCATCTCTCTCACGGTAAATATTCGCGGCTCCAATGGATGAACATAATCGTCAGGAAGCGTAACTACCGTTCTTGCGGGCTGGCGCCATGGAAGGACTTTCTGCGAGTGCTTCTTCGTCGATAGGCTAACTGCCAGGTCCACCAAAGCGTCAAGTGATGCGGCAAGTACGCTTCCATCAGGTGATATAGCCGGAAGCGGCGCGAGAGAAAGCCGATCCTTCAACAGAATCCGAGATTCGGCGTCAGGGAGACGGGCGGCGTGGCTCAGCAAACGTTGGTCGAGGCCGCTACGAGATAGGTACTGGTAAAAGCGGAACCTCTGGACCGTGCGCTCAGCATGTCGACGGTACACATGGTTTGGAACAACGCCCATGGTCTGTCGCCGTCGAAACGCAGCTGAAAGCTCCCGAACGTAGGGGCCGTAAGAAGCATCTACAGCTATAGCCTCGCCTACTGAGGCGAGGTCGGCCACCGCATCCGCTACGGTAGACACCTCCGATGAGAGAACAGTCGGAAGCGGCGCCAGTTTAGGGACTTCATTCTCGGCTACGCGATCCAAAAATGTCGAACGCCAAGTTACGTCAGAGGAGGAGATCCCTCGGGCCGTTGCGAGATCCGCCCGAAGCGCCAGAATCATCAATCGAGGCCTGTTTTGGGGAGCACCGTAGTGAACAGCATTTACGTGTACGCCCTGAACTACGTACCCCTGCCCTGTCTCAGCTAACGCCTGTTGGAGCTGGATAAAGGAGGAGTCCTCGCCAGCAGCGAAGCTTCGATCCATGCCAACAACGTTTTCGATGACGACGGCTCGTGGATTAGTGCCTCCGACAAACTCCAGATACTGCCACGGGAGCTTGTTGCGCACATCCGCTGGGTTTCTCCTCCCGGCTAGAGAGAACCCTTGACACGGAGGACCACCCACGACCAAATCGAGTTCTTGATCGCGAAGGTCTCGCATGGCAGCGTCATTTTCAAGCAGAACGCTAAGTTCCTTGACGAGTAGCCTCGATGAGATCTGGTCTGCCTCGTCGGACGCCACATACGCCCGCCATCGACGCGAATCGGAGGAATCCCCGATCAGGTTGTGACGAAACGTACGAGCCGCCATGTCGGATTTCTCCACAGCCAACACCAGCTTGCCACCAGCACGTTCGATGCCCAGGGAGAGCCCCCCGCAGCCGGAAAACAGGTCAACGTATTTCATAAGGCTCCCATTCTCTCCCACATACGGCTATGCCACCGACACTAAGGTCCCCGTTGGTAACAACCCAGCAGGATGGAAGCGAGCCAAAATGCCCGGCTAGCTTCCACAACTGTTGGTCATGTCCGGCCGATCCCTACTAGTCCAACAGCCGGTAGAACGGTACTTCCTCAATGAATCTCCCTGGAAAGTTGAGCGAGCTGTATAGCGCGTGGTGCACTTTCTGCGTCGAAATCTTCCCAGCTACGTCCGCGGTAATATTTGGCAATCCAAGCTGTTGCAATTCCTTCAACGTAACTGAAGGCACTTTGTGTATAAACCACGTCAAAAGAGGTTGCCCATAGTTTCTCCCATCTTTCTTAAAGTGTTCCAAGTATTGCGAAGCAAGAATGACACCAAATCCAAATTCGCGACCTTGGAGCATGAGATTCATGAGGACGGGAAAGTTGTACTTCATGATGTTCACCGCCTCATCCACAAGGAGGAATGAATTCAATCGCCTCAGCTTTGGATTTCCATCTGAAAATGGCCACTTCGTAGCATTCAGCATGTAATCATAATAAAGATTCAGGAACAATACCACTAGAGCATTCTTACCATTATCATCGGTTCCAAATTCATTCAGTGCTACAACGATAACATTGTCATCAATCATTTCCTCGAATGAAATCATTTCACTGACTTCATCGCTAAAGATTTCTCCGAGGATAAAAGGTTTCAAAATAGATGTCACCGCATCTGGCTTTTGATCTTCACTGTATTCACTTAAAACTTCAGCCAGCGTGGGAGGATTGCCACCCTTTCGTTTGTAAAGATTCACAATTGCCGTAACCAGACGATCCGTCTGGACTGGACCAATGTTCCCATAAATTTTGTCAAGGACATCAGCGAATTGTTGTGCACGTTGATATGCGGCAAGTGGCGTGTATCCGTCACGAAGCGCAAAAATATTGATTGGAATTCGATATGGCCGCAGAATTTTTCCACCTACAGCACTGAGAAAGTCATCTGACTGAAAATCTCTTTTGTAGTCGAAGACTAGCAATGACACAGGGGTCTCCTGCTTCTTCCTTCCACCTTCCCTCAACTGATAGACGAGCGCCTTTAGTAGTTGGGTCTTGCCGGTCCCCAAATCTCCGACAACTCCAATGTTCATTTGGTTTAGTTCAACGTTACTCGGCCAATATTCTGCTTCCGAGTCACCGAGCGTGCCTAGAACCTTGCCCACACTGAAATGAACACCATCACCACGTATCCCATTAATGAAATCACCGGCGCCAGACGTCTCCAGATTCGAGTCCTCGCTAGTGAGGTTAACGCTTTCTGCTATTGGCGTTGATTCTTGGCCAGCATCGTCTATGGGCAACGTCAATTCTTGCGCCTTGATTCCGTCGACGGTCACAGCAGCCGGGACTCCATCGTCGGCCCGGGAGTGGGCGCCCGGCTCGAAGGGGTGCTCAGCGAGAGCCACTAACGGTTGGACCGACTCCCCTTGATATTTACGTATATCTTCTACGTCTGTTGCCGCACTGGCTTCATGCTTGTAATCGACAGGATTGGTAAGCGCCCATCGAACTAGCTTGCCCCATTCCTTAACGAAATCGCTATTGGGATCCTGAACTTCCTTAAAGGCGTGGCCCACGTTGGCACTCAGAAGTCCAAAGCCGCCCTGGGAAGTCATAGTAGATTCCCCCGGAGACCGAATGGCATTAAACAAGCTTCCATCCGCGCTGGTAGCTTCATGTTTGAAGTAGCACACCAACGGCTGACCAGCACGGATTTCGTGCTTTCCATTGATCAGGCTATCCAGACGTCGAGCTAGTACTTCCGGTTCAGCACTTCCACCCGGTCTCAAACGAATAGCAGCCTCAATTAGGGCTCCAAAGCCGTTGAACCATAAAGCCTTATCTTCAGAAGTTCCGTGCGAGGCAATATAACGGGAATTATCCGAGACGCTGGCCAGCAATTCCGACGTAGCGCGTACCTGCTCCAGTGGTTCACTCATAGCCGAATCTGTCGGTCCAGGCAAGTTGCCGCTCGGATCTTCGGCGCCCAGACCATAGAATTTGATCTCTATTGGGGAGAGAGTGATTTCAGAATCGCTTAGTCGAAGGATAAGAAGGTCTGCGCGGCGGAGTTGAGCACCATGGTTTCTACCGCGAGCAAGAGCTCGAAGGAAATTATCGCAGGCATCAATGGGTAGGACATATGTGTTGTCAGAATCTTCATCAATTTGATTCATGAGCGCGAAGGCAAGATAAAAGCCTAATGCCCCGGACGCATGTGTACCGCCCATTGACAGTAGAGATGAGAGTCCAACCCCGCGCGCTCCCAGTTGCCCCAAGAGATCATCAAGCGCCTCATCTGAAACGGTGGCACTTTGAGCCTTAGACAGCAACTTTCGGATTTGCGCGCGAAAACTTCCAGGAACTCTGGCAACAGACACGAAAGGCCGGCGCTCCAATAATGGCACGTCGTCCGACGCATCAAGGAAGGGAGGCCGCCACTCCCAAAGCATCTGATTTCCACCGCTCGAGTGCTGAACTATTTCCGCCATGGCACTCGGGTTCATGAGTGCCTCTCCTGAAACGGTCCAATCTGCGGATTCATTTACCAGATTAGCCTTGAACAATTTGGAGACGATTTGGGGGCTGCTTGCGGTCCCTTCGATCAGGCGAAGTGCTCTTGAAAATGGTTCCCATCCAACCTCAGGACGGAATGTGGGGTGCGACGTAGACGACACCTTGGACTCGCCTTTTCCAGCCACGGCTTCGAAGCGACGCAAGGGAACATCGCCAAGTACGCCCAAGTTTCGCCCCTGACCCGATTGCACTTCTACGTGGACGCCAGCATCCTGAAGGATCCGAACATTGCACCGCTTCATGTTTGAGGTGTCCGGCGTATATCGCGACCAAGTCAAAGGCACTCCTTGAGCTGAGCGGACTAGACTGGCCATCTGTTCCCGGGGCGGTTCTCCTGATCTTCGGTTAGAATCCCATATTCTGGCGCCCCCAATTAGCGGTACATCAACTCGGCCAGTCCAGGCTTCAATCTCTTTCAGAACAACTTCATCCACCTCGTGCAGACGGGTGGCTTCTGACACGGCCGACAGGTCGACAGTCAGCGTAGACACATGCGGATTCATTTTGCGATAGCTACGCAGGGCCGCCGCAACAGCGGTTGCATTCAACCCACTGGCGGCACTTCCAGGGGCTGGTCGGTCTCCCACCCGGTCTGGGGCCTCTAGTGGTTCTGGTCCTTCAATTGAAGCGC
This sequence comes from Paenarthrobacter sp. NPDC091711, assembly GCF_044756605.1. Taxonomy (NCBI): domain Bacteria; kingdom Bacillati; phylum Actinomycetota; class Actinomycetes; order Micrococcales; family Micrococcaceae; genus Paenarthrobacter; species Paenarthrobacter sp. NPDC091711. Next base: position 36,625 of record NZ_JBIVTF010000024.1, read on the forward strand.
GAACCAGCATAGACCAACCGAGAAACAGCTGCTCGTCTCCCGTTTCCACCGGGACTGCAAGCATCCGGCCGCTCGACATCTCCTTTGGGCCTATAAGCGGAAAATTCCAACCTTCCACAGTGCCCGCGAGGTGTTCCGCCCACTCGGAGCTCCACAACGCCGATTCGACCCCAGCCAGCCAAGCCAAGCGCACAGGGTGGAGGGGACTCAAGAGGACAGCGGAACACTTGGCTGCAGGTTCAGTAGCCCACGCGCTGATGCTGAATGGATAAGTGGCCCAAAAAACACCAGCAGGATCGCCGAACCATCTGGCTTTCTCAACCAAGTCTGAGTACGTGCTGAGGTATCGGGCCAACCGGTCCTCGCGGTGCTCCCAAAGATCACGCCAGGAAGTTTTAGAGGGCCACTCCACGTAGATGGCTCCGTCCGTGTCTCGGGTCGTCATGGCACCCAGAACATCCAGCTCGCTAAAGGCTGCCCGGAACTGTTCGGCCTCGGTTGAACGAAGTATCTCGTCCGGCACCTTGAAGTCAGTGATATTGGCCCATGTGCCGGCCATCGAGTCATTCATGAGCAGACCGTTCATTGGGCTCAAATCCTCGAGCGGGAAAGCCTTGTCGGTTGGAGTCACCACGTGTCCCATTGACAACGTCCAGTTGTCGCTGGGTAGTTCCTTGACAAGCAAACTCTCATAAAGGCCGCGGATGGAATGGACCGAAGCATAGGTCGGCTTGTCCTTCGCTACCCTGTCTCTGTGTACGGCAGCTACGATCGGTGACTGCGGTGCATCACGGCCCTCTGCCGAACGAAGTTCGTAGGTGGTCTCACCTACAAGTATGTTGGCCAGACTGGCCGGGCCCGCGTCTATTGCGAAAATGCCCTCGCGCCCGTTGAGTTTCGGTATCTCTGTCCCTTCGTATAGCGGGCGGGGTGAGTCTCCGACGCCCCAAGCTATGTAACGATATCGAGAGACCCGCCCATCCATTGTTACTCCCACAATCCCGCCGTGAGGGTCTGATCCGACATACTTTGGCTTGCCGCTAGCCCCTTTCGCCTTTAGCGCCATATGCAGGATCCCCACGGCGTTGCTGGCAGCGAGGAACACGTCGAAGCTCAACGAGGCGCTGACCTTGCCCGCAAATGTGTCGTCTGCCGGCAGACTCAGGTCGAAGTGGATTGTTCTCGACGGCACTTGCGAGCCTGCACGGTAGACGTGGCCCACTGCCCAGAGCGCCCCGGATGGATCTACAGTGAGGGCACCGGACCAGTGTGTTTTCGAACTCTTCGTAGTGAATGTGATTCGGGAGCTCTCGACGTCGGTATGTGAGGCACCGCCAAGAACGGGAATACGAAGTCGAATTTCCTCAGAAAGGAAGCCGTTAGCCTCAGCGTCGAAGTCGGCCAGAGCAACAGAGACCGCCCCAGAGTCGCTGGGACCAGTTGTCGTTAATGGTCGTCCAGCATTGTCCATGACCTCGAGGCTCGCGTTTGCTAGATCAAGGCCGAAGGGTGCGGTAAATTCACTTTCGTATAAAGTACTTATCGCTTCTGTGAGGTCGTGACCGTCCGGGGAATAGCTCGCTAGCGCGACCGCCTGATTGTCGTCAGCGGCCAGCTGCCGATTGAAGTCCGACCAGTCAATGTTCTCAAGACTGTGATGCTCAGCGTCAACTCCGGCAATATTTCCTAATGCTTTTGTCGTCATGGCAATTGTGGACTCATCGGCCCAAAAAGCCTGCATCGCCTCAACAATCTTTCCGGGTGATGTTTTCAACGGCCCAGAGGTATTCGGTCGGGGCATTCTAAAGGCGGCGTAGGTATATCGGTCGAAAACATCATTAATGGACAGGTGCGGAGCTGTGACCTTCATTTCAGCGATCTTCTCAACAAGTCGCGTGAGACCGACCCCAACGTGCCGGAACCAGTACGTGTTCCAGCTTTCTGTGCCCTGACGGAGTTCTCTATGTACTGAGGACAAAAGGGAGAAGCATTCAGAGAGCCGATGGCTGGCGGCATCACGATCCCAACCAACATCACCGATCCCTGTTGTCGCCGCGATCTCGGCAATGGCAGCTTGGGCAACGGATTCCGGTGAAACTTCCTGGGTAGCCCCCTCAGGAAAGTTCTGCCCCAGCACCTCGCGGAAGGCTTGCACGAAGGATGCCAGATCAGGGTGCTTTCCACTGACTACCGCTAATCGATCTCCTTGACGGTACTTGATGGCATTTTGAGGAGAAACCCTGATGCACAGGTCATCTGTCAAGTCCTCAGGCCCTGCAGACACCAAAATGGCATAAGGAGGCGTGGCGGGCCGAAGTTCATTTGCCTTGCGCACGATAGCGGCCGCCGTGGCATCGTCAATGCCTTCGGGCAAGTATGCCGCCGTTAGCGTGTCCAGCGATGACAAGCAGCGTCCAAGTACTGAACCAAACAATTCCAACTCCACGATGTCTCCTAGAACGCACTTTCGATGATGACGCCCCGGTCAGCGTCGGCACTGCCCCGGGCCAAGCCCGCCTTCTCAAGAAGCTGTATTAGGTCGCCGGCCTCCGGTCTCAAACCGAGTTCTTGTAGGTTCAGCATTAGAGTTGCCACGTCTGAGGTCTTCCCTGGTCCAGAACATGAAAGGCTGGCAACAACCGCCATCCACTCTGTGCCAGGCTGCACCGTGAGGAAACGTCCGTTCGATCGCAGAAGTCCGTAGTAATCAGCAAACGGACCGCTGGCTTCGCGAGTCAGAAGAGCGTATCTAACGGCTTCCCAGGTATTGACAGAAGACCGCTCTTTGCTTCCGAGTGCCGACGTTACGGACCTAACGAGTTGTGCATCCCCTGACATCTCATTGAATGCATTCTCGAACTCCTGATTGCCATTCTGGTTCTCCGCAAGCCACCCTTCCAACAGGGTTCGAATTTTTGACCCCCGATGGACGCGCCACGACAGCAATGGGGCCACATCTCTGACCGCAATTGAAGATCTGCTCGACTTCCACGGGAGAATCTCCGGGACCTGCTCTTTGACTTCGTGCCACGAAGCTGGAGTTCCGCTGAGGATCCGGCGGCCTAACGTCTCGTACCAAGCCGCTTCCCAAAGAAAGCCTTGCCCTAAGGCGAGCCGCAAAACCGTAGTTGCCCAGTCCACCCAAACTCTTGAGGGTAGGGCCTTTACCCACTCGTCGCTAGTCAGTTTCACCCAGGTTCTTGTAAACCATGAATACGGTGTGCCTTCGAGCAATCCTCTGCGATCCCAGTCCGACGAGAGCTGTCGCTCAGAACTCCCATTTTCCTCACGTTCTGTGTACCCAAGGTCCAGAAGAGCGGTTTTAGTAGCTTTATCAATCGCGGAAAGAAGGGGATCGATCTCACATCTCTTCTTCGCCGCGTTGAGCCATAGTCGCGAAGCCGTGGTCGAGATCGAGTCGTCCGTAAGACCTAGTCGGAATAGCGTTTCGAGAATGCCGGCGAGATCGGGTGGGTTCTTCGTACGTTGAAAGCCGCGCATGTCCTGCAGCAGCGCGAACGCGGGCGTAACAGGGCTAGCTGCTTGGCTCTTACTCTTTTCTGCCTGAACGCCGGCCACACTGTTCAACACGGCAGATGCAAGATCGCTTTCATTTTTTGCATTAGTAGCGAGCCCGTGGACAACGAGTTGGTGGCCGTATTCCAGAAGATTTTCACCTTCAGGAGCCGTCGAACGGATCTTCAGAGTAGTTGTTCCAGTCGTTTCCGATCGGAACATGTAGCCCACGGGAACACCGTCTTCCGCAATTTTTTTCGAACGATGATCGTACATGGTCCACGCCATCGACGAAATGAAGGCTTCCGGCACCGAAACATATTGCGGCCGGTTCAAAGGAAGTATAATACTGCCAACCATAACCACTATTTGCCTCCGTTAACTGTCATGCCGAAATCCGATGATCCAACAACAACACGATAATTGGCCTGTCCCAATTGCGCGGGTACCAATCGGGCAGCCCTAAAACGCTCAAGCCGTGGCGATGTCACATCTGTCATCTCGGTGACGCCGGCATGCTCATTGCCACAAGCCAAAGCCTCACGCACCAGCGGGAAGTCCAACGGCATTCTAGAGATTTCTTTTCCTTGTTCGCTGAGTACCAGGAAAAGTGACTCAGATTCTCGATATGACTTCATTTCGACGTCGCCTGTCTTAAGCGCGAGTCTTGGCTCGATTTGAACGCCTACTATCGGATCCGTGCGGCTAGCCAATATGGGGATCAGGGACGCTGACTCTATGTCACCTGGACGGCGCTTCGGGCGAAGCAGGGTGCGCAATCCAAATCCCAACTCATCCGGGAGAGTGGGACTCAGATACCATGCTTGAGTCCATGCTGAGACCTGCGGTCGGAAGGCCGGAATACCGTTGGCGAGACCATACAAGCGGCCAAGATAGGCCCCATACCAAGAGATGAAGGCGTAGCGGTCCTTGTCTACGATTTTTGGACTTTTCATTGCCCTAACGAACCACTTGTCCACGGTCCGATCGAAAGCTGTGACGACTTCTCGGAAGGAATCGTCAACTTCGAGGTCCGACTCTAGGCTTTCGAGCGGCGACCCGTCCACTACTGGGCCCGCGAAGGCATCAGTTATTGGCGTCGCCCAACCCGAATCCCAGCTTTGATCGAACCGGCCCGGTATCGCGTCCCTCATGGGGTCGACAAAATGGGTGAGTTTAGTGATGGGATTACTGAGCGCGTCGAAAGACTCTGAGCCCGGATTGCGACCGCCGAATATAGCTTGAGAGAAACGCAGTCCTGCAAGCTTTTGAATTTCCCTAAACTGTGAAATCGAGTCACCGGGCCCCGGCTGCAAACCCACTATGAGGTCCCGCAGCTCATTTCGACCAACCCTGTCGGGCGCATCGCCGAGTATGCAGCGAGTGACCGTCCCCCAAACTTCTCGAAATGTCATGCGTTGTCCAGACGTAATTTCTGAACTACGCACAACCGTCAGGATGCCGGCACGAACGCGTCGTGATTGAAGAGAAGCGATATTTGCTTCGACCGGATTAATCAGGTGATCCGTTTTCTCAAGCGCCAGAGGGTTGGATACGAACTCGACAACTTTGCCAAACAGGGCACTTGCGGGCGTTTCAACGTCCTGTATCGTCCGTTTGGCGAAGTCTGCGATTGAGTACGGCTGCGCAGTGAAAACGGTGCCACGGTCAGGGGCGGAGGTTACAAGGACTTTTGGACGGCGTTCGAGCAGCGAACAAACGTCAACGAAGACAACTACCACGCTCGCAACGATGTCGGGGCCGTCGCACAGGTGACCCGCACGCATGTAAGGTTCGTTGCAGTCTGTTTGGACAGTCCAGTTTGATTCTTTCAGGGAGTTTCCGGCCAGCCATTGGACAAGGGCCTGACCAGCAGAAAAGTTAGTGGGCAGGATCCCGCTACTCAGTGCGGCCTCATCAACGAGGATGCCGCGATTCACGCAGGCAAGAACGTGGCGTCCTGCATCGACGGAGCCGTCGACGTCTTTCGTAAGTGGATTTCGGCGATGCTCGGAGCTCCCAATTGTGGCGTCATTAACTAGAAGAAGCTCTCCATGGTCCGTCTTGAAGCGATAGCTACGGTGGGCTAGCCCGTCGTTTGGGACATCAATCGGCTCAAGACCAGCAACTATCTCCGCAGTCGCATGTGACTTTCCGGCACCAGGTCCTCCGACCAAGAAAAGGAGCCTGGGTAGGGATTCGCTGTTTAGTCCTTGCCTGAACCACTCGCAAGCCTCTTCCACCGCGGCAGGTCGAGGTGCCGTTGGAAGGGGACTGAGTACATCGTCCATCGGTTTGGCAGCAACGTCACTGCCGCCTGTGGTGCGATCCCACAGCTCCCCAAGCCTGAGCCACACGCTATCGCCTGTGTTCACCGAATCCCCCTCTTCAACTGGCAATAACCTAACACCGACCTTCGCATTGGCATGCCAAGCGTTGACAACAGGCTGGATACCATCGCCGTTTGGCTCAAAGTCGGATCGGTCTTGGGAAATGTCGCTGTCCTCAGTCACGGAAAATTCATCCAGTCTCACGAGCAACCGCTCCTTAAGCGAAGCTTGATAGTGCGGCCGGGGCTTGTATCCGAAGATGTATCTACGACCGAGTTCATGCAGCACGGCACTCAAGTTGCAAAACTTAAACTCAATCGAGGCGTGCGTCCGCCTAACGGACTCCTGTAATTTGAGATTGTTTTGCCGCTTATTATATTTTTCTCCGACGACCTCGAGTCGGAGCATCCCGAGGTAACTGTCAATGAGCGCGTCAAGCTCGGCATCCGACCATTGCCGAGAGTTTGTGCTGTCGTCCATTGAGCCAGACTACGTTGAGGGCGGTGCTCTATCCCGTCAACACTCTGCGGAGCTTCCCATCCAATCGACAATATCGAACCTCTGTGGGCAGCAGAGTTTAGCGACATCCCGACCGTCCTCATCTCAGTAACTGGTTTTAGCGGCACCTGACAACCCGAGCGTCGCGCAGGCGACGAATGTGGCCAGGCTAGCCCATTTGATAACCGGTTGACGTCCCTGCGCCAATATTGGGACGTGAAACGGACGGGCACGTCTGGAGCTCAAGGAGCATCTGGCTCATTCCGCTCCAATGGTCGCTTGCGACGATCAGATCTTCCTCGCCGAGTTCGCGGCCCTGGGAATCGTCTTACCCTCACCCCGCAGGCTTCGCTCTCGACAGGTGCCCTCTTGCTGAGCAGGACGCGGCCCTTTAGGCTTCTCAGGACATCGGACCGCCAAGCCAGTAGAGGGCAACATCAACGTCTCTTGCAGTCCACACTTGACCGTTCGCGCTAGCGCTCAGCCGGATACTTTCAACGAGTTCCATGTACCGCCCATAGCGGCCACGTGCTGGGGACAACTGCAGCCCCAGCCTTTCAAGGCCCAATTGTGCACGTCTGTCGTAAACGGCCATGCGCTCCGGTGCAGCAGCCAGCAGCAGAGCAGATGCCAAGGCATCGCCGGCTTGAAAACCGGGCAGAGGCGACAACGCGGTTCGACCGGACACAGCGGCCTCCGGAACGGGGAACGATAAGTCATTGGCCGCCTCCACTGCCTTGCACGTGTGCTCACGGACTTCCTTGTCGGGGATGACCATGAGGTTGCGAACCCACCGGGTGTCCGCGCGGAGTCGTTTCCAAAGGAGCAGTGATCCGATGTCGGCTTTGCCGATGCTTTTGGTGCTTCGTATGCGTTCTGCGACCTCGTAAAGAACTTCGTCGTAGGCACGTGGGGCCCCGGCGATGTATTCCTTATGAGCTTTATATAGTTTGTCCCAGGATTCCAGTACCAAGGCACTCGCGTTAAAGTCTGAAAGAGTCATATCCGAAGCCTGTCATCTGCTCCGTGATTGCCAAGTTCCACACGCCGAGTCCTAAAGGCTCCGCAGTACCTTTGGTAGTTAGTTACGAAATGGGCTCGTCGACTGATCATCATTCACCTAACGGTTGGGCTCTGCTTACGGCCAAACCGCATTTCTCTAGCTTGAACGACGGGCGACGCGTGACGCCGCCGCTCGGTTGCTCGGGCAAGCACGTCAGCGTCCCCAGCTTTTGCGGGAGGTCGCGGCCCCACCCCCCGCACCAAACCCACCGACCCCAGCACCAGCACCGCCCCCACCACCTGTCACCCCGACACCGCTTCCCCCAGGAACACAAACCCCAGCACCGTCGCCACAAGCGGACTAAGGAATCCCAGGAACGAGACCACCATCGTCGGCAGCCGCTGAATCCCCCGGAACCAAACCGCGTAGGCGACCAAAGCACCGATCACGCTCAAGTAAGCGAAGCCGGCCAGATTAGGAACAGAAACCGCCTCCGGCAACCCTTCAACCATCAAAGTGACCGGTAGGAGCATGACTCCACCCATCGCCAACTGCAGGCCGGTAAACCCAAGCAGCCCCACGCCGTCGGGCTTTCCCCAGCGTTTGGTGAGGACAATACCGGCCGCCATGCTGAGCGCCGCCGCCATCCCGGCCAGCACACCCACGAAAGTTAGCGTCGCGTCGGACCGCAGGACGAGCAAGCCAACACCGGCTGCTCCCACCGCGCAGGCAACCACGTGCATCAGGCGGATCCTCTCCCCCAAAAGCAGCACGCCCAGGAAGAGTACGAACAGCGGCTGGACGGACATCACCAGTGCGGCCAGCCCACCGGGTAGCTGGTACGCGGTGAAGAACAGCAGGAAGAAGAACAGCCCAATGTTCAGCGCGCCCAGCGCAGCTGCTTTGAACCACCAACTCCCCCGCGGCCACGTCCGGGTGACCAGCATCAGCACGATCCCAGCCGGCAGAGCCCGAACGGTTGCGGCGAGGAGAGGTCGGTCGGCGGGGAGAAACTCGGTAGTCACCAGATACGTGGAGCCCCACACCATCGGCGCCAGGGCGGTGATGAAGAGGTCGCGAGGCGACACTTTAGTCATTGTTCATTTCCATACATTTCGATGTCGAACTATTTGATGTAAGACAATGTAGGTGCTGTACTGTTTGAGGTCAAGCATGGGAGGGCAATGGAACGCGACGCAGTAGACCTGATTCTTGAACAGTGGAACAAGGAGCGGCCCGACGTGGACGTCAGCTCCATGGGCGTTCTGGGCAGGCTGAACAGGGCCAGCCGCCTGGCCTCGCTGGACGTACAGAAGTTCATGAACCGGTTCGGGTTGGAACCATGGGAGTTCGATGTCCTGGCAACACTCCGCAGATCGGCCGCCGAAGCTCCGCTCACGCCCGGACGGTTGGCCAGCCTCACCATGATCGGTTCCGCAGCCATGACCAACCGCGTGGACAGGCTCGTCACCCGCGGGCTCGTTCACAGGGAGACCAACCCGGAAAACCGTCGGCAACTGCTGATCAGCCTCACCCCCGAGGGTCGTACCTTGGTGGACGATATGGTGGAGCATCACGTGGAAAATCAGCAACGGATGCTCGACGGACTGTCCAAGACCGAGCGCACACAGCTCGCCAACCTCTTGCGCAAGTTCCTGCTGACAAACAACGACGGCGAACCCTCCTAAGCGGGCTCGTGCAAGGATGAGGCGTGGACACTTCCTCTGAAAACCTGGCGATCGCGATCGGTAAGGCTATGGGCGGCGGGGACGGAACGTCCTACGACGGCATCTCTTACTGCCAGAGCGGAAACTATGTGGTGCGTTATGCCGTTTCAGTGCACCCGAGGGCCTTCATGTGGTCTGCGAAGGAGCTGCCGGACGGAAGCACCCGAACCTTCGACCCCCAAAGACTGATCATCCAGACCGACGGTGTGGATGATCCCTACGGCCTGTCCATCGACCAAATCCCGTTTTCCTTCCCTGAAGCCGTCAAGCTGTCATTCCCCCTGTCCTTACCAATCTGGGGCCGGCACATGGACCGCTATCACCCGATCGCTTCCGAAGTACATGGCCCGGACACAACCCTCCTGCTGCGAGACCGCACGGACCCTACGGTTTTTGGGTCCTTCACCTTTGAAACGGAAAGCGGGATCGCGAAGACCTTGTACACAGCTTCCAAGGCGCTGAAACTGGAGCGCGAGGCACGACCGGACAATGGAAAGTACGACTTCGGGTTCGTCGCTGGCTCAGGTGACCCGGATCTTCAGAACCGCCTTCGCCCGGATAAAAACACCCCGTAATAAGGAGATGGCCCGCAGACGTCAGTCCACAGGCCATCGTCAGCTTCCCCATCACTCAAGTTCGTCAGACTCCGCCTTGGACTCTCGTCGTTTGCTGCGCCGCAACACATAAACGCCATAGCAGCCGAACCCCAGCATGAGAACTGCAGCGCCCGCACGCCACCAGACGAACGGCTGCCACAACGCGAAATTGACGGCCATAAGGAAGAACGCCACGACTTGAAATGGATGTGGAACCCTTCTCATATTTCTCCTATTGAACTGCGACCGAGAATCTTGATAAGGCACTGCCTCGGCTTATGGATCGCTCGACGACCTGGAATCCTGAATGTCGACATGCCGGTCAAGCCAGTAGAACGCACAGGTTGTCACTGCGATGCTGACCATTGGAACCAGCACGAAACTCCAATCCGTACTCCTGAGAAGTGACGCCAAGGTCATGGCAACAACGCAACCAACAGCAAAGACAGAGCGGCTTGACTCAAGTTCTCGGTCCGGGACCCATCGCCACACCCTAAAGCGCAGAGTCACAGCTCCGAGGAGGCCGAGAAGCAGAGTACCGGCCAGAAAGACCATGGGCTGAGGGACTAAACCGACAGCTAGCGTTCCTACACCCAGAACCAGGGACAAGGAGAGCGAGAAGTTTCTGGCCTTGGTCATACTGCCCGCCCGTCAGCATCCTTTATTGAAGTCGATGATCATTCCGCCCAATCCAATCCCACAAACCCGCATCTAGGTGGCGAAAACCCTCAAACTAGGTGCTCGTAGAGCACAATTAGGTGCCAAAACCCCCGTATATGAGTGCTCCCAAGCCCGGCCTAGGTACTAGGTCACCAGAGACACTTCCTATTTCGGAATCTTCTGACATAGGAGGAATACACCCATTACTGAGAACTCGGTCCGCCTCAAGCGCACCTCCCCGCACCCCCAATAGTCGGTATGGGCAGCCCGCAGCACGTCGCAGCTCCTGACCCACCGTTTCACCATGGAAATGGGCGGCTGGGGGCAGCAAGCCCTCAACGGCACGGGTATCGGCTCGCCAGTCCTCCTCGCCTGCATCCCCCAAGTCCTCGTCAGCGTCAGCTAAGCACGGCACCAAAGCCACCCGCCGCCGTCGTACTTCAGTTAAGGCACGACGGCGGCAGCTGACCCGGACGGGACCGGCACCAACGGCCAGCCCTAACGTTGGGCATCGGAGGGCTCGGCTTGTTGGATTAGGGACCCTCAGCACCTAGGCGCCCCCTGAGAACACTCATTTTGGGTGTTTTCAGCACCTAGACTGACCCGAAACGGCACCTAGATGCCACGTTTTGATACCTAGAGGCGTTTTCCCGGGGCATCGTGGTGTCCGACAGGACCTGCCGAGACCACTGCATATGTGACACCACCGTCATAAGGAGTTCAGCTTCTTGTTACTGCATCGACTGGACTTATCAAGTTGTGTTCGCAATGCTGGTTGAGCCTGTCGCGGTCCGTCCGGGCAGGCAATGACCTTATCTTCTACTGGGGGGAACCAATGGCCATCTTTGACATGGGCGCCGAAACACTCGGGAACCTGAGCAAACAAACCGACGCGTCCCACCAGGACCTCGGCGCCCTCGTCCGCCGG
>NZ_JBIVTF010000025.1:0-42969 GCF_044756605.1 Paenarthrobacter sp. NPDC091711
AGCAAACCCGCCAACGAAGTGTCCACGATGTCCTGAGACAGAGTGTCTACGAAGTCATGAGACAGAACTGTCTATTAAGTCATGAGACTCCACAGTCGTTCCCAGCGCTCAGAACGGCCTGATCTGCTACCTACTTGGGCAAGAAAAAACGACGGCGGCCGTACCCCCAAGGCGACGGCCGCCGTCGTTCTGTGCCGACTCCCCCCATAGAAGCCGGAACCTGCAGAACCCTTTATCCGAAGCGGCCGGAGACGTAGTCTTCCGTGGCTTTCTGGCCCGGGTTGTTGAAGATGCTGGTGGTGTCAGCGAACTCGATCAGCTTGCCGGGCTTGCCGGTGCCTGCGATGTTGAAGAACGCGGTCTTGTCGGACACACGAGCGGCCTGCTGCATGTTGTGGGTCACGATCACCACGGTGTACTGGTCCTTGAGCTCGTTGATGAGATCCTCAACAGCCAGCGTGGAGATGGGGTCCAGGGCGGAGCAGGGCTCGTCCATGAGGATCACCTGGGGCTCAACGGCGATGGCGCGGGCGATGCAGAGACGCTGCTGCTGACCACCGGAAAGACCGGAGCCAGGCTTGTCCAGACGGTCCTTGACCTCGTTCCAGAGGTTGGCGCCCACCAGGGACTTCTCCACCAGGGCGTCGGCTGCGCCCTTGGAGATCTTCTTGTTGTTCAGCTTCACGCCGGCCAGCACATTGTCGCGGATGGACATGGTGGGGAACGGGTTGGGGCGCTGGAAGACCATGCCCACCTGGGTGCGGACGGTCACGGGGTCCACGCCGGGGCCGTAAAGGTTGTCGCCGTCCAGGAGGACCTCGCCCTCGACGCGCGCGCCGGGAAGGACCTCGTGCATGCGGTTCAGCGTGCGGAGGAAGGTGGACTTGCCGCAGCCGGACGGGCCGATGAAAGCCGTAACGGACTTGGCCTGGATGTTGATGTTGACGTCCTCGACGGCCAGGAAGTTGCCGTAGTAGACATTCAGGTCTTTGACGTCGATGCGCTTGGACATGGTGTTCCTTTGTTCCTTGGGGGTGTGGAAGTTTGAAGGTGCCTCGCTGAAAACCGGCGGCCGGCCCGGCTAGCGTCCCGTTTTGGGCGCGAACAGACGGGCTATGAGGCGGGCTCCGAGGTTGAGGAGCATCACCAGGATGATCAGCACCAGCGCCGCGCCCCAAGCACGCTGGTCCGAGGGCTCAGGGTTGGACGGCGACGTCGGGTTCAGGATCTGCGTGTAAATGAACGTGGGCAGCGAGGCCATCCAGCCGCCGAAGACGTTGTTGTTGATGGTGGTGGCGAAGCCTGCGGTCACCAGGATCGGCGCGGTTTCGCCAATAACGCGGGCGATCGCCAAGGTGACACCGGACGCGATGCCGGAGATCGCCGTCGGAATAACCACCTTGGTGATGGTCCGCCACTTGCGCACGCCCAGCGCGTACGAGGCCTCGCGAAGCTCGTTGGGGACGATCTTGAGCATTTCCTCGCTGGAGCGGACAACAACAGGGATCATCAGGACGGAAAGCGCGACGGCGGCTACCGCACCGGTCTTGGTGCCGGGGCCAACGATGGCGAAGAAGAACGCTGCCGCGAAGAGGCCGGCCACGATCGAGGGGATGCCGGTCATGACATCCACGAAGAACGTGATGGCGCGGGCCAGCGGACGGTCGTTGCCGTATTCCACCAGGTAGATGGAGGTCAGGAGGCCCACGGGTACGGAGATGACCGTGGCCAGGAGCGTTATCTGGATGGTGCCCAGCAGTGCGTGGTAGATGCCACCGAGTACCGGGGCGCCTTCCTCCACTGCCTTGTTGTCGAACGCGCCAGTGACACCGTTCATGGAGGTGCCCAGGAAGCCGGGAGTGATGAGGCCGGGGATGCCGTTGACCAGCACAGTGAAGATCACTGAGATCAGCGGCAGGAGGGCAATCAGGAACGAGCCCACCACCAGGCATGTGGCGAGCTTGTCCTTGGCCTTCCGTGAGCCTTCAACAGCACCGCTCCAGGAAACCAGGCCCACAGCAAACAGGATGGCTGACACGATGCCCCAGCCGAAGGCGTTGAAGCCGATGAGCGCCATGATGGCCGCGCCCACAATGAGCGCGACGGCCAGGACAATGTAGGGCGCGAACTTGGGCAGCTGGCCCTTGGTGAGCGCTGAGCGCTTGCGGACTACTGTGGCGGACATTTAGTTGGCTCCCGAGAATTCTTTGTGCCGGGTGATGATCCAGCGGGCGATCATGTTCACACCCAGGGTGATGACGAACAGCACCAGGCCGGCGGCGATCAACGTGTTGACCTTGATGCCGCTGGCTTCGGGGAAGTTCAGGGCAATTTCCGCGGCGATGGTCTGGTTGCCGGACTGGATGAGGCTCGCAGTGAGGACACCGGAGGAGAGCACCAGGGCAACGGCCATGGTCTCGCCGAGTGCCCGGCCGAGGCCCAGCATGATGGCGCTGATGATGCCCGGACGACCGAAGGGCAGCACGGCCATTTTGATCATTTCCCAGCGGGTGGCTCCCAGTGCGAGCGCTGCTTCCTCGTGCAGCTTGGGGGTCTGCAGGAAGATTTCGCGGGACAGGGAAGTGATGATGGGCAGGACCATGACGGACAGGACGATGCCCGCGGTCAGGATGGTCTTGCCGGTGGCCGATGCCGGTCCTTCGAAGATGGGGATCCAGCCGAGGTAAGTTGCCAGCCAGTCGTAGGCGGGTGAGATTTCCTTGGCCAGGAAAGCCGCACCCCAGGCGCCGTAAACAACGGAGGGAATGGCTGCGAGCAGGTCCACCACGTAGCCCAGGCCGGCGGCGAGCCGGCGAGGGGCGTAGTGGGAGATGAACAGTGCCACGCCGATTGCCACGGGGGTGGCGATGACGAGGGCGATCACGGCGGCAATCAGGGTTCCCACCACGATGGGGGCGATGTAGGCGAAGAAGCCGTTGCCGCCCTGGATGTCCTCAGCAGGGGCCGTCAGGGCCGGAATTGCCTGCACCACGAGGAACAGCGCGACTCCGAAGAGGACCGCAAGAATCAGGCACCCTGCGGCCATGGCGGCCCCGGAGAAAACCTTGTCCCCGGCGCGTCCTGCGCCTTGGGAGGTTGTCAGGGAGTTGGTGGTCACTTCACGTTCCTTCAGTCTGGAGTGAACTGGTCTTACATGGCTAAGTTCCCTGCCCCGCTCCAGCGGCTCTGCGGCCACTCGGCGCGGGACAGGGAACTTCAGTGTTCAGCCGGGTTCAGAAAACCCGCCGGGAAACCTTAGGACTTGGCCTTGATGGTTTCGATGGCGGCCTTGGCCTTGTCCTGCAGCGTCTTGGAGAGCGGTGCGGACTTCGCGGCGTCAGCTGCGGTCTTCTGTCCTTCGTCGGAAACGACGTACGTTTCGAAGCCCTTGACCAGGTCAGCAACTTCCTTGGTCTCGTAGGTAGTGCACACAACGTGGTACGAGACGAGGACTACAGGGTAGGCGCCGGATGCGGTGGTCTTGCGGTCCAGCTTGATGGCAACATCGTTGGCGGCGCGGCCGTCAACGGGCTTGCCGGCTTCAACGGCCTTGGCAGCGGCTTCTGCGGAGATCTTGACGAACTCGTCGCCCACCTTGATGGAGGCGGTGCCCAGCTTGCCGGAAACGGCGGAGTCATCAGCGTAGGTCACAGCGCCCGGGGTGTCGGTGACGGTCTTGACCACACCGGAGGTGCCCTTGGCGTTCTCGCCGGCGAGGGTTGCGGGCCAGATGCCGGCGGACTTGTCCGTCCAGACCTCGGGTGCAGCGGCTGCGAGGTAGTCGGTGAAGTTGGTGGTGGTTCCGGAGTCATCGGAGCGGTTCACCGGGGTGACCTTGAGGTCCGGGAGGGTGACGTCTTCGTTGAGGGCGGCGATTGTGGGATCGTTCCACTTGGCGATTTCGCCGCGGAAGATCTTGGCGACGGTCGCGGCGTCGAGCTTCAGGTCGGTGACGCCGGGAACGTTGAAGGCAACCGCGATCGGGGAGATGTACACCGGGATGTTGATGGCGCCGTCGGGGCCGCACTTGGCCTTGGAGCTCTCGAGCTCTTCGTCCTTCAGGTAGGCGTCGGAGCCGGCGAACTGTGCCGAGCCGTCAATGATGGCCTTGCGGCCTGCGCCCGAACCGTCCGGGGAGTACTGAACAGTTGCGCCGGAGTTAGCGGCGGAGAAGCCTGCCTTCCAAGCGTCCATGGCTGCGCCGGTGGAGGAAGCGCCGATGCCGGTCAGGGTGCCGGTGACCTTGGGGCCGGAGGCTGCCGACTGGGTGCCGCCAGTGGTGCCCGTTGCGTTGTCTGAACCGCAAGCAGTGAGCGCGAGAGCGCCGGCTGCGATGACCGCGATTGCCGCGTTGCGGCCGAAGTGAGTTGCCTTCACTTGGATGTGCCCCTTCCAGGGATTCTTCGATGCGGGCCGAACGGAGATTTCGGCGTGCGCGAGCTGTGGACCAAATGTGTTCCTTTACTGAAGGTAGGGAGCGCAGGTAACGGGATCTGCGGTGCAAGGTGAACGGAAGATGAACGACGGCGGACCATTGGGTTATGTGGCGCGTGCCACCTTGAGGGGCTCCTGGCTTGGGGTAGTTGAGGGGGTTGGGCAAATAGACTGGAAGGCATGGCTGCCGCAAAGGGATTTTCTGCAAGCAAGAGGTTCCTGCGCGCCAGAGTCAGGACCGGTTTGGTCCGCAGCCGGAATTCGTTGACGCCTGCCATCCAGATGACGGTGTGCGCCGTGGGGGCCTACGCTTTCGCTGAATACGTGCTGGGCCACCAAGGTCCCCTGTTCGCGGCTACTTCTTCCCTGATTGCGCTGGGCTTCTCCCGTGATCCGCGCCTGCGCCGGGTCATTGAGGTGGGCCTCGGCTGCACCCTGGGGATTGTTGTTGGTGACCTGCTGCTCCACTGGCTGGGCGCCGGGATCTGGCAGGCCGCCATCGTCCTTCTTTTCTCCATCCTGCTGGCCAGGTTCTTGGACAGCGGGACCATCTTTACTACCCAACTGGGCCTGCAGTCGTTGCTGGTGGTACTTCTGCCTGCACCGGCCGGTGGGCCTTTTACGCGAAGCCTCGACGCCGTAATCGGCGGCGTGTTCGCACTGCTGGTGACCATCTTGGTGCCGAAGGATCCGCGGCGTGAGCCCCGGAAAGACGTGCAGAAGATTCTCCATGAGCTAGCAGAAGTGCTACGAGAATGCGCTAAAGCCATGATCGACAGTGACTCCACCACGGCTTGGCACGCCCTGATCCGGGGCCGCAACTGTCAGCCATTGGTGGACCGGATGCGGCAGACTCTGCGGGCTTCCGGTGAAGTGGCCACCCTGGCACCGGCCCATCGCAGGCACCGCGACGAGCTGGCCGGCTTGGAGCATTCCCTCGAATACATCGATCTTGCGCTCCGCAACAGCCGGGTGTTTGCCCGCCGGCTCACCAGCGCCATCAACCATGCTGCGTTGTCCGACGAAGCGATAGACAGCATCTCCGAGGTCCTTCAGGAAACCGCCGACGCAATCGACGAGATGACCATTGGACTGTCGGAGCAGAGCGAAGGAACCAGGCGCGTGCATCTGCGGCGGGCCCGGAACGAGCTCTCCGATATCGCGGCGCGCCTGCACCCCAAGATGCTGGACGTGCAACGGCTCGAAGGCGAAACCGTGGTGATGCTGTTCCGGCCACTCATGGTGGATCTGTTGGAGGCGAGCGGAATGGAGCCGGAGGAAGCGCGGGCAGTGCTCCCGGCGCTTTAGCGGCTAATACTGTCAGTCCCCGCCACTACGCTTGAACCCATGGCTTCCAAGACGTCCCGCGCATCCAAAACACCCGCCTACAAGTGCGCCGAATGTGGCTGGACTGCCATCAAGTGGGTGGGCCGGTGCGGTGAATGCCAGGCGTGGGGAACCGTTGAGGAGTACGGCGCCACTGTAGCGCGTACGACGGCGGCCACCACAGTTTTGGAGCCGGCCCGCCGCATCGCTGACGTGGATGGGACAACAGCGGCGTTCCTGCCCACTGGCGTGGACGAACTCGACCGCGTCCTCGGCGGAGGGCTCGTCCCCGGTGCCGTCATCCTGCTGGCTGGGGAACCCGGCGTCGGGAAGTCCACGCTCCTGCTGGACGTCGCTGCTAAGTTCGCGCGCACTGGGCAGGATGTCCTGTACATCACGGGCGAGGAGTCCGCGGCGCAGGTGAAGCTGCGCGCCGAGCGGATCGATGCCGTGGCCCATACTCTTTATCTGTCCGCCGAAACCGACCTGGGGCAGGCACTGGGCCAAGTGGAAAAGCTTGAGCCCAAACTGCTGATTGTGGACTCCGTGCAGACCCTGAGCAGTGCCGACGTCGAAGGCAGCGCCGGCGGGGTGTCCCAAGTGCGTGAGGTGGCCGCCTCCATCATCTCTGCGGCTAAACGGCGCAACATGACCACGCTGCTGGTGGGCCACGTGACCAAGGAAGGCACCATCGCAGGGCCTCGCCTGCTGGAACACCTGGTGGATGTTGTGTGCCAGTTCGAAGGCGAGCGCCACTCCCGTCTGCGTCTGCTGAGGGCCGTCAAGAACCGCTACGGCGCCACGGATGACGTCGGATGCTTTGATCTTAATGAGACAGGTATTGAGGGCTTGGCGGATCCCAGCGGTTTGTTTGTTTCACGGACACGTGAGCCCGTTTCGGGCACCTGCATCACGGTGACCATGGAGGGTCGCAGGCCGCTGCTGGCAGAAGTTCAGTCCCTTCTTGCCGAGAGCGCCAATTCGCAGCCCCGCCGTGCCACCAGCGGGCTGGAAAGCTCCAGGGTTGCCATGTTGCTCGCAGTGCTTCAACAACGTGCCGGCTGCATGCTTCATAAGGACGACTCCTATGTGGCGACCGTGGGTGGCGTGAAGCTGACGGAACCGGCCACGGACCTGGCCGTTGCCTTGGCCGTCGCGTCCGCCAAGTCACGGAAGGCACTCCCCCAGCGGCTGATCGCGTTCGGCGAGGTGGGCCTGGCGGGTGAGGTCCGTCCGGTTCCCGGGATCAACCAGCGCATCCAGGAAGCCCACCGTCTTGGCTTCACGCACGCCATTGTTCCGGCAAGTCCGGCAGGTGCAGGCGTTATCCCGGACGGCTTCTCGGTGCGCGAAGTGGGCCACCTGGCTGAGGCGCTGGAACTGCTGATCACTTAACCCTTACGGGGTGTCGGGGGGCCGTTCAACGGGGTTTCGGTAAGGATTGGGTCATGACCAAACGGAATGTGCTTATCGGGGGACGCTTTTTCTTTGGCCTTCTGACGCTGGTGGCGGTGGGGACGCAGCTGGCTGTCCACATCAGCTTGGGGTTCGACGTCTGGAACTTCTTCAGCTACTTCACCAACCTTTCGAATCTCTTCGCCGCCGCCGTACTCCTCATCAGTGGCTACAGGGTTCTCATCCGCAAGCGACCCACCGAGGCGGACGATGTTACCCGTGGCACGGCCACCATTGCCATGGCCATTGTGGGCATCGTCTTCGGCGCACTCCTCACGGGGCAGGACCTGGGATCCATGGTTCCGTGGGTCAACTTTGTGGTCCACTATCTGATCCCTGTGGTGATGGTGGCCGACTGGCTGTTCCAACCGCCACGGGCGCGCCTTGAAGTCCGGCACATCTGGTACTGGCTCATCTACCCCGTGTTTTACCTGACCTACAGCCTGATCCGTGGTGCGTTCGTGAACTGGTACCCGTACTGGTTCATCGATCCTGCCCGCGCCGGCGGTTGGGGCGGCGTGGTGGTCTTCGCTTTGGCCATCACTGTGGGTTTCGTCGTGGTGAGCTTTGCGATGCTGTGGCTGGGGAACAAGCTCAAGCGGCAGGTGGACTACTAGGCGGTCTTTCTGGCGGGTGCTCCCTGTGGAGCTCCGAACCGGCTGATGAGCTCGCTACTGGCAGCCCTCACTCTCGGAAGTTCCTCCCTGAGTCCGGCAAGGATCAAGACCGTATCCGCCGTGGTGGACGCGGAGTCTGCAGCGATCAGTCCGTCCGCGCGGAGATTGATCAAGGACTCCACCAAACGGAAAGCGGTATCGCCCAGGCTTGCGTCTGACCGGGCGACTGCCGCGAGCTCGCGCCCCAACTCTCCGTAAATGGTCCTGAGTTCGTTTCGGGCTGCCATGAAGGGCTGGAAGATCCGGGCCCTGGCCTCCGGCAGGTGGTAAAGCACCCCGAGGTTCCATCGGGAATTGCAGAGCTGCGAGCCGTCGAACAGCACCACCGCGTGTAACCGCGCAGCTGCGGCCACTACATTCCTGTCGTCGCCCTCGTGGTCGTTTACTGTCCGGGCAAAGGCGAGGCTTGTGGACACCGTCCCGCCGAGCAGCTCACCCAGAAGCTCATCCTTGGTGGAGAAGTGGTGATACAGCGACGACTGCCGGATACCTACGGCGTCGGCGATGGCCCGTGTGGACGTGTTGGCGAAACCTTGGCTGGTGAAGAGCTCTGCAGCAGCGTCCAATATCTCGTCACGGGCGGTGGCCCCCGGGCGTACTGCCTGCTGTTTGCGTGGGCGTCCCGGTCCGGCTGTAGTCACCCTTCATTCTTGCATCGCAGCACCCTCAAACAGGCCGTTCACGGCGCGCTCCCCGAGCGGTGAGTTTTCATTTACATCCTGGAAATACGCGGTAACCAAGGCTTTACATCGGCGAAACGCTGCGGGGACACTGCGCTGAAAAACTATCACTTGACCGATATTCCGGACGGGTGATCAGAAACCGCTCCGGGCTGGTTCCACATCCCGTTCCAGACACGGAGAAACTGATGACTTCCACCCTTTCGACGGCGACCGACCGCACCGATGATGCAGACCTGACAGCGCTCGGCTACCAGCCCACGCTGCACCGCAAGCTTGGCCGCTACGCTTCGTTCGCCGCAGGTTTTTCATTCGTCTCCATCCTCACCACCATCTTCCAGCTCTTCGCCTTCGGCTACTCCTTCGCCGGTCCTGCTTTCTTCTGGACGTGGCCGGTGGTGTTGGTAGGCCAGCTCCTCGTGGCCTTGAATTTCGCTGAGCTCGCCGCCCGTTACCCACTGTCCGGCGCCGTCTACCAGTGGTCGCGCCGCATGGGTGGCGAAGTGGTGGGCTGGTTCGCCGGCTGGTTCATGTCCATCGCCCAGGTCATCACTGCTGCCGCAGCAGCCATCGCCCTCCAGGTGGTCCTCCCCCAATTGTGGGATGGCTTCCAAGTGGTTGGCGGCGATCCCGCCCTGACGTCCCCCACAGGAGCGGCGAACGCAGTCATCCTCGGCGCCGCACTCCTGGTGTTGACCACCCTCATCAACTGCCTGGGCGTGAAGCTCATGTCACACGTCAACTCCATTGGCGTGACCTGCGAAATTGTGGGCGTCGCCGCGGTGATCCTGGCCCTGTTCGCAGCCGCGCAGCGCGGCCCGGAGGTAGTAGCGGACGTCAGTGTTGTCACAACCTCGGACCTTGGCGCAGTGGGTGCCTTCCTGGTGTCCGGTTTGATGGCCGCCTACGTCATGGTGGGCTTCAACTCCGCCGGTGAACTCTCGGAGGAAACCAAGAATCCCCGCAAGACAGCCCCGCGCACCATTCTTTCGGCGCTGATCATCTCCGGTATAGGCGGCGGGCTCATGATCATCGCCGCGCTGATGGCAGCACCAAGTCTGGACGACGGCAGGCTCGCCACCGAGGGACTGCCCTACGTGCTCACTGCTGTGCTGGGCACGTTCTGGGGCAAAGTACTGCTGGTTGACGTGGCGATCGCCATTTTCGTCTGCACCTTGGCCATCCAAACGGCAGGTTCACGGCTGGTGTTCTCCATGGCCCGCGACGGCAAACTTCCAGCCTCCGCTCTTCTCTCCAAGGTCCACGCGCAGCGGGGAACCCCCATGTGGCCCTCCATCGCCATCGGCGCCCTGGCGGTGGGCATCCTAGCCATCAACATCGGCAACTCCGCACTCTTCACCACCCTCTGCAGTGTGTGCATCGTGATGGTGTACCTGGCGTACCTGATGGTCACGGTACCGCAGCTGCTCAGTCGGATCCGGGGTGATTGGGACCGGGTAGGGCAAACCATGCCGGCCGGACTCTTCTCGCTGGGCCGTTGGGGCCTGCCCGTCAACATCCTGGCCGTGCTGTACGGCGCCCTCATGGTCATCAACCTTTCCTGGCCGCGCCCCGAAGTGTACGACCCCTCCGGGGAGCACGGGATACTGCTCTTCTCCGCCCCCATCATGGTGGGCGCCGTCCTACTCCTGGGCCTCTGGGTCCGGCGGAACATCCGGGTTCGGGAGAACAAAGCAGCCGAGGCTTTGGACCCCAACGCCGTCTGACTCGCTACAGGCAGACCAATTCACGTTCAAACACGGACAAGTTCAAGCACAGAAATGATTGCCATGACACAGACTCTTGAAACACAGGCGCCTGAAAACGGGACCGCCACCACTGCCGGCGCTAAGCTGCACGCACGGGCCCAGCACGGGCGTACAGCCGAGACCATGATCCACGTCCCGCCTGCTATGGCGCCGGCACGGTTGACCCGGAACCTCCCGGCAAAAGCACTGGACTCCCTCACCTGGGCCGAGACACTGGCCTTCGGCCACTACACCCATCTGGAGCTGGCCCGCGGGACGCGCCTGAGGCTCACGGACCTCGACGGCGATGCTTGCGTTCACGCTGTCATCATCCGAAGTGGAGCCCAGCATGAGCGGCTCAACGTTGCGGACACTGTCAAAGTCCCCTGGCAGGCCTACATGACCACAGGCCACCCCCTTCTTTCCGACGCCGGACGTCTCATGGCAACCGTGGTGGCCGATTCTTCCGGCAAGCACGATGCCCTCACCGGCACCACCAACCTGGCCGGTAACACCGCCAAGTACGGTTCCGGATCAGCCCATAGCCCGTCACCGGCAGGCCGCGAACTTCTCACCCTCGGCGGCATGAAGCGCGGGGTCAGCCAAAGGCAACTACCGCCGTCGTTGTCCTTCTTCAAAGGCGTCACCGTGGAACGGGACGGCCGCATCCAGTTCGCCGGCAGCGCCGGTGCCGGGGCCGCCGTCGAACTTCTCCTCCACATGGACGCGGTGCTGGTACTGGCCAATACCGCCCACCCTCTGGACCCGCGCCCCGACTTCACCGGCAGCGCCGTGGACATCGTCGCGTGGCGGGCTCCGCAGGACCTCGCGGCCCTCGTGGACGGAACCCTCGCCGTTGGCTTGGGCCCGGAAGGGCGGCTGGCCCTCCACAACACCGAACTCGACTACAACGCAAGGACTTCGGCATGAACGCCATTACAGATATCGGCCCCGCACTGATCGCCGGGCAAGTGGTACTGGACGAACTGGTGGAAGCCCGCGGCCCGTGGTCCGCCGTGGTTGAGGCCGGAGACGTACTCACCATTGTGGACCTCGACGGTAACCAGGCCGTGGACTGCATTCTCTACGCGGCCCAAGACACCAGCACCCGCTACTCGGCCGCCGTGACCATCGCGACCCAGGGCAGCATCTTCCTTACCACTGGCTCAGTCCTGCGCGCAGACAGCGGCCAGGCACTCATGACCGTGGTGGCGGACGAGGTTGGCGTCCACGACACTATCGGCGGCGCCTGCTCGCAGGAATCCAACACCCTCCGCTACGGCCAGCACACCCATGAACAGCACGCCTGCGTGGAGAACTTCCTCATTGAAGGCGCCAAGTGGGACCTGGGCAAGAAAGACCTGGTGTCCAACATCAACTGGTTCATGAACGTACCGGTGGACCCGGATGGCGCCTTGGGCATCGTGGACGGGCTGTCCGCTCCCGGCAAACGGGTGGCACTCCGCGCCGAGGTGGACACCCTGGTGCTGGTCTCCAATTGCCCTCAAATCAACAACCCTTGCAACGGCTTCAACCCCACGTCGGTGCGCATGATCGTCACACGTCCGGAGGTCCGCGCATGAACCGTTTCCACACCCTTCTCATCGCCAACCGCGGCGAGATCGCCTGCCGGATCATCGAATCCGCCCGCAAAGCCGGGCTGCGCACCGTCGCCGTTTTCTCCGAGGCAGACCGCGGCGCCAAGCACGTGAAGCTCGCAGACGAGGCCGTCCTGTTGGGACCCGCCTCCGCCAAGGAGTCCTATCTCAAAGTTGAGGCCATCCTTAGCGCGGCGGCGGCCACCGGGGCCGGCGCCATTCACCCCGGCTACGGGTTCCTTTCCGAGGACGCTGCGTTCGCGGAAGCAGTGGAGGCGGCAGGGCTCGTCTTTGTTGGGCCTACCCCCGAGCAGCTCCGGATCTTCGGGACCAAGCACACGGCAAGGGATGCCGCTCAACGCGCCGGAGTTCCCATGATCGCGGGCTCCGGCCTGCTTGACGACGTGGACCAGGCCGTGGCAGCAGCGGCCACTATCGGCTACCCGCTCATGCTCAAGGCAACCGGCGGGGGCGGCGGCATCGGCATGGCAGTTTGCCGGGAAGAAGCCGAACTCCGTGACAACTACTCCCGGGTGGCCCGTTTAGCCAGCTCCAGCTTCGGAACCGCCGGAGTCTTCGCTGAACGCTACATCGAACATGCCCGCCACGTGGAAGTCCAGGTGTTCGGCGACGGTGAGGGACGCGTGGTGAGTCTCGGTGATCGCGACTGCTCACTGCAGCGCCGCCACCAGAAAGTACTCGAAGAGGCGCCCGCGCCGGATCTGCCGGAGGCTTTGCGGGAGGAACTGCACCGAAGCTCCCGTGCGCTCTGCGCCTCCGTGGGCTACCGCTCTGCGGGCACAGTGGAGTTCGTCTACGATCCCGTCCGCCAAGAGGCATCCTTCCTGGAAGTCAACGCCCGGCTGCAGGTTGAGCACCCCGTCACCGAAGCCATCACCGGAGTGGACCTGGTGGAGTGGATGCTGAATCTGGCCCAGCAGGAGCCCGTGCTTCAGGGCGTGCCGGACAGCGTGCCCGTCTCAGGACATGCCGTGGAAGCCCGCATCTATGCAGAAGACCCCGCCCGGAATTTCCAGCCCAGCGCCGGAACCGTCACCAACGCGCAGTACCCGGCCTCCGACGTCGTACGCATTGACGCCTGGGTGGAGACCGGCAGCGAAGTCTCCACCAGCTACGATCCCCTGCTGGGCAAGGTCATCACGTCCGGTACCACCCGCGACGCCGCCTTCGACGCCCTGGCCGCTGCGCTGGCAGAGACCCGGATCGACGGTATCGAAACGAATCTGGGCATGCTGCGTGCCGTGGCGGGGATGGAAATAGTCCGCGCAGCAGAACATTCCACTGGAACCCTGAACACCGTGGGCGATCCTGAGCCCCGGATCACCGTTGAACGGCCCGGCCTCCAAACCAGCGTGCAGGACTGGCCGGGCAGGACCGGGCTGTGGCAGATCGGCGTTCCGCCCAGTGGTCCCATGGACGATTTGTCGTTCCGGCTGGGCAACGTCGCACTGGGTAACCCGGAGGGCGCACCCGGCCTGGAATTCACCATGGCCGGGCCGGCACTCCGCTTCACTCACGCCACCACAGTGTGCGTCACCGGCGCCGACGTTACCGTGACGGTCAACGGCAACGTGGCCACCACGTGGGAGCCCATCACCGTCCCTGAAGACGGCCTCCTGGATGTGGGCTCCGCGGACGGAGCCGGGCTGAGGGGCTACGTCCTCTTTGAAGGCGGGCTGGACGTTCCCCAGTACCTCGGGAGTGCTTCCACGTTCACGTTGGGCCAGTTCGGCGGCCACGGCGGCCGTGTGCTGCGGGCCAGCGATGTGCTCCGCACGGTCACCGGGCACCTGCCTGAAACAGTCCCCGGCGCGGTTCCCGCGGAGAGCCGCCCGGCGCTTACCTCGCAATGGGAGCTGAAAGTGGTGGAAGGACCGCATGGCGCCCCGGAATTCTTCCAACGCGAAGACATTGAAGAACTCTATGCCGCCGAGTACGAGGTCCACTTCAATTCCGCCCGCACGGGCGTCCGCCTGATCGGGCCCAAGCCGCGGTGGGCCCGCACTGATGGTGGCGAGGCCGGACTGCACCCTTCCAACATCCACGACACCGCATATTCGGTGGGTGCCTTGGACTTCACCGGCGATACCCCCATTCTGCTGGGCCCGGATGGTCCCAGCCTGGGCGGCTTCGTCTGCCCCGTTACCGTTGTGACCGGCGAGCGCTGGAAGCTGGGACAACTCCGTCCCGGGGACAAGGTCCGCTTCGTGCCGATCCGCTCGCTTGAGGCACCTTCCTTCAAGGAACTCGGCGCCGCGAGGCAGCTGATATTGCCGGGCGATGCGGGCTTCAGCACCGGCGCGGTGTCTGGCACAGCTTCCGGCACCGCTTCCGGCACCGCCGGGCTGCTGCGCGGGGACGGCGACGACGGCGTGCTGGGCCGGGTGCCGGAAGGCGACGGACGGCCTGCAGTCACCTTCCGCCGTTCCGGTGATGACAACCTACTGGTGGAGTACGGGGACATGGTGCTGGACCTTGGCCTGCGGGCCCGGGTTCATGCCCTGCACCAGGAACTCGAACGTCTTAGGGTTCGGGGAATCGTGGATCTGACCCCGGGCATCCGTTCCCTGCAGATTAAGGCTGATCCGTCGGTCTTGCCCACTTCCACGCTGTTGGGCCTGGTGCAGGAGGTGGACGCTTCGCTTCCTGCAAGCTCGGAGCTGGTGGTGCCCAGCCGCAGTGTCCGGCTCCCCCTGTCCTGGGACGACCCCGCTACCCGCGAAGCAATCGAGCGCTACATGGCCGGTGTCCGTGACGACGCACCGTGGTGCCCTTGGAACATCGAGTTCATCCGCCGCATCAACGGCTTGGACTCCGTCAACGACGTCTTCGATACCGTCTTCAACGCCGAGTACCTGGTGTTGGGGCTGGGCGATGTGTACCTCGGAGCGCCTGTGGCCACGCCCTTGGATCCCCGGCACCGGCTGGTCACCACCAAGTACAACCCGGCCCGCACGTGGACCCCGGAGAACGCCGTTGGCATCGGCGGTGCCTACATGTGCATTTACGGCATGGAAGGTCCCGGCGGCTACCAGTTTGTTGGGCGGACCACGCAAGTATGGTCGCGCTACGCGGATGCCGCGCCCTTTGAGCCGGGCTCCCCGTGGCTGCTCCGGTTCTTCGACCGTATTTCCTGGTACCCCGTCAGCCCTGAGGAGCTCTTGGATCTCCGGGCGGACATGGCTGCCGGCAGGGGCCGGGGTGTGGAGATTACGGAAGGCACTTTCTCGTTGGCCGAGCATGAGGACTTCCTGGAACGCAACAGTGTCTCCATTGCGGAGTTCCGTGAAACCCAGTCAGCCGCCTTCGCCGTGGAACGCCAGGCCTGGGAGGAAGCCGGCGAGTTTGATCGCGCAGAGCAGGCTGTTTCGCTGGCCCCGCCGGCGGACGATGTGGTGGTGCCCGACGGCGGCACCTTGGTCACGTCTCCGTTCGCCGCGAGTGTGTGGAAAGTGGAGGTGGAACCCGGCGATCTTGTGGTGGCCGGCCAGTCGTTGGTCTCCCTTGAGGCGATGAAGATGGAAACGGTCATCCAGTCTCCGGTGGATGGTGTGGTCCAACAAGTCCTGTCCACGGCCGGCGGGCAGGTGGTAGCAGGCGAGGCCCTGGTGGTGCTTGAGCCTGTGGACATTCGGGAACGCGCACTCGTGCTGGAAGGAAGCGCATCATGACCACCTCCCGGGGAACCACAGCGGAACGCGTCCTTGCGGCACTTGAGGCGATTGACGCCGTCGACCGTCCTGAAATCTGGATCCACCTGCGGGGGCGGGATGAACTGCTCGCAGAGGCGGCCCGGATCGACGCCGCTGCGGCCGCCGGGGAGGACCTGCCGCTTGCCGGGCTCCTGCTCGCCGTGAAGAACAACGTGGATGTTGCCGGTTTGATCACGACGGCGGCGTGCCCCGGATTTGGTGAAGCGCCTGCCCGGGATGCGGTGCCGGTCGCGAGGCTTCGCGCCGCGGGCGCCATGGTGTTGGGGGCCACCAACCTGGACCAGTTCGCCACGGGGCTGGTGGGTACCCGCAGCCCCTATGGGGCTGTGCGCGATTCACGGCGACCTGAGCGGATTTCCGGCGGCTCAAGTTCCGGTTCTGCGGTGGCGGTGGCACTTGGCCTCGTGGACATTGCCATCGGGACGGACACGGCGGGTTCGGGCCGGATTCCCGCTGCCCTGCAAGGGATTGTGGGGATCAAGCCGACCCTCGGCGTGGTGTCCACCGAAGGTGTGGTTCCTGCATGCCGTTCCTGGGATACCGTCACGATCTTCGCCCGCCACCTCGCCACTGCCGAGCTCGCCATGGGCATCATGGCCGGGCAGGGCCGCGACTGGCCCGCGGACGTCAGGCTCGCTGCGCCGGCCTCGCCGCGAGTGGCCTATCCCGCTGCCCTGCCTGCGCTTCCGGAGGCGTGGGCGCTCGAGTTCGAGGCACAGATAGAGCGGCTGCGCTCCACGGGGGTGGTCGCCGACCCCATCGAACTGGATGTTTTCCTCGAGGCAGCACGGCTGCTGTACGACGGCGGATTGGTGGCCGAACGCTATGCTGCCGTCGGCAGCTTCATTGACTCGGTGGCGTCGGAGGGGGTTGCCGCCACGCTCGACCCTACAGTGGCGGGGATCATCAGCGCTGCGGCTAAGGTTCCCGCGCACCAGTACGTGACGGACACCGCTACCTTGGAACAGCTCAGAACCGAAGCGATGCTCCGGTTGGAGGGCTTCGATGCCCTGGTTGTGCCAACAGCTCCTTTCCATCCGACGCTGGCCGACGTTGCGGCCGATCCCGTGGGGGTCAATTCCCGCATGGGCACGTATACCAATTTCTGCAACCTGTTTGATCTCAGTGCCGTTGCGGTGCCGGCAGGTACGGTCACAGACGAGGGCGGCGTCTCGCAGTTCGGCCTGACGGTGGTGGCAAGAACGTTCGAGGACGGCGTGGCCGCGGACATTGCCGGGCGAATTGAACTCACGCCGAAGAAGCCGGGACTGTTCGCTGCCGGCGCTGCCGACCCAAGGTCTGCCTCTCCAGTGGTTCCCTGGCCGGTTGCCGCGGGCGCCGCCGTCGTTCCCTTGGTTGTGGTGGGTGCCCACCGGAAGGGCCAGCCCTTGGCTGCGGAACTTGAGCGGCGTGGGGCTTTCTGGGACGGCCGGGTGGTCACTGCGGCCCGGTACCGGATGGTGGCCCTGGAAACCACACCACCAAAGCCTGGCGTGGTTCGCTCTGACCAGGGAACCGCCTTGGTGGCCGAGCGGTGGTTGCTTTCCGAGGCCGGCCTGGGATCGTTCCTGGCCGGGTTGCCCGAACCAATGTTGCTGGGGTCCATCACTTTGGATGATGGGAGCACGGCAGTGGGATTCGCTTGCGATTCCGTGGCTGCCGAAGGCGCGCGGGACATTAGCGAGTACGGCGATTGGATTAAATATCTGGAAGAAAATGCGGCTGTACCAGGCAACCAAGGGCTGTGGCGGGAAACGCGCAATGCCTTGCTGACAGGTCTTAGCCGCGGCCAGCGCTAGCGCAAAGGCGGCCGATTGAGGGAAATAGGGTTTCCAACAAACGGCCGCCAAAGCACTTTCAAGGCACCGCTGAACATCACGAAATGACCCACTTTGGGGCTTGCTGGTGCGGTTAACGGCGCCTGGAAGCCCTATCATTGTGCTTGCCGTCATGTGGGCATTTTTGTTGAGCGCACTGACGCCGGATTCAGCTTGTCTGTGAGCCATGGCTTGCACCTTCGAAGGGAAACCCTATGGCCCGGAGCCCGGAAGAGTCGCTCAAGGCGACCCTTGCCAGAGTCGCACCCGGAACTCCTTTGCGTGACGGCCTGGAACGCATTCTTCGGGGACGCACCGGCGCGTTGATCGTGCTGGGCTACGACCGCACCATCGACTCCATCTGTTCGGGCGGGTTCGACATCGGCATCGATTTCTCCCCCACGCGTCTCCGCGAACTGGCCAAGATGGACGGCGCCATCATCTGTGACAAGGATGCCAGCAACATTGTCCGGGCCGCCGTCCAGTTGGTTCCCGATTCCAGCATCGAAACCCAGGAGTCAGGGACCAGGCACCGCACCGCGGAGCGCGTGGCCATCCAGACCGGCGTGCCCGTTATTTCCGTCAGCCAATCGATGCAAATCATCGCCCTCTACGTGAACGGTTTGCGCCACGTCTTGGAAGGCTCCGAAAAGGTCTTGGCCCGCGCTAACCAAGCCTTGGCAACCTTGGAGCGGTACAGCGCCCGCCTGGACCAGGTCACCAGCTCTCTTTCGGCCCTGGAGATCGAGGCACTGGTCACGGTCAGGGACGTTGCCGTCACGCTGCAACGCCAGGAAATGGTTCGCCGCATCTCCGAGGAAATCGCCCAGTACGTGCTGGAACTCGGTGAAGACGGCCGGCTGCTCTCACTCCAAGTGGAGGAGTTAACGATGGGCCGCGGACCCGGCAGCGATGTCATCATCCGCGACTACTCCGATCCGGACGCTACGCCCGAGGAAATCGAGGAAGCCGTCCAAGCACTCCTCAATCTGGGCCCCACGGAACTGATCGACCTCAGCCGCATTGCCCACATCATTGGCTTCGCCGGTGGGGTTGAGCAGCTTGACGCAGTGGTTCAGCCGCGTGGTTACCGTCTGCTGTCCGGCCTGAAGTCCGTGCCGAAGGCTGTGGCAGACCGTTTGGTGGACTACTTCGGCGGGCTCCAGAACCTCATGGCAGCCACCATTGATGACCTCATGACGGTGGACGGAATCGGCGATCAACGAGCCCGTACAGTCCGCGAAGGCTTGAGCCGCATGGCTGAGGCGAGCCTGCTGGACCGTTTCCTTTAGACCCGGCTTAGAATGAGTCAGTTGGACTCAGCCGACTCTTTTTGTTCCATCCCCAGAACTCAGTCTGCCCACAGCTTTTGGTGGGCTCAAACGTGACGCCCTCCGGGGCGGTTCCAGGGGTAAATCAGCATGGACTTCTACGCTTCCGACGCCTTCCTCACGGCACTTGCCCGTGACTTCTATCGGGCGAAAACCATTGAGCTAAAAACATACGGAATCCAGGGAAGTAAAGCGCAGGTCCGGCTTGCCGAAATCAACGGGAAAAAGGCGGTCCACAGCGGGCCTTTCTATGACTACGTGAAGCCCTTGCCGGGCCTCACTACTTCCCCGTCCGAAATCCTGCGCTACGTTCCCAAAGTGGTGGCGTCAGTCATCGCCCTGCCGGATGAGGACCCCACATCGGTGGTCCCTGACACCCTGTTGGAACCGGCACCTTTGGTTATCTGGGCTGCTTTTGAAACCTGGGAAGCGTACCTGGCCCTCATCCGGAAGAGGAGCAAGAGTTTACTGAGAACCCAACGGCAGCGGCTCCGGAAGCTGACCGAGCAGTTTGGCGAGCCTGAGTTCACTTTCGATAATCCGGACACCGCAGCCTTCCATACCTGCCTTCAATGGAAGATCCAGCAGTACAAGGGAGGACACGAAACGCTGGAGAGTGCTGAATCAGTGGCAATGCTCCGGCGGCTCTTTGAGGACGGGCACCTGATTCTCTCCACGCTGAAAGTGGCTGATGAATACGTCGCCTTCCATGCCGGCTTCATCTGGCAGGACGAATACCTGGCACTCATTCCTGCATATAGCCCGGCTTTCGCAAAGCATGGGATCGGCAAGGAAATGCTGTTGCGGGTCATGAAGCACAGCTTTGACTCGGGCCATAGGAGTTTCGATTTCCTGCAGGGCGCCGAGACCTACAAATGGGAGTTTGCCACTCACGTCCAGATCATCGAAAGCCTCGGCACTGCGCCACTGCTGACGCGCGTGAAGGCCGTGGCGGCCAAAACCGTCAAACAGGGACTTCTTTCAACGTCGCCCGAGCTCTTTTACCGGGTCAAGCGCCTGGTTCTGGACGGGCGGCAGGCTGCAGCGAACGTCCGTGGCTTCAGCCGCACACCCAGCAAGAACTAGCTCAGCTGAAAGGCGACCTTGGGGCTCGCCTTGTTCCCTAGCCGCGCTTCGAACGTGTAGTAGGCACCACCCGCACCCGGTGTGGCGGCAATGCTGGCGCAGCCTTCCAACGTCCGGTTGCGCTGCCACGGAAAGTTTGCGGTCTCGCTCTTGCCGGGCTGGATGGTCTTGATGAGATCCTCACCGCCCGTCTGGCAGTCTTTCGAGGAGAAGATGCGGTCTGAGCCGCTCATCAGCAGGTACTCCATTTGGGAGGTGCCCACATTAACCTCGCACGGGGCGGCGCCGCCGTTGGTGATGGTCATGGTCAACAGCGGCTTTTCCTCCGGACCATAGGCGGGCTTGTCGGTCTTGGCGGCGACGGTCATCAGGTTGAAGTCGCACACGGGCGAGGCCGACGGCGACGGTGCTGCTGATCCTGTGGGGGTAGTCCCCGGCGTCGGCGCCGATGAGGCATCGGCCGTGCTGACAGCCTGAGGTTCCGGGCTACCGGCCAGTGCGCCTGTGAGGGCCACGACGCCGCCGATCACCAGGGCGATCACCAGCAGCAGGGCGCCAAAGACCACCTGCCGACGACGACGGTACACTGCGGGGCTTGGCCGGCGCCTTTTGACAGGGGCAGCACCCTTCGCCGGCGCTGGCGGGCGCCCGCTGGACTGTTGCTTACCCTTGTTGGCCATGGTTCTAGGCTAGGCTCGCGGCCGTGTGGGTACCTAACCTCCACGCCGCAAGTGCCACATCCCGGCCTGTGTGACGTCGGACATGGCCAGCTCCGGGACGGCGATACGTCCGGATTCCACTACAGTGGATGGCAGCATGACACTTCCCGATTCAGGCCAGTTGGCAGGCCTCCACCAAGCCCTCGATCAGTGGTTCGCCGAGACTGCCCGCGACCTTCCGTGGCGCGAGCCCGATTGCAGCCCGTGGGGCATCCTGGTCAGCGAAGTGATGCTTCAGCAAACACCCGTTGTTCGAGTCCTGCCGGTGTGGCTCGACTGGATGGAACGCTGGCCCACGCCCTCCCACCTTGCCGATGAACCATCGGGTGCAGCCGTCCGCCATTGGGGCCGCCTCGGCTATCCGCGCCGGGCCCTGCGACTGCACGCGGCCGCCGTCGCCATCCGTGAGCAGCACGGCGGCAAGGTGCCCGATACCTACGGTGAGCTCCTGGAGTTGCCGGGCGTCGGCAGCTACACAGCGGCCGCCGTCGCGGCTTTTGCCTTTGGCCGCCGCGAAACAGTGGTGGACACCAACATCCGGCGCGTCCACGCGCGGCTCATCTCCGGCAGCGCGCTCCCTGCCCCTGCGCTGACCGCCGCGGAGATGCGCTTGGCCGAGGCGCTGCTGCCTCTCGAGCAGGACCTCTCAGTCCGCTGGAACGCGTCCGTCATGGAGCTCGGTGCCATGGTGTGCACGGCCCGCAGTCCTAAGTGCGCTGACTGTCCCGTCCGCTCGAGTTGTGCCTGGCTCGCAGCTGGTGAGCCGCCACCGTCGTACACCCCAAAGGGGCAGTCATGGCACGGCACGGACCGCCAGGTGCGCGGCGCCGTGATGGCAGTCCTCCGCGGATCTGCCGCCCCTGTCCCCCGCGAGATGTTCGAGCAAGCGCCGGCGGATCTCGGGTTCGCGCCGTCCGGCGTCGGAATCCCGCTCGCCGCCCTGCACCGGCTTAACTCGGCGCCCGAACAACTCGAGCGGGCCCTTGAAGGGCTGTTGATGGACGGTTTAGCTGAAATGCACGACGGCGGTTTGCGGCTTCCGGCGTAGCTTTGGCCGTTGCGGTATCGGTTGGGCAACGGACATCTGGGTGTAGTAACGATGCAGCCGCCTTTGCCCTTCCCTGGCGGCATTTCAGCGACACCGACGGCCCGAAGTCCTACTCTGAAGCATGGGCAGAATCGGGTTGGCTTTAACCCTTGTTGGGACCGCAGCGCTTCTCCCTGGCTGCCTCGCCGAACCCGTGGGTTGTCCGGCGATTGGACACGTGCCCGGCGTTTCCCTGACCGTGGCGGCGGACTATGCCCCGGACGTCGCTTCGCTTCGGTTGAAGGCATGCCAGGATGGCGTGTGCACTGAGAAGGAACTGATGTTGAACCCCGGGGCGACGTCCGTGGACCAAGGCTGCACACCGGACGGCGTGTGCTCAGCAACGTCGTCGCCGGACGGGACCCTCCAAGGTTTCCTCGAGCTTCCTGCCCTCAGCGAGAATCCCCTGGAGGCAACCGTGACTGGAACTTCCCCGGCCGGTATCGCGCTGCCCGTACGTACGCTGACGTTCACACCCCAGGGCGAATTTCCCTATGGCGAACAATGCGGGCGGGTCATTTCGGCTGGACTGGTATTGAATGAAGCAGATTTGCGGCAACGGTAGGGCTGCCTCTGCCGCTGCGCCGTAGGATGGGGAGCGTGCCCCTCCACGATGTCCACCCAGACGTAGCCGAGGCGCTGCAGGCCCTGAGCCTTCCCTCCGGAAACTCTTCACTACCGGTGCCGGAGGCCGACAACCGGGAGTACGGCGCGGCCATCGCCGGGCGCGGACAAGAACGCATCCGGTTCCGGGTGGGAAAGCTCACCCCCACAAAAGTGGGCTTGTTCGTTGCTGTCTGGCGGCGCGCTCAGGACGGTTCCACCGAGCCCTTCCCCGCAGAAGACGGCACCCACTCGCTGGTGATAACAGTCCGCGAAGGGACCAGAGCAGGCCACTTCGCCTTCCCGGCCTCGGCGCTGGTCAAGCACGGGATCGTGTCCGTGAACGGCGTTGGCGGGAAGCGCGGCTTCCGGGTCTATCCACCGTGGTCGGCAGTGAGCAACCGGCGGGCCGTCCAAACACAGCAATGGCAGTGCGCGTACTTCTCTTCGACGGCAACGGCAAACTGAGCGAAGCTAGCCCGGGTTTCCACCCACCGACCTCCGGTACGAGCTTGGAGTGAACCCCAGGTACTTACGGAAGTCGTTGCTTAGGTGTGCATGATCTGAATAGCCAAGTTCGACGGCGATCGCGGCAAGGTCCGCTGTTGGGTTGGACCGGGCAAGCTCGGCGGCATCCTGCAGTCTTCGGCGCCGAATAAGGGCGGAGGGACTCAAACCGACGTACTTTCCGGCGATTCTCTGGAGGGTTCTCGGCGACACTGCGAGACGGGACGCCACATCCTCAATCAAGAACACGTCAGGCTCGGAAGCGATGATGTCCATCATGCGATTGGCCAGCAGGGCCTCCTCGGACGCAACACATTCCAAGGAAATCAGCCACGCAACAAAGGCTTCCACTGCCCGCTCGCGGCGAGCGCCGTCGTCGTGCGTGTTGCCTCCTGGAGTCGCCGTCATGGCTGCTGACACAGCAGTGAGCAACCCCGGCAAAGGAAGCACCACTTCCTGATCACGGAGGGCTGCCGGATGGTCGGTGAACAAGGGCACTGCGGCGGGCCGGAGTAATGCCCCCACGGCCCATCCTTGGCCCGTCAGGTCACGGTAAGCGGCCCGGGTTGTAGGCCCGGAGAACTCCACCGCATCTCCCTGCACCACCAGGTTGGACGTTGGGTAAGCGATCACGTGTTGCCGGGACGACCGGCCGGGTTCGATGTTCCACTCCGGAATCCAGAACCACTGCACCAGGTGGGCTACGGAAGCAGGGGCGGGAAATCTGTGGAAGGTGGGCAGCCTCGCCGGATAGAGGATGCCCTTGAACGAACCTTCCATGGGAGCCTTCCCTTGAGGATTAAACCTTGAGGATCAAAGCTGTCGCGAATCTCCAAGCGCTTCGGGGCATGGAGCCCGTAGCGTCATAACCATGACAGATACTACAAGCACAGAGTCCTTCACAGCGGCCAACGGTGAGCACACCACTCACGGCATCCCGAACGGCCTGACCAGCCTCACACCGTTCCTCGCGGTACCCAACGCCAAGGAGGCCATTGCGTTCTACCGCGACGTGTTCGGCGCCCGGGTTGTTGGCGAGACGGAGATGGGCGGAGTGGTGGTCCACGCGGAGCTCGATTTCGGCAATGGCCATCTGCAACTTGGCGAGCCCAACCCGGAATACCACCTTGTCCCTGCGCCCAGTGGCGAAGACGATTGCTACTCCCTTGGCCTGTACTGCCAGGACGCGGACGGGCTGGTCAAGAAGGCGGAGCAAGCCGGGGCCACCATCCGCGAGCCGTTGTCCACGTTCGTCTCGGGTGATCGCTATGCGAGCATTCGCGATCCGTTCGGCGTCCGTTGGTCCATCATGACGCGCGTCGAGGACCTCTCTGAAGAAGAGAGCAACCGCCGCGTTGATGAGTGGGCCGCCCAGCAGGGCTGAACTCACTAGGAGGCCAGGCCCGGCGGGTTTCCGTTACGTGAGGCAGAGGCAGAATGGATGCCCGGCCGGGTCAAGGAGCACCCTGAACGTTTCTCCTGGCTGGTGGTCAGCCTTGCTCGCGCCAAGGGACAGGGCAACTTCCTCGCCCTTGTCCAGGTCCTCCACGATCATGTCCAGGTGCATTTGCTGCGGGATGGTCTGGCCTGGCCACACCGGCGCTTGGTACACCTCCACTTGTTGGAAGGAGATGCAGTTGCTGCCGTCGGCGGGCCGGATGTCAAACCAGTCACCTTTATCCTCGACTTCCCAGCCGAAGAGCTCGCCATAGAAGGCGGCCAAGGTAGCGGCGTCGGGACAATCGATAACCACACTCGGGTATTTAGCTATAGCCATGTGTTAAACCTCGTCTGCAGTCTTTTTCATACGGGCCAGGGCACTCTTGGTACCCCGCTGGGTGAGGACGTGAACAATGGCGCCTACACCTGCGGAAACCACCGCGAAGACCAGCACGCCCGGGAGTGAGTCACTAAGGTCCGTGCTGTCCTTGGGGGCAGGCTTGCCGGTCTTCTTCTCCCAGAGGCCTTCCAGCGTCTTGTTTGCGAGCGCGCCGGCGCCGAGGCCAATTGCCAGGCCAAACACTTTTACCAGTATGTTCACGGAAAGATCCTCCATCAGTTAGCGCGCCGCGGGAATGGCGCCTCGCACAACAATCGCCTCAAAGACAAAGCGGGGCCGCTGCACTTGCAGCGGCCCCGCTTGGATTCTTAGTCCTTCTTGAAGGCGTCCTTCAGCTTCTCGCCGGCGCCCTTGAGGTCGGCTTTCGTCTGGTCGCCTTTGCCTTCGGCTTCCAGGCGCTCGTTGTCCGTCAGCTTGCCTGCAGCTTCCTTAGCCTTGCCGCCCAGCTTCTCGCCAGCGTTCTCCAGCTTGTCGTCAGCACCCATGTTCGTACCTCTTCCTCGTAGTGAACCTGTACCTCTACAACATCACTAATCAGTGTACTTAGCAATATTTCGGAGAAAATTGTCCAGGCCTAGAGTTCCCCAAACCCTTCCTTCACAAGCCGGCCCACGTACTCCACTGCTTTCGGCGCGTCCTTGCCGCGTGCTTCAACACGCAGGATGGAACCCTTACCGGCAGCCAGTGCCATGAGCGCCATGATGGACATGCCATCGACGCCGTTGACGGTCACTTCCGCGTCCAGCCCGGACAGTCCCCCGGCGATCTTTGCGGCAGGCCGCGCATGCATACCCAAAGGGTTGATGAGCTCGAAGTCGGCACTGGCGTCCGGTTCGTCCCTATGCTCGGGGATCTCCGGGCCTCCCCCCGCTGAGGGCCCGTTCCCGAAAGCCACAGCTTCCGCTGCCTTGCGGACATCCTCGACGCCGGCACCCCCTTGCGCTGCGACGGCTGCAGCCACGAGCCCCTCAACCAACGGCGCATCGGCCAGGAGAACGGCATCAGGATCGCTGGCGAACTCCACCGCCGATTCGGCTGTCATCACGGCCGAACCAAGATCAGTCAGGACCACCACGCCATCACCCCCGGAATCAACCAAGGACTGCTCGACGGCGGCCAGCACCTTCTCGAGGCTGGTTCCGATTCGCTCGTCGTCAGTTCCCCCGGCGGCGACGAGTTCGACGTCGGGCGCCATCTGCGCGGCGAGTTCCACCGCACCCTCAGCGATCTTGCTGCTGTGCGACACCACCACAATCCCCACGGTCATACGGCGTCGGTTCCCGTATCACCAGTGGAACCGGCGGCAGCTGCTGCGGCCGCCCTCAGAAGCAACGCGGTTGATGCAGCTCCGGGGTCGCGATGGCCTGCACTGCGCTCCCCCAAGTAGCTGGCCCTGCCCTTCCGTGCCACCAAGGGATCCGTGGCCATAGCCCCTGTCTCGGCAGCCTCCGCAGCTGCTTCGAGGACGGCCAGGGCATCGGCACCACTCGCGGCCGCCTTTTCGGCCGCTTCAACTGCCGGTGTCCACGCGTCGATCATGGTTTTGTCGCCGAGTTCGGCTTTGCCCCGGGCCACCACGCCATCACGGGCGGCTCCGAGGGCAGCGGCCAACGCTACCGCGTCAATATGGCTTGCGTCCCCCAAGGAGGTTGCTGCCCGCAAATACGCCGTGCCGTATAGAGGCCCGGCGGCGCCGCCCACCTTTGACATGAGCGTCATCGCTGCAGACTTCAATGCTGCTCCCGGCGTCTCCGGCGGGGTCTCATCGAGCTTCTGCAGCACTGCCTGGAACCCGCGGTCCATGTTCTCGCCATGATCAGAGTCGCCGATTGCCCGGTCCAACTCAATGAGTTCCACCCGGTGCTCGTCCATGGCTTTTGCGGAGAGCTTCAACCAGTCCAAGGCCCAATTGACGTCCAACCCCATGCTCACGCTCCCCACCGCAAGGCTGCAGTGTGGACAGGGGCGTCCCAGAGCCTGGTCAGCTCGTCATCGAGGCGCAGCACGGACACGGAACACCCTTGCATCTCAAGGGATGTCACGTAGTTCCCCACCAGCGAGCGCTCCACGGTGGCGCCGCGTTCGGCCAGCACTTGGGCCGCGCGCCGGTACACGATGTACAGCTCACTCTGCGGGGTGCCACCCATGCCGTTGACGAACAGGAGCACCTTCTCACCGGACACGAGGGCCAGGTCCTCCAGCACAGGCTCCAGGAGGCGGTCCGTAATGGCATCAGCACCTTCCATCGGGATCTTGTGCCGGCCGGGTTCGCCGTGAATGCCAATGCCGATCTCGATCTCATTTTCCGCGAGTTCAAAGCTCGGTGTGCCGGCGTGCGGAACCGTGCAGCCGGACAGGGCCACACCCATCGTCCGCACATTGGCCACTACACGTTCGGCAATGGCGGTGACGGCGTCAAGGTCGTCGCCGCGCTGGGCAGATGCACCGGCGATCTTTTCCACGAGGACAGTTCCGCCAACCCCGCGCCTGCCCGCCGTGTACAGCGAGTCCTCCACCGCGACGTCGTCGTTGACCAACACCGAACGCACGCGCACGCCTTCAGCTTGCGCCATTTCGGCGGCCGTCTCGAAGTTCAGGACGTCGCCGGTGTAGTTCTTCACAATATGGACGACGCCGGCGCCTGAGTCCACCGCGACGGTCGCCGGAATGATTTGGTCCGGTGTGGGCGAGGTGAAGACTGCGCCGGGGACCGCGGCATCCAACATGCCGAGGCCCACGAAGCCCGCGTGCAGGGGCTCGTGACCGCTGCCACCACCGGAGACCAGGGCTACTTTGCCCGCTACGGGAGCGCCTTTCCGGACGACGTATTTGGGCTCGGGATGGACGTCCACGATGTCGGCATGGGCCATGCCGAAACCTTCAACGGACTCGTCCACCACGGCGCGTGGATCATTAATGAGCTTTTTCATGTGATGCTCCTGGGCGTGCTGTGGCTGGTGCTCTGACCCTACTACCGGCGGCTGTGGGCACGGTAGGCCCTGGGGAGCGGTTGTGCATAAATAGCGTCGTCAGCCCCTACCAAAAACAACAGAAAGGGACAGCCCCCAATGACTGTCCCTTTCTGATGTTGCTGTTATGTCCCGCTAATCCTCGGCGGCCTGCGCTGTCACTGCCTCGGGTTCACTTCTGGCGTGATACTCGGGCCAAAAGGCCGAGTACAGATCCGGGTTCGAGTGCCCTGCGTCCTGCCACGAGGCCTCGTGCGGCCATGATCCATAGGGAATGTCGATCTGGAAAGCGGAGAAATCGGGGAACGTGGTCCTGTGGTCCATTGTCCGCATCCCCGTCAGCTGTTCAGGACGGCGTCGCCGCCGGCCGTGACAACGTCCTCCAGCAGCACGGTCTGATCTATGACCGGAAGCCCCACAACGTGCCCGAAGCTGAACATATTCTTCGGGTCCAACTCCGCTTTGGCCTTCCTGAGCCGTTCGCGAGCGCCGGGTAGCCATGGCTTCTCCCTGTCCTCGGCATCCACAAAATGGCCGTGCAGATTCACGAACGTCCCCGCATTCGCGGCAGGACGGAGGTCTTCGTGGACCGAGTTAAAGACCGTTGGCAGTATGTCCAGGACCGGAGGGACAGCAATGGCGCCCATGAAGAAGCTGAATGCTGCGTCACGACCACCCACAAGGTCTTCCCCGTCCGCGCTCTTTGCCAACGCGCCGCCCAGGAGACGAAGTTCCGCCAACAACACAGGGCTTTCCACCCCAGGCCCGAAGTGCCGCAAGAGTGCATCCTCGGCTTCGTCATCCAGGCGGTCCAGCAGGAAACCGTGCTCCCGCACTGGCACCGGCTGGTCCGGGTCTTGGTGGATCGTGTCGAATTGGGTGGGACTCAGAGGTCCCGTGGCATCCATCATGAACGGAGCGCTGGTGCGCATCGGCTGGAGCACTTCTGACGCGGTTACCGGATCGCCCTGATAGGCGTAGCGGAGATGGATGACGAACTTCCCGCGCAGTGGCTCGGGAATCATTTCCATGTCCGGAAGGCGAAGGAACGCCATGGATGCTGATGCCTCCACTGGCAGCGAAGGCACCCATTCCCTGAATGCCCGCAGGACTTCAGGGGCGTATCCGCCGTCGAAGTACATCCCGCCTGCATAGAGATCGCCTGCCGGGAAGAGATGGAATTCCATGGCCGTGACGATGCCCAGGTTTCCCTTGCCGCCACGGAGGAGGTAGAACAGTTCCGGATTCTCGTCCTTGCTCACCCTGCGCTGGGTGCCGTCGGCGGTGACGAGTTCAAAGGCAATGACGTGGTCTGATGCGAAACCGTACTTGCGGCCCAGGATGGGCAGGCCGCCGCCCAGGGTGTAGCCCACCACCCCGACGTCGGTAGTGGAACCGCAGAGTCCCATCAAACCGAAGGTCGCTGCGAGATCCACCACGGCCTTCCACCGAACGCCGGCACCAACGCGGGCCGTCTTCTCGATGGGATCGATGCTCAGTTCAAGCATCCGGCGGGTGCTGATGAGCAGTCCGCCTTCGATGGCATTGGTGGCGCCGTGTCCGGTGGACTGGACGGAGACGGGCATGCCGCGCTCGGCGGCCCAGCGAACAGCCGCGGAAACGTCCTCTGCATCGAGGG
This sequence comes from Paenarthrobacter sp. NPDC091711, assembly GCF_044756605.1. NCBI lineage: Bacteria > Bacillati > Actinomycetota > Actinomycetes > Micrococcales > Micrococcaceae > Paenarthrobacter > Paenarthrobacter sp. NPDC091711. The sequence goes on from NZ_JBIVTF010000025.1 coordinate 29,251, forward strand.
CGCCGAAGGCGAGTTCAGGTTGGTGCTGTGTGGAGAGGTTGAAGGCCGCAACTTCGGGAGCAAAACCCGGATCGGCAGGCGTGAACACGGGGCCGTGCACGCTGAGTTGGAGTTCTGAAACATCTGAAAACGACGCGTGGGACTGCATGATCTTCTCTCAATTGACCGATGTGGTGGAAGCTTCCCCAGCAAGCCTTAACCAGTTTATCCATCAAGTGGATATAAGTGAAGATCTAATAAATCACTCATAATCGGGCAGGGTTGATTAACCCACCCCTTCGGCGGGAGATCACATCTTAGAGCTCTGCGGGAGGGTTGCTAGAGCTGTTTGATCATGCGGGTGTTGCCCAGGGTGTTGGGCTTCACGCGGGCGAGATCCAGGAACTCGGCCACGCCCTCGTCATGCGAGCGCAACAGCTCGGAGTACACCTGGGGATCCACGGCCGACTGGTCCGCCATGACTTCGAATCCGTGGCGCCTGAAGAAGTCCACTTCAAAGGTCAGGCAGAACACACGGCTCACGCCAAGCGCCCGCGCTTCTTCCAGCAGGTTCTCCACGAGGACGTGCCCCACTCCCCGGCCACGCCAGGAGTCGGCTGCGGCGAGGGTGCGAATTTCGGCCAGATCTTCCCACATGACATGCAAGGCCCCGCAGCCAATAACTTCGCCACCGTCAGACTCGGCGATCCGGAACTCCTGGAGGCTCTCGTAGTACGCCACGGTTTCCTTGGCCATGAGGATCCGCTCCTCGGCCAAGGGGGCCACAAGCCTCTTGATCGCCGCCACGTCGCTGGTGCGGGCAGGGCGGAGGCTGAAGGTCGGATTCACTCCCCCATCCTAACGAGGCCCAACTCCCCCATACCAACGACGCACGAGGAGCTGGATGTCCCACCCCCCGCGCATGACGAGAGAGGAGAGCCACGCGCCGGGCCTGGGCCATTTGCGTAGCGTGCGTCCAAGCGACGGAGGAGCGAGCACGCGGCAAATGGCGCAGGTCCTGCGCGGTACTAGCCCCCGCTAAAGTCCGAGCGAATCGGGCAGCGCCACGTCCTCGCCCAGCACCTGCTTGGCCAGGAAGTGTTCCACCACGCCGTACCAAACCTTGGCATGCTGCGGTTGCAGGATCCAGTGGTTCTCGTCCGGGAAGTAGAGGAAACGGTGCGGGCTTTGGCCGTTCTCGTCAGCCGGCAGTTGCGATGAGGACAGGAGCTCGTACCAAAGGCGCAGGCCTTCGCCGATGGGCACCCGGTAGTCCTTGTCGCCGTGGATCACCAACATGGGAGTCTTGATGTTGCCTACGTTCAGGTGCGGCGAGTTCTCCATGGCCATCTCCACCGTCATTTCCTTCAGCCAATACTGGGCCGCGTCGGTGGTGGGACCGAATTGATCCAGCGCCCAGAGGCTGGCGTGGGTGACGATCGCCTTGAAGCGGTCAGTCTGGCCAGCCACCCAGTTGGCCATGTAGCCGCCGAAGGATCCGCCCATCGCCGCGGTCCGGGTCTGGTCAATGTCCGCCCGTTCCACCACGGCATCAGTGATGGCCATGAGGTCCGTGTAGGGCTTCTTGCCCCACTCGCCCCATCCGCGCTGGATGAACTCCTGGCCGTAACCGGTGGAAAGTGCAGGATCGGGAAGGAGGACGGCATAGCCCTTGGCCACCAGCAGCCACGGGTTCCAGCGCCACGTCCAGGCGTTCCACGAGCCCAGCGGTCCACCGTGGATCCAGAGCAGCAGCGGAGCAGGAGCATCAGCAGAGGCGCCTTCCGGGAGCGCGAGGTACGCAGGCACCCGCGACCCATCCTCCGCCGTGGTCTCCACCCGCTCCAACCGCCCCTTGTACGCTGGCCGCTCCGCCGGCGCTGGCAAACGGAGGACTTCACCGGTGGAGAGGTCGATTCGCACGGCTTCGGCAGGGAACTCGTAGGAGCTTCGCAGAGCGTACGCGGTGGTTCCGTCAGGAGAAACCACGACGTCGGAATAGGCGGCGGCGTCCTTCGTCACCCGCGTGACACCGCCGTCAGCGACGTCAATCCGGAAAACCGGCGACGCGCCGTCGTCGTCCGCTTTTGCCAGGACCGCGCTGCCGTCAGGGAGCCAGGCGAGCACCGTAGCCCAGCGATCCCACTGGTGTGCGAGCGGCTCCAGGTCCGCGGTCTCGCCGCCTGCAACGTTGAGGAGGTGCAGCTTCACTTGCGGTGCCTGGGTGGGCGTCGTATCGCTTTCGCTTTCAACAACCAGCGTGCTGTTATCCGGGCTTACGGGTCCCGGGAAGTAGCTCATGCCCTCGTGGTCCAGCAGCACCTTGACGGTGCCGGTGGCCACGTCGACGGCGGCGAGCACCTCCCGGCTGTCAGCCTTCGCGAGCGCTTTGGTCATGCTGGTGTAGATGGTCTTGCCGTCCGGACTCACCACGGTTTTGGCCTCGCGCAGCGAACCGCCGACGCCGGGCGTCAGGTTCCGGAGCTTGAGCGGCGCAGCGGTGTCCACGGTGGAAGGCTTGCCGGGCTCCTTGTCATCGCCCTGCTCCACGGCGAAGAGCCGCGGTTCGGCAGGACCAAGGTCGGCGTCCCAGTACCGGACCGGGTAGCCGCTGTGCAGGATGGCGGAAACCTTGTTGTCCTTGCGTGCCTTGCGACGCTCCTCATCGCTGTCCTCATCCGTGGACCCGGCCAGGACCTCTGCGTTGATGAATGTCGCGTCGGCGTCCTTCGCGGCCATCACCGAAGCGATGCCGCCTGAACGCGAGTGCACCACGCGGGCTTCGCCCCCATCAGCGGGAAGCAGCCACAGTGCATTCACGGGGTCGGCGTCTGGACTGTCCGGATCAGGGCGGGCCGAGGTGAAGTAGAGGTCGCCGTTGGCAGCGAAGACCGCGCCGGCCTCGCCTTTGGAACTGCGAGTGATCCGTCGTGCGTGGTTCCGGCCTGTGGGGTCAAGCTCCCACAGGGCGGTGGCAAACTCGGTTCCCTTGCCGTTCAGCGTAGTCACGGTGGTGACCAGGCGCTTACCGTCCGGGCTGAGGGTGAGGCCACCAACCCGCGGGATGGCGAGGTAGTGGTCAAGGTCGTGAAAAGGAGTTTCGGGCTGCTCGCCCTGGGTGTGAGTGTCAGCAGAGTCCATGCTCCGATTCAACACGTAATGTGCCGCCGATCACAGGGTGGTTCACTCACAGTGAAACAGTACTTTCACATATTCCGTGCTCTGCCGCTACGTGGAGGGGAGATTTCGCAGGGCCTCGACCACCGGCACGGTACCGTCCTCAGCGGCGATCGCAGCCGCCACTTCCGCGGCCCGCTGCGCGTACGACGCCGTGCTGACAGTTTCCTTGATCGCTTCACCGAGGCTTTCCGGAGTCAGCTTCTTGTAGGGAACCGGCTGAGGCCCCGCCCCGAGCGCCGCGATCCGGGATGCCCAGAGCGGCTGGTCCGTGTATACAGGAACGCCAATGGCCGGAACCCCCGAACGGAAGCCGGCCGCCGTCGTTCCCGCTCCGGCGTGGTGAACCACGGCCGCCATCTGCGGGAAGAGCCACTCATGGGGAACGCTGCCGACGCCGAGCGCATCCTCGCCCAGCATCCCTTCGGCCCCCTGCACAACCGCACGCACCCCGGCACGTCGGGTGGCCTCGAGAATAAAGGCGGGATCGATGTGGGCGCTGCTTCCAAAACCCACAAAAACAGGCGGTGGCCCCTCGGCAAGGAAGGCCACGAGTTCCGCCGGGGGCTGCCAGTCCGCTTTGACGGCCGGCCACCAGTATCCAGCCATCACCAGGCCCGAGTGCCAATCCGCAGGCCTTGGCAGAACTGAAGGACTGATGCCGTGAAGAATAGTGGCGTGGGCTTTACGACGACGGCGTTCACCGGCCGCGCGACTCTGCTTGCCGAGCCCCAACTCCTTGCGAAGGCGTGCACTGGGGGCGCCGTAGGGAGCTGGACCCGCAGCTGCGCGTTCACCGATGATCTTGTTTCCCAGTGCGCCAAGGCTCCGGGCAGAATTCATGAGAACCGGCGGATATGCCGCGCTCGGCTCCGTGGGCTGCAAATGTGCGCCGATGGCCGGAATGCCCAATGCTTCTGCGATGTCGTACGCATAGGGCGCCACCGAATTGGCTAAGATCACGTCAGCCCCGGCCTCAGCCGCAGCCAGGGTTCCGGTGGCGGCGTCATCCATGTATTCAGTGAGTTTCCGCCAGAAAGTGAGCACGCCCGCGGACGACGCCTTGTCGCCGGGGGCTGGTTGCCTGATCAACCCGGCCAGATCCCCGGGCAGCGGCCTGAACTCGCAGCCGGACTCAACAACCAGAGGGGCGTAGGCAGGGTTGGCCGCGATCGCCACCTCATACCCCAAGCCCTGCAAGCGGCTCCCGAGTCCGGCCATGGGCGCAACATCGCCCCGCGTGCCTGGAGCCACCATGAGTACGCGCATGCGGTCCCACTTCCCTTCTTCGGAGTTTTTGTACAGATAACGCCCTTATGAAGCCACCTTATGGGCATTACCTGTACAAGAACTCGGCACGCGCCAACGCAAAAGCCCCGCCTGCTCCATTGCTGGAGCGGGCGGGGCTTAGTGCTGGTGCGCTTTGTGCTGCTGCGCTTACGCGGTGGGAGCGATCTCCGGGATACGCGGCTTGGCGTTGCCTTCGAACGTGAACTTGGCGTCGTCACCTTCGCCGTCAACGTCCACCACAACAATGTCGCCGGAGTGGATCTCGCCGAACAGGATCTTCTCGGACAGCTGGTCCTCGATCTCGCGCTGGATGGTGCGGCGCAGCGGCCGGGCACCCATGGCGGGATCGTAACCACGCGTGGCCAGGAGAACCTTGGCAGCGGGGGTGAGCTCGATGCCCATGTCCTTGTCCTTGAGGCGACGCTCCAAGCGGTTCACGAACAGGTCCACGATCTCGATGATCTCGTCCTGCGTCAGCTGTGGGAACACCACGACGTCGTCAACACGGTTGAGGAACTCGGGACGGAAGTGCTGCTTGAGCTCTTCGGTAACCCGGGCCCGCATCCGGTTGTAACCGGTCTGGGTGTCCGTGCCGGACTGGAAGCCCGTGGCCACACTCTTGGAAATATCGCGGGTACCAAGGTTGGTGGTCATGATGATCACGGTGTTCTTGAAGTCCACCACGCGGCCCTGGGAGTCGGTCAGTCGGCCGTCTTCCAGAATCTGCAGCAGCGAGTTGAAGAGGTCCGCGTGGGCCTTTTCCACTTCGTCGAACAGAACCACGGAGAACGGACGCCGGCGGACCTTCTCGGTCAGCTGGCCGCCTTCTTCGTAGCCGACGTAGCCCGGAGGTGCACCGAAGAGACGCGAAACCGTGTGCTTCTCGGAGTACTCGGACATGTCCAGCGTGATGAGGGCGTCCTCTTCACCGAACAGGAACTCGGCAAGTGCCTTGGCGAGCTCGGTCTTGCCGACGCCGGTGGGGCCGGCGAAGATGAACGAGCCACCCGGACGCTTGGGGTCCTTCAGGCCTGCACGGGTACGGCGGATGGCCTGGGACAGTGCCTTGATGGCCTCGTCCTGGCCGACGACGCGCTTGTGCAGTTCGTCTTCCATCTTGAGCAGGCGCGAGGACTCTTCCTCGGTGAGCTTGAAGACCGGGATGCCGGTGGAGTTCGCAAGAACTTCAGCAATCAGGTCCTCGTCAACCTCGGAGATGTCGTCCATGCCGCCGGACTTCCAGTTGCGTTCCTTCTCTGCGCGTTCGGCAATGAGCTTCTGCTCCTTGTCGCGCAGTGAGGCAGCACCCTCAAAGTCCTGGGCGTCGATGGCGGATTCCTTCTCCATCTTCACTTCGGCAATGCGCTCATCCATGGCCTTGAGCTCCGGCGGAGCGGTCATGCGTCGGATGCGCAGGCGGGCGCCAGCTTCATCGATGAGGTCGATCGCCTTGTCCGGCAGGAAGCGGTCCGAGATGTAGCGTTCGGCCAGCTGCGCTGCTGAGGCAAGGGCGCCGTCGGTAATCGTTACGCGGTGGTGGGCCTCGTAACGGTCACGCAGGCCCTTCAGGATCTCAATCGCGTGAGCGACAGAGGGCTCCTTGACCTGGATCGGCTGGAAGCGGCGCTCAAGAGCGGCGTCCTTCTCGATGTGCTTGCGGTACTCATCCAGCGTGGTGGCACCGATGGTCTGGAGTTCGCCACGGGCAAGCATCGGCTTGAGGATGGACGCAGCATCGATAGCGCCTTCAGCAGCACCTGCACCAACGAGGGTGTGGATCTCGTCGATAAAGAGGATGATGTCGCCGCGGGTGCGGATCTCCTTGAGGACCTTCTTCAGGCGCTCTTCGAAGTCACCACGGTAGCGGGAACCGGCAACCAGGGAACCGAGGTCAAGCGTGTACAGCTGCTTGTCCTTGATGGTCTCCGGAACATCGCCGCGGACGATCGCCTGGGCGAGGCCTTCGACGACGGCAGTCTTGCCGACGCCCGGCTCACCAATCAGGACCGGGTTGTTCTTGGTACGGCGGGAGAGGACCTGCATGACGCGTTCCATCTCCTGCTCGCGGCCGATCACGGGATCGAGCTTGTTCTCGCGGGCAGCCTGGGTCAGGTTGCGGCCGAACTGGTCAAGCACCACCGAACCGGCAGGAGTACCTTCCGGCTGGCCCTGACCGGAGCCGCTGCCTGCGGTCTCCTTGCCCTGGTAGCCGGAGAGCAGCTGGATAACCTGCTGACGGACCCTGTTCAGGTCTGCCCCAAGCTTCACCAGCACCTGGGCGGCCACACCTTCGCCTTCGCGAATGAGGCCGAGCAGGATGTGCTCAGTACCGATGTAATTGTGGCCGAGCTGCAGTGCTTCGCGGAGGGAAAGCTCGAGCACCTTCTTGGCGCGCGGCGTGAAGGGGATGTGACCGGACGGGGCTTGCTGGCCCTGACCGATGATCTCCTGCACCTGCTCACGAACGCCATCGAGCGAAATGCTCAGGGACTCGAGCGCCTTGGCAGCAACGCCTTCACCCTCGTGGATCAGACCCAAGAGGATGTGCTCGGTACCGATGTAATTGTGGTTGAGCATCCGTGCCTCTTCTTGGGCAAGGACGACCACGCGACGGGCACGGTCCGTAAATCTCTCAAACATTTCGCCACACTCCTAGCTACGACGTACTTTGATGCTACGTGTCCGAGAAGCACTTTTGGGGCGTGTTCGCCACAGGGGAAACATGACGTGGTTGCGGAATAAATCCTGCTCCGGCCCTTGACCCAGCCAGCCTGCGGTGTCACCCTGTTGCCCTGCCCGACAGCACATGGCTACCGTCGGCGGGCGGCATTTCCCCTATGCCCCTGGCCGCGGCTTTGTTGGAACCCATTAGTGCCGGTATTCGAAGCGTGCCTGGGCCAGAGATTCACAGGATATTCCAAGTGTTGGGGCGGCCGACCATAAACTTTCCGGCTTAAACGCCAATGCCCCGGCAGTGACTGCCGGGGCATTGCAGCGGTGAATCAGGAATTGGCCTTTTGGTACGCTTCCTGAATTTCAGCCTGAATACGTCCGCGACTGTTGACCGTGTAGCCGTTGTCACGGGCCCACTGGCGGATTTGCGCGGAATCCTGGTTACGTGCGGCTGTGGCACGGCCCCGGGTTGCACGGCCGGAAGAAGTCTTCCTGGCCTTTGCGACGTAGGGCTCCAATGCCTTGCGCAGCGATGCTGCGTTGGCAGTGGACAGGTCCATCTCGTAGCTCACGCCATCGAGGCCAAAACGGACAGTTTCGTCCGCGGCCCCTTCATCCAGGTCATCGACGAGGATGATTTTTACTTTCTGTGCCATGAGGTGCCTCTCATTTGGAGGGTTGGATAATCAGAAATTCCCCGGATTCCTTTGATGATTATCGTTCACGGCAAGCACGCACGTCAAAGCGTAATTGGATTCTCTTCCGTTAGCTGAACCCAATTGAAGCTATTTAGCTGCCGGGCCCTCGGATGCAGGTCCCGAATTTTTCAAATTCGCTTCGGCCTGTGCCTTGGCTTCGGCCTGCCGTTCTGATTTGTCCGCATTGAAGATCGACTTCATGGCAAACCAGAAGATCAATCCCACCACAATGGATGGCGCCAGGACTGCGATGTACTCCATAATCAGTGACCTTCAGGCTTCAACAACGGGAACAGGATGGTTTCGCGGATACCGGCACCGGTGAACAACATCACCAATCGGTCAATACCCAGCCCGATGCCGCCCATGGGCGGTGCACCGTATTCAAGGGCCCGGAGGAAGTCCTCGTCCAACTGCATGGCTTCCTCGTCGCCTGCAGCGGAGCGGCGGGACTGCTCTGTGAGGCGTTCACGCTGGATCACGGGATCGATGAGCTCGGAGAACGCCGTACCGCGCTCCATGCCGCCAATAATCAGGTCCCAGGCCTCGATGAGCCGGCCGTCCTCACGGTGCGGGCGTGCCAGCGGCTGGGCGGAGGGCGGGTAGTCGTAGACGAACGTGGGATTCAGCAGGGTGGGTTCCACGATCTCGCCGAACAGTTCCACAACGATCTTCTCGGCGTCCCACTTGGGGTCCACCTTGACCTCGTGCTTGGCAGCAATTGCCAACAACTCCTCCACCGTGGTGTCCGGAGTAATTTCACTTCCCACAGCTTCGGAAATACCCGGGTATACCGAAATCCAAGCCCATTCGCCGTCGAGGTTAATTTCTCCAGCATCCGTCTGGATGGTGCGAGTACCTACGACGTCGGCCACATTCAGGATGATTTCCTTCATGCGCTCAGCCATGACGAACTGGTCCGCCCATGCTTCGTAGCATTCGAGGGTGGTGAATTCGGGGCTGTGTGTGGAGTCCACGCCTTCGTTGCGGAAAACCCGGCCCATGTCGTACACGCGATCAATGCCACCAACAACGGCGCGCTTAAGGAAGAGCTCAGTGGCGATGCGCAAGGTCATCTTCTGGTCGAACGCGTTCATGTGCGTCTCAAAAGGACGGGCCGTAGCGCCGCCGTGAACCAGCTGCAGGATGGGAGTTTCCACCTCCACATAGCCGTGTCGGTCAAGGGTGTCCCGGACCGAGCGGGTGATAGCTGCGCGCTTGTAAACCATCTCGCGGGCTTCGTCACGGACCATGAGGTCCACATAACGCTGCCGAACGCGGGTCTCTTCATTCAGTTCCGCGTGCAGGACAGGCAGCGGACGCAGGGCCTTGGACGCCATGGACCACGAGTCGGCCATGACCGACAACTCGCCGCGACGGGAAGAGATGACCTCGCCCTTGATAAAGACGTGGTCGCCAAGGTCAACAAGGGCCTTCCAGTCAGCCAGGGCCTCCTCGCCAACATTGGCCAGGCTAAGCATCGCCTGCAAGCGCACACCCTTGCCGTCCACGCCGCCCTCCTGGAGCGTTGCGAAGCACAGTTTGCCGGTGTTGCGGACGAAGACGACGCGTCCGGTGACGCCCACTATCTCGCCGGTGGTTTCATCGGCTTCCAGATGCGCGTACTTCTCGCGGATTTCGCTCAGGGAATGAGTCCGTTCAACACCCACCGGGTAGGCCTCGGTGCCGCGCTCGATCAGCTTGGCGCGCTTCTCCATACGGATGCGCATTTGCTCGCTGGCGTCGATGGGCTCTGCGGAGGTGTTCAGGGCGGGGGTGTTTGCGGAAGTCACAGTCCTTAAGTTTACCGGTGATTACTGACCTTTACTTCCCGGCGCCAAGATCAGGGAAACGCATAGACTCGGGCTGTGGAAACGTGGACGGTTGAAACGGACGACGGCGGCGGACAGCTGGAGGTGCACACCTTCCGGCCGGCTGGTTCATTGGGTACTGCCCTTCCAGGTTCCAAAGCACCCGCTGAACCAACCGGCGTCGTGCTTGTTCATGGCACTTTGGTGACCGACTCCCTGTACTGGCCGTTCGCGCGGACGCTGAGCGTCATGCTGGGGCGTCCGGTGCACAGCTACAACCGGCGTGGCCGGGGCCATTCCGCACCACAACCACCGGGCTACTCAGTGGGCACCGAGATCGCGGACCTTCAAACGGTCATGGAACAGAGCGGCTCCACGGATGTGGTGGCTCACAGCTACGGCGGATTCGTAGCTCTGCAAGCCGCCCGCCAGGCCAGGATCAACAAGTTGGTGACCTACGACGCCGCCGTGTCGCTCTCCGGCAACCTCAGCAGCCGCTGGCGGCCCGAGCTCGAGGAAGCTGTTACCTCCGGGCAGCTGGATCATGCGTGGGCCCACCTGGTGCAAGGGCTGGGGACCGCTGGGCCCATTTCCTATCTGCCCATGGGTGCGCTGCGGGCGCTGAGTGTCCTCTCGGCCCGGACCCGGCTCGGTTTGGAGATGCGATCCCTGCTGCCCACCGCGGTCACGGAAATGCGCGCGGTACTGGACGCCGACGCCCACCTTCACGACTTCATGAAACTCTCTACTCCCACGCTGATGCTCAGCGGCGGCTGGAGCCCGTCCTACTTCGCAGAGACCGGCCGGATGCTGGCCGGGGCCGTGCCTGCGATCACTTTCGCGGTGGTGCCACTGCAGTTCCATGAAGGTCCGCTCCGGCCCGGGAAGCGGCTCGCGTCCCGGATCGCCCGGTTCCTGTCGGGGAATGTGGTGGGCGAGGAAACCCACAGTGCCCCCTAGGATGTTCCGGTGAGGGAACAGGACATCAGAACGCACGACGGCGGCAAACTCGCCTTGTATAGCTACGGCACCGAAGACGCGCCCGGGGAACGCCGGGTGGTGCTCATTGGCGGGGCATTCCTGACCGCGCTGATCTACCGTCCTTTCTCCATAGCCCTGTCCAAGGGACTGGGTGAAGGCTGGGCCGTGGATGTGTACGACCGCCGTGGCCGGGGCAAGTCCAGCGAGCAGCCGTCCGACTACTCCATGGCCACCGAGATCGCCGATGTCCGCACCATCATGGACGCCACGGGTGCCCGCAACATCATGGGCCACAGCCTTGGCGGTTCGGTGGCCCTGAACGCCGCTCAGGAGTTCGTGGGCAGCTCCCACCAGCCGGACAAACTTGCCGTCTACGACGCCGCGGTGAATATCGACGGCAGCATGGATACCAGGTGGATCAAAGGGTTCGAGGACTCCGTCAATGCCGGTGACATCAACCAGGCCATGGCGAAGATGAAGCGGGGCATGGAGGCTGGTACAGCACTTGCCCGCGTACCTGAACCCATTCTGGCCGGGCTCATGGCCGTGGTGTCACGAACCAAAGTGAACAAGCTATTCCGCGACTTGCTGCCCACTGGCGTGGGGGAACTCAAAGCAGCCTTCGATGAGTCCGATACTCCGCGGGATTTCTCCGTCCTTCCTTCCAGCACGCACTTCATGGTGGGTAAGAAGAGCCCGCAGTTCTACAAGGTGGCAGCCGCACGCCTGAACAGGGCCGTTCCCGGCAGCACCCTGGAAGTCTCACCCAAGGGTTTTCACGGCTCTGTTCCAGCGGCGGTCAATGAACTGGTCTCAGACATCTCGGACTACTTCAAGGGCTGAGCGGTTTTCATACTTTCCCAGGGGATTGCTTTTTCCACGCGGATTGCTTTTTCCACATAGGGACCGGGAAGGTGCCTGCATTCAGGTCGCTCGGTTAGGCTCAAGTCATGACGCGCGACATCATCATGACCCACGACGGCGGCCACCTCGAAGTACTCACCACCGGCGGTGAGCTGGCAGCGGCAGGCTCCGGCGTCGTCGTCGTTCCTGCCTCCATGGTCACGGCCACTGACTACGCACGCTTTGCTCAAAAACTCAGCGAGGCCCTCGGCCGCCCCGTCCACACCTTCAACCGGCGTGGGCGCGGTGATTCGTCCCCGCAGTCAGAGGACTACACCCTTGAAGCGGACATTAGGGACCTCCACGATGTCATGAAGCACACTTCCAGCACGGACGTCTTCGGGCACAGCTTCGGCGGTGCCGTTGCGCTGCATGCGGCTCGAACCCTGCCCGTGGAGCGCCTCGCTGTGTATGATCCCGCAGTGTCGGTCAACCACAGCGTCAAAGCCGATTGGACACCGGACTATGAACGCGCGACGGCGGCGGGAGACTACGATCGCGCCCTCGCCATCCTCATCAAGGGAGTGGAGACCGGCGGGACCTTCGCCCGGATGCCCTTGTCCATGTTGACCCTGGCCAACAAGCTGGCCGCTGGCACACCGCTGGGCAAACAGATGCGGGAGCTAATGACCTGCGGTGTCCGCGAAATCAAAGCCGTCATCGCGGCGGACATGCCTGCTGAACCATTCCTTGAGCTTCCCCTGGAGACGCTGATTGTGGTGGGCGAAAAGAGCCCCGCATACTTCGGTGTTGCGTGCGGCCAGATCCACGACATCTTGTCCGGATCCAGCTACACCATCCTCCCCGGGTTCGGGCATGACGGACCCATCAAGGCGCCGGACAAGCTGATCGCGGAGTTGTCGGAGTTCTTCTCGGGTTAGGATCGCCGGCAGCATTTGGGCCGTATCGACGTCCACATGAAGTGGTTCGGCTGACCAGCGTGGCTTGGCAGACCGCTCTTCCCACCCCTAGGCTGTAATTCATAAGTCCCCTTACCTTTTTAGGGGACGGGCGCTGACCGGCTTGATTTCCCGGCGGCTGCCTTACGTGTCTCAGCACCCGGCAACAGGAGGAGAACCATGACTGATCAGTACACATTCCGAAACCCTGTGACCGCCTACGAACAGATCTCACCACCCGTACAGCACCAGCCCGAACCCGGCCTTGATGCCGAGCTGACACCCAAGGCAGACCTTGGTGACGAGAGCTACCGCGGGACGGGACGCCTGGAAGGCCGCAAGGCGATCGTCACTGGAGCGGACTCGGGAATCGGTGCCGCCACGGCCATCGCCTTTGCCCGGGAAGGGGCAGACGTCGTTCTTTCCTACTTGCCCGAAGAGGAAGAAGACGCCTCGCGAATTGCCGGCATCATCGAGGCCGCAGGTCGCAAGGCCGTCAAGGTACCCGGAGACCTCAAGAACTCCGCCACGTGCCAGGAAGTGGTGGATACCGCCGTTGCCGTCCTCGGCGGAGTGGACATCCTGGTCAACAACGCCGGCAAGCAGGTGGCTCAGGAAAACCTGGCCGAGATCACCGACGAACAGTTCGACCACACACAGAAGACCAACGTGTACGCCATGTTCTGGCTGACCAAGGCGGCGCTTCCCCACCTTCCTGCAGGGTCCACAATTATCAACACCACATCCATTCAGGCGTACAACCCGTCGCCAACGCTGGTGGACTACGCCACCACCAAGGCGAGCATCAACAACTTCACTAAGGGACTCGCACAGCAGCTCGCGCCCAAGGGCATCCGGGTCAATGCCGTTGCGCCGGGACCCATTTGGACGCCCCTGCAGGTCAGCAGCGGCCAGCCCAAGGAAGAGCTGCCGGAGTTCGGGCAGTCGACGCCTCTCGGCCGCGCGGGACAGCCGGCAGAACTGGCACCGGCCTACGTGTTCCTGGCCTCGCCCGAGTCAAGCTACGTGGTCGGCGAAACGCTGAACGTCAACGGCGGTACCCCCACGCCCTAGCTCTCGGGCGGTGAAGTCGTAGGCCTCGCCTTCTAAGGGGCGGGCTTGTTCCCTCATATAAGGGAAAGCTCGTCCCCTAGGCTGGCGACGAATGTGGTTGTTAAATGCGGGGAGCCCCGACCTGTGTTGGTCGGGGCTTCCCGTTAATGGTTGTCCGGCGGTGTCCTACTCTCCCACACCCTCCCGGGTGCAGTACCATCGGCGCTGTGGGTCTTAGCTTCCGGGTTCGGAATG
>NZ_JBIVTF010000026.1:0-40163 GCF_044756605.1 Paenarthrobacter sp. NPDC091711
TGAACAACCTCAGCGACCAAACGATTCGTGAACTTCACCATGGCAATCGACACCCTTCAATATTCAGGTGTTGCGATCACCGCATGATTCAGCGGGCTCAGAACGGCCTGTGCTGCTACTCAGTTGGGTTACCCCGACGTGCCGTTCAGCACCACCACGTTGGAACGGCTCACTCCGCTGCCCGTGACCAGCAGGACATGCCCGGGCTGAGGGGTGTCGGAGGTGACGGTGAGGTCCCGCAGGGTGGAACCGTCCGCAGCCACCAGCAACGTCACGCCTTCGCTGTTGCTCAGGATCACATCCTCCGCATTTCCCGTTGCCCCGGCCAGGGTGATGTTCCGGCGGTCACCCCAAATGACCGAGGGCTCGTGGTAAATCCCCGGTTGCAGCAGCACCGTGACAGCACGTGGGTTATTCGCAGGGATTGCGCCAACGGCCGCCCGGATGCTGGCAAAATTGCCCGTTCCGTCCAATGCCACGGTGATGACGTCCCGAAGCGCCGGCTCGGTCCCGCCCAACGGTCCTCCGAAAGCACGTACCAGCGCCGGAACTGCCTTGGTGGGCGTCAGGTCATAGGAATAGGGGACGTCGAACGCCATGCCCCGTTCCTGGCCGGTGTTCCCGGTGCACTCCTCGAATACGTTATTTCGGGCCACCAGCGCACCGCCGGGACCCTGGTGGTGAAGCGGGTTCCGGACATCCCGGAAGTAGTTTCCTTCCACCAGCAGCAGGGCAGCGTTCCGCCCGAGCATGCCGTAGCTGGAGATGTTCTCCAGGTAGTTGTTGTAGACATGCGAGGCCGCCGTGTTGTCCAGGCTGGCGTTGCGCTGGTGCGTGTTCCGGATCCAGTTGTGATGCAGCGTCACGCGGGTGACCACGTTCTGCGTCCAGCCCTCTCCGAGGGCCTTGTTGTGGTCTGAAAAGACGTTCCAGGACAGCGTGACGTTGTCGCAGTCCTTGCGGATATCCACCAGGCCGTCGCCCAGCCGGGTGAAATGCATATGGTCCACCCAGACGTGTGTGGAGGTGTCCATCTGGATCCCGTCCCTGTCATTGTCAGGCCGTTTCCCCACAAAGTCCCCGGGAATGTAGGAGTCCCGGAGCGTGAAGTTTCTGAACACGACGTTGGCGACATTGACCAGTTTGAAACCCGCATTGACTACCGCGGCCCCTTCGCCCGCGCCGAGGAAGGACTTGTTGGAGGTCACCGTCAGTTTCTCGTACTCCGCGAACACCAGTTCGCCGTGCAGGATCACCACCAGCGCTTCAGGGCTTTTCGCGAAGGCGCGGAGCTCCTCGGGCGTGCGCGCATGCACCAGCCGGCCGCCCGCACCGCCAGTAGTGCCGTCGCGGCCGTGGGATGCGACGCCGGCGAAACCCTCGGGTGCCGACGTCCAGGAGCCGCCGCTCCCGCGGTTCACCGGCAACCTGGCTTCGTCCCAACCATGGGGATCGACGCCGGATGGGGCACCATCGGTGGCCGGCGCCGCCATTGCCGAGCTGAAGAAGCCGGTGGAGGCCAGAGTGCCAGCTGCGAGTCCAGCGGTTAGGAGGGTCCGGCGTCGAATGTTCGGTTGTTGTGCGTCCGCCATCTCAAGCACCTGCCGCGGGGGTCCAGTCACCGAGGAACGTGTCCTTGGTGAATCTCAGGGCCTCTTCCGGAGTGAGTTGGGGGTGGAACTCGTTGGTGTATGCGCCGGGCCCGGTGTTGTTGTACTCAGCGAAGCGCCCTTCAGTCCAAGCATGCCCACTCATGTCTGACCAGCCCTGCTCAGCGATGTGACTGCCCAGGTTCGAGTCCCGGATGACGGCCATGGGGTGCGCGTTGGGGTCGCTGCTGGCAAACCAAGGGCGTCCCAAACTGACGGTCCCGGGTGCAGCGTCAGAGGTCAGGGTGCTGTCCACGATCAGGAAGCCGTAAGGGTTGGAGTCCTTGGTGCTGGGTGCCACGATGTAGCCATTGTTCGTGTCGCTGCCGCGGTCCAGCGAATGGATGGTGCAGCCGTCAAACACCGCTGTACCCCGGCCGTAGAGGAAGTCCACGTCACCTTCGATGTAGCAGTTTTTCAGGTAGGTGCGGGCGGTAGCGTCACGGCCGGTGGTGTCTGCAAGGTAGGTGTCCTGGTTGCCGAGGAACCTGGTGTTGTCGAAGGTGATTTTGTCTGCCACTGTCCGCACCGCGAGGGCCTGGCTACCTCCGTGAACGGCCTCGTCATAAGCGTTTTCCACTGTGAGGTTCCGGACCGTGGTGTTTTCCGCCAGGACGTTGAGCGTGGCACTTCCGGCCGCACCCCAGGTTCCGCCGAAGAACTTTGCCCCGTTTGCAGGGGTGTCGTAGGAAATGACGACGTCGGCCGGGTTGGCTGTTGCTCCCTGCAGCGTCACGTTGGGCCGGTCGGCCCAGACATTCACCGCTTCCCGGTAGAAGCCGGGCTTGATGGTGATGGTCCGGGGTTGTGTGTTGCCCACGGGAATCGAGCCGATGGCCGCCTGTACGCTGCCGAAATCGCCGGTGCCGTCCAGCGCGACCGTGACCTCCGCCGTCGTGCTTGGTGCTTTGTTTTCGCGAGGTCCGGCACTGCCGGTGACCAGTTCGGGAACCCTCGCAGAGTCGTCCTTGGCGTATGAATAGAACTGTGTGGGGTCGAAGGCGCTGCCGATGTTGTCCTTGCGGCCGCGGGTGGACTCGAAAATGTTGTCACGGTTGACGATTTCCGTGGCAGGGTCCTTTGCCACCACGGGATCGGCAACCGCGGTGAAGTAGTTGCCCTCCAGGAGCACCTTGGCGGCGTTGCGGCCCATCATTCCGTACTGGCCGATGTCCTGCAGGTAGTTGTTGTAGACGTGCGCAGCCGCTGTGTTGTCCAGGCTGAAGTTCCGTTGGACAGTGTTGCGGATCCAGTTGTGATGGATGGTCATTTTGGTGACCGCGTTGCTGGTCCAGCCCACGCCCAGGGCTTTGTTGTTGTCCGCGAACACGTTCCACGAGTAGGTCAGGTAGTCCGAGTCCTTGCGGGTATCGATCATGCCGTCGCCCATGCGCTCGAACTTCATGTGGTCCACCCAGACATGGTGCGAGGTATCGAGTTGGATGCCGTCACGATCGTTGTCCGGGCGTTTGCCGTCCCAGTCACCGGGAATGTAGGAATCGCGCACTGTGAAGTTCCTGAAGATCACGTTGGACACGTTGATGAGCTTGAAGCCGGCATTGACCAGTTCCACGCCCGCGCCCGTACCGATGAAGCTCTTGTTCGATGCGACCGGAATCTTGACGTAGTCCTGGGCCGTGATGCTGCCCTTGAGGAAGATCACCAGCGGCTCCTCGGCCGCGGCATAGGCTGTGAGTTCCTCAAGCGAGGACACGCTCACGTGCCTCCCCGCCTGGCCTCCGGTGGTGCCGTCCAGGCCGTTGCCGGGAAGGGACGCGAAACCGTCGGGACGTTGCTTCCACAGGGCCGCCGGTGCCGCCGGCGATTCTGTGCCGCTGTGGGTGGGCTCCGCCCAGGCAGGCACAGCGGTAAAGCTTCCAAGAATGACGACGGCGGTGGCCGCGCCGAGTAGGCGTCGCAGGCGCATGCAAAACTCCTTTGTCTTGTCTTGATTGGTGTGGCTCTGGGGTGAGGGGGCTACTTGAGTCCGGTGGTGGCAATTCCGTTGATCAGGTACTTCTGCCCTGCAATGAAGAAGCCGATGATGGGGGCGATGGACACCACTGACATGGCGAACATGGGGCCCCACATGCTTTGTCCTTCCGAGTCCATGAAGGCGCGAAGGGCCAAGGGAACGGTGTAGAGGTCCTGGTTCTGGATGTAGAGCAGCGGACCAAAGAACTCGTTCCATGTGGAGATGAACGTGAAAATAGCCGTGGTGGCCATGGCCGGCACACAGAGGGGCAGAATGACCCGGATGAAAGTCCGGAACGGGCCGCAGCCGTCAATCTGGGCGGCGTCGTCCAATTCCTTGGGCAGCGACTTCATGAATTGCACCATGAGGAAGATAAAGAAGGCATTGGTGGCCATGAAGTTGGGGACGATCAGCGGCAGGTAGGTGTCCAGCCAGCCGAGCTGGGAGAAGATGATGTACTGCGGAACCAGAAGAACGTGACCCGGCAGCATGAGTGTTCCCAACATGAGGGCGAAGAACAGTTTCCGCCCGGTGAATTCCATCCGCGCGAAGGCGTAGGCGGCCAAGGCGCAGGAGAAGATGTTGCCGATGATGGAGAAAATCACCACGATCATGGAGTTGATCAGGTAAACGTGGAACGGCTGGTCCAACGCGGTCCAGCCCTGGGCGTAGTTGGAGAAGTCCCAGTTTTCGGGCCAGAGACCCAGCTGCCTGAAAATATCGTTGCTGGGCTTCATCGAGCTGGAGATCAGCCACATCAACGGGTAGAGCATCACCAGCCCCACCAGGCAGAGAATCAGATGCCGTGAGAAGCGGGAAACCGGGGTTCCCGTCAGGGCGTCTTCGGGTTGATCCTGCTTGGCCAGCTTGCGCTTGAGAGGTAAATCAAGGAGTGCCATGGGGTTGCCTTAATTGTCGTAGAAGACCCAGAACTTGGATGCGATGAAATTGATGGCCGTGAAAATCGCGATGATCATCAACAGCAGCCAGGCCATGGCCGAGGCATACCCCATCTCGAACTCGGTGAAGCCCTTCTGGTACAGGTACAGGTTGTAAAACAGCGTGGAATCCGCCGGGCCCCCGGTACCTCCGCTCATCACATAGCCCTGGGTGAACGTCTGAAACGAGCCGATGAGCTGCATGATGAGGTTGAAGAAAATAATGGGGCTGATGAGGGGCAGCGTGATGCTGCGGAACTGCCGCCACTTGGATGCCCCGTCAATCGAGGCAGCTTCGTAGTACATCCCGGGAACCTGCCGTAGTCCGGCAAGGAAGATCACCATGGGGGAGCCGAACGTCCAGACGTTCAGCACAATGAGGGTGCTGAGGGAGAACTGGGGGTCAGTGACCCACGCGGGGCCCTGGATTCCGAAGATGCCCAGGAACCCGTTGACGATTCCGTCGTTGCCGAAGATGTAACGCCACAGCATCACGATTGCCACGCTGCCACCCAGAAGGGAGGGCAGGTAGTAAACAGAGCGGTAGATCGACAGGCCCTGAAGTCCCCGGTTCAGCACCAGTGCAACCAGCAGGGCAACAGCCAGGGAGATAGGCACCGACACGAAGGTGTAAATGAAGGTGACCTTCAGCGACTGAATGAGCCGTGGGTCCTCGAACATGGCCTGGAAGTTGGCCAGCCCCACAAAGTTGGGCTCAGTAAAGAGGTTGTAGTCCGTAAAAGCCAGGTACAGCGAGGCAAAGAACGGAATGACGGTGAACAACATCCCCAGGAACCACGGGAGAAGGAAAAGATATCCAGAGCGCTGCTTCCTGCGCCGGGACGGGCGGATACGCGGTGTGCCGCCTGCCGCGGCTGGCGCCGGAGCTCCCGGCGGCTGCTTGGTCAGAACTGTCATAGCGGCAAGACCCCCTCGGAAGTAGCTGCAGGCTTACTTGTTGATTGCTGCATTGCTCTTCTCCATGAAGGTCTTAGCCGCATCCGCGGGGCTGATCCGGCCGAACTCCACTTCAGTGGTGAGCTGCTTGAGGGTATCGGCTACAACACTGGCGCCTTTCGGATATACGTAGGCGGGCGGCAAGTCCTCTTCCTGGATGGCGGCCATCAGGTCCACAAACGTCTTGTCATCCGCGCTCAGCTTGGGGGTGATGGAATCGGCCACCTCCGGGTTGATGGGGACACCGCGCTGGGTGAGGACCTCGGCGGCACCTTCAGCGTCATTCGTCAGGAAGTCCACCAGTTTGGCTGCCTCCTTGGGGTGCTTGGACTTGGCTGCGATTGACCACAGCATGGTGGGGTCGGCGGAGTAGCCACGGCGCTCGCCGCTGGTTTCGCCTGGAATGCGCAGCAGGACAACCTCACCCTCAACGGCCTCGTTGTAACCACGGAAGTTGTTGATGGGGATGATCTGCGAAGCGACCGTGCCCTTCGCGAGGTAGGACTGCGCCGGCGAGCCGCCAATTTGCTCGAAGAATCCTGCGGGCGGATAGCCGCCGGCTTTGCGGAGGTCCACGCTGTACTGGAACCAGTCCTCGATGGTCTTCTCGCTGACGCCGAGCTTGTTGTCCTTGGTGTAGAAATCCTCACCGCGTTGGCGCGCGAGCATGATGGGTCCCGTTTCCGTGGCGACGTCGTAGCCAGCCCCGTAGACCTTCCCGCCGGTTTTCTGCGTGACTTCGGTGGCGAACTTGGCGTAGTCCTCCCAGCTCCAGGTCTTGTCGTCCGGGATGGTGACGCCAGCCTGGTCCGTGATGGTCTTGTTGACCACCATGCCGATGGTGGTCACGCCGGTAGCGAGGCCGTAGAGCTTGCCGTCAACCTCGCCACGGCTGAGGGTGGTTTCCGGAACCTTGCCCAAGCTCAGTTCCGGGAATGATTTGAGGTCCGCGAGGGTGCCACGCTGTGCGTACTCCAGGAGGCTGCGGTTGGCCATGGCCAGGACGTCCGGCGGGTTGCCGCCTGCAAAGCGGGTAGCGAGCTTATCGGCGTAGGGTGCGCTGTCCTGGTACTCGGTTTTGACGGTGATGCCCGGGTTCTTCTTCTCAAAGATCCGCAGGGCAGCTTCGGTCATTTTGGCCCGGTTGGCATCGCCCCAGAAGACGAAGTTCAGTTCAACGTTGCCGTTGCTGCCGCTGCCGGAGGACGTTGCGCCTCCTCCTCCACAGGCGCTGATTGTCAGTCCTGCCGCCACCATCGCGGCTCCCAGGACAAGCCTGCGCGAGATGGGAGTGTTTGCTGTCTTCTTCATTGAATGACGCCTTTCTGGTGCCCGATCTAGGGACGTAAATACAGAGTTTCCGAGCTTTCCCGGCAGAAACTTTCTGAGGGTATGCGGATTCTTTAGCGATGCGAGGGTCCTCATGGAGACCAAAACGAGGAGCAAAAATACTGAGTAAACGATTTCTAGCAACAATTCACTGTGACTGTCAACACACCATCACTGTTATGCGGAAACTTCTTGAAAGAAACTTTCGTGGAGAGTTGCCGAGTTCTTTCTGTTCTGTTTATGCTGAACCCACGCAACCGCGCTGCCATCACCAGCGCACTCACCGAAAGGAGGTCCACATGGGAAGTTTCCAGCTTCACGGCGCAACCGTGGCGCGGGTGAACAACGGCGTTGACCTCGCAGCGGTGCTGGCTCCCAGGCCCTACCTGCACCCCCTCCGCACTTTGGCCGGCGCGCCCCTCACGGAAGCCGGTCCAGACGACCACCCGCACCACCTGGGCCTCTCGCTCGCGTTCTCGGACGTGAACGGAAGCAACTTCTGGGGCGGATCCACCTACACGGGGCACGGCCCTGCCCTTCTTGCCAATCACGGCCGTCAAGTCACCTCTGGGTGGAGTTACCAATCCGGAAAGGCGAGCGGGACTGTCACGTGGATGGACATGAGAGGGCAGGAACTGGCCAGGGAACAGCGGAGCTACACCTGTCAGGACCACCCGGACCCCAACTCCTGGAGTCTGGCCTTTGACTCCTTGATTGAGCCCGCAGGTGACGTGGAGCAATTGTGGGTGTCGTCGTCGGCGGTTAAGGGACGCGAAGGCGCCGGTTACGGCGGAATCTTCTGGCGCTTCCCCTCGGGGGACGGCCCGGCGGGCGTGCTGTGTTCGCAGGGCACCGGAACGGAAACGGCGCACGGCTCGCTCTCCCCGTGGCTCGTGGTGACCACCCGGCAGCACGGCCGCGACGTTAGCGTCGTCCTCGCACAAAACCCCGCCGAACTCCGTCCCTGGTTTGTCCGCACAGAGGGATACGTCGGTGCCGGACCCGCGGTTGCGTGGAGCGAAGCTGCCCGGGCGGACCGCAACAGGCCGCTCAAACTCAGCCTCCACGCCGTCATCCACGACGGCCACATATCCAGCAGCCACCACGTGGAAGAACTCCTTCTCCAGCACTTCAGCAGCAGCTCTCCGGACAGGACACCATGACAAATATGGGAAATCGACACCGCATCCCCGTCTACAACAACCCCATCCTCAACGGCGACTGGCCGGACCCGGATGCAGTCCAGGTTGAGGGCACCTATTACCTCATCGCCTCCAGCTTCAACCGGGTGCCCGGGCTGCCGGTGCTTCGCTCCAAGAACCTGGTGGATTGGGAGCACGTCGGCCACGCACTCCCGGAACTGCCTCAAACGAACCACTATTCGCTGGTGAGGCACGGAAGTGGCGTGTGGGCTCCGGCGCTGCGTCACCACGATGGCAAGTTCTGGATTTTCTATCCGGATCCGGACCACGGCATTTTCGTGCTCAGCGCAGAGAAGGCTGAAGGACCGTGGAGCGCACCCCATCTCCTCTATCCCGGACGTGGACTCATCGACCCCTGCCCCCTGTGGGATGACGACGGCACCGCATACTTGGTCCACGGTTGGGCCAAGAGCCGCATCGGGGTCAAGAACCGGCTCACCGTACATCGGATGAGCCCGGACGCCTCCCGGCTTCTGGACCACGGCACCCACGTCATCAACGGCGAGGAGCTTCCTGGGTTCACCACCCTGGAGGGCCCCAAGTTCTACAAGCGCGACGGCTGGTACTGGATCTTTGCTCCGGCAGGCGGTGTTGCCACCGGATGGCAGTCGGTGTTCCGCTCGCGCTCGCCTTTTGGACCCTACGAAGAACGGCGCGTCCTGGAGCAGGGCGATTCGCCGGTGAACGGCCCGCATCAAGGCGCCTGGGTTACCACTCCCGAGGGCGAAGACTGGTTCCTGCACTTCCAGGACCGGGGGGCGTACGGTCGGGTTGTTCATCTCCAGCCGATGGGTTGGGGCGAAGACGGCTGGCCGTGGATGGGCAAAACAGCGGACGACGGCGGGCCGGGAACCCCGGTTTTGAGCCACCCCTACCCGGTGGGTACCTCGCCTGAGGATGTTGCCCCGCCGTCCAGCGACAACTTCACGTCCCCTGGCCTGGGTCCGCAGTGGCATTGGCAGGCCAACCCCCGGGACGAATGGCTTTCCACCTATGGAGGAGGGCACCTGATTCTGCGTCCGCAGGCCAACGATCCCATCAACCTCCGGGAACTTCCCAACGTCCTGGCCCAAATCCTCCCCGGCGAACCGTCCACCTTCACCACCACCCTGGAACTGGACGATGTGCCCGTGGGTACCCGGGCCGGCGTCGTGATTTTAGGTCAGCGGTACGCCTGGCTGGGCATGGTGCGCACCGAAAACGGCTACGTCCTGGGTAGCGGCACCGGTAGCGAAGGTCCGCACGAGCAGCAGATGGGACGCGCTGTGGCACTTCCCGGCCCCAGCATTGAGCTCCAGATCCGCACGGATGAGACCCCAAGGGCCACGTTTGCCTGGCGGGTTGGACCCACGGATCCGTGGCAGATTCCCATCTGGGATTTCGACGTTGTGGAGGGGCGGTGGATCGGCGCTGAACTGGGGATTTTCGCTGCATCACCCCTGGGCTCGCGTGAACACGGCAGTGTTAGGGTTGGACCCGTGCGGGTGGATACTGCGCCGGTCCGCCGGGCAACCACCCAGCGCATTGCCGCTCCCGTATCCCCATGAGTTCAAGGACCGCCCCGTTGACCACTCCGCGCCCCAAGATCGCAGATGTGGCCGCAGCTGCGGGCGTTTCCGTGCCCACCGTTTCCAAGGTGCTGAATGGGCGCTCGCATGTTTCGGAGTCAACCCGCGCCCGCGTCCAGCAGGCCTTGGAGGAGCTCGATTACACCAAGCGAAACTCGCCCAGCGAACCTGGGCTGCTTCAACTGGTAGTGAACAACTTTGATTCTCCGTGGGTCCTGGAAACCATGGAAGGCGTGGAAGCTGCGGCCACACGCCTTGGCTACACCGTGGCCTACACGCGAGCCGTGAATGCCACCGCGGAGAACTGGCAGAAACTGCGGGAGCCCTCCGGCAACCGCCTCGACGGTGTGATGTTGTTGGCTCCGCGGCAGGGCTCACCGTTGGTGGAGCTGGCGCGGACGCTGAACATTCCCGCTGTCGCCATCGACCCCGAAGGCTCCCAGGGCTTGCAGATACCCAGCGTCAGCCCGGCGTCGTTCTCGGGAGCACTGCGTGCGGTGTCCCATCTCCTGGAACTGGGGCATGAGCGAATTGGCATCATTACCGGCCGCGTCCACAGCCCGGGTCATGGACGCGCCCGCTACGCCGCCTACGCGGCTGCCCTTCACGAAGCCGGGCTGCCGGTGCTTCCCGAGTTCGTGCGCGACGGCGATTTCAGTATCGAGTCCGGGCTTCGCCTGGGCGGGGAGCTCCTGGACCTGCCGGAGCGGCCCACTGCGATCTTCACGGGCAGCGACCTGCAGGCCCTCGGCGTGATGAACGCCGCCGGGCAGCGGTCCCTGAAAATCCCCGGCGACCTCAGCATTGTGGGATTCGACGACATCGCCCAGGCAGCTCTCACGTCACCGCCGCTCACCACGGTCCGGCAGCCGCTTGCGCAGTTGGCGTCCATGGCCGTGGGCATGCTCACGGAGCAGATCGAACAGCAAGGCCTCGCTACTTCAGCAGCCCTTGAAGTTGCAACGGAACTGGTAGTGCGCGGGAGCACCGCCCCACCCAAGTAGCACCTCCCCACCCAGCTAGGACAGTGCGCCCTTTTTAGTGGCCTTGGAATGCTTCGGCGAGCCACCACGAGCCGCCGTCGGAGGCTATCTTCGCGTCGATCACCAGGGGACGGTCCTGCGTTCCGGCTTCGTAGGCCGCGATCCACGGGCGCACAGCATCGAGGTCTGCCGCAGTCCGCACTGTCACTCCCTCAGCCCCGAATCCGCGGGCGATCGCGGCGATGTCTGTCTCCGGGAAGACCACGCTGGCGAGCTCGGCTTCTGTGTGTTCGGAGGCGAAGTGGTGGACCTCTGCTCCGTACGCTGCGTCGTTGTAGACGATGCACACCAGCGGCAACTTCAGGCGGACGGCGGTCTCCAACTCGCTGATTCCCATAAGGAACCCGCCATCACCCGCCCCCAAAACCGGCAAGCGCTGAGGTTGAGCCACGGCAGCACCAATCGCGGTGTACAGGCCAAGCCCGATCGCTTGGAATGCTTGGGTGAAACAGAAACCGAACTCGTCAGGCACGGCAAGGTACTGGCTGGGGTAGCCCATGAAGTTCCCCGAATCGACGGCAACGATCCTCTCGGCAGGCAGCAGCGAATCCAGTTCGCGGGTGAGGACGCGTGGATCGATGGATGTTGCCGTGGACTGGTCTTCGGTCTCCACGTCCCGCCACCGTGAGCTCTGTTTGATGGTCAGGGCATTGGCTTCGGTGCGGTACTTCTCGGCGGGTTCCGGCTGCGCAGACCGGAGCACCGTTAGGGCATCCGCAGCCGCCAGCGCCGAATCGCCCAGCACACCCAGGGTGATGGGCCGGTTGGCGCCGAGCGCGGCATCTTCGACGTCGATCTGCACCACTGTGGTGCCGGTGGAGATGAGTCGTCCGTGGCGCATGGTCCACATGTTTAGTGCGCACCCCCAGCCCACGATCAGGTCCGCGCCGCTGATCAACTCCGCTGTGACAGGGGAGGAGAAGCCGCCGGAGATACCCAGATTGTGGGAGTCGCCGTTGAACAGCCCGCTCGCCACTGCCGAGGTGGCCACCAGTGCGCCGGCATGGCGTGCCAGCTCCAGGATTTCGGCCCGGGCACCGCGTCCTCCGCGTCCGGCGACGAAGACCGGCCGTTCAGCGGCCGTAATAAGCGCCATCAGCTGCTCAACGGCGGCAGCGTCAGGGCGGATCTTCAACGGCTCAGGCACGACGACGGCACTCACCTCATCTGCCGCGGTGCCACTTTGGATGTCCAGCGGCAGGCTCAGCACCACCGTGCGGCGCTCGTTGACCGCCGTTCGGTAAGCCCTAACGGTGTCTGCCACGGCTGTGGCGGGGGAGTGAATCCGCTCGGCGACAGCGCCCACGCTGCGGGCCAGGCTGTCTTGGTCGATCTTGAAGTTGGACCTGATCGCTGCAGCCTGGGTGTCAGCGGTCAGCACGATCATGGGGGTGCGGCTTTTCGCTGCTTCCCCGATTCCGGTGATGGCATTGCTCAGCCCGCACCCCTGATGAGTGGTGACCACTCCCACCTTTCCGGACATCCGCGAATACGCGTCCGCCATCGTGGCAGCACCGCCCTCATGGCGGGCTGCTGTGAACGGCACACCCTCGGCCATGAGGGTGCCGGTGACATCGAAGTTGCCGGAGCCCACCACCCCGAACACGTGCCCGACGCCGAGCTTCGCCAGCGTCCTGCCCACCAGGGCTGAAACCCGTACCTGCTCGCTCATGCCGTCTCCGCCGTGGTCTTTTCCACCAGTGCATACACGCGGCTGGGGCTGCCTGTTCCGCCGACTATCGGCAACGGTGCCACCACCAACGTGGCGCCCGTGATGGGGAGCCGGTCCACGTTCCGCAGTGAGGTCACACCGTACTTGTCCGCCCCGAGGAGGAATGAATGAACGGGGAACATCGGATCCAGTCCGCCGGCCTGCCCGGCGTCGATGCCCACAGTCTCCACACCGAAACCGGAGATCGAGGCGTTTCCGGCGAGCCACTTGGCACCCGCGGCAGAGACCCCGGGAGTGTGGGGTCCGGCGTCGTCCGCGTTGACGAAAGCGGCAGCGTCAGCGCCGCGGGCCGCCCAACCGGTCCGGAAGATCACCCAGCAGTTCTCCGGGAACAACCCATGCTCAGACTGCCACTGCTCAAAATGCTCCGGTTCCAGCAGGAAATCCGGATCCGCGGAAACCTCGGTGGTCTTGTCGATCACCACGATGGGGCCCACCAGCCGGTGCGGTTCAATCTGGTCCACGGACTTGCCGTCCTTGCCCGTGATCCAGTGAACCGGAGCATCCAGGTGCGTCCCGGCGTGCTCGCCCACAGTGACATCGTTCCACGCCCAGGCGGGACCGGCGTCGTCGAAATTACTCACCGGTGAAACGGACAAGCCCACGGTGTTCGCGAACGGCTGGGGCAGGTTCAGGATGGGGGTCTCGGAACTGAGGGGTGTGGTGAGATCGATGATTTCCACTGAACCACTCGAAAGGGCTGCAGTGAGCCCGGCCAGAACAGACATTGTTCTCCTATCGCTTGCTTGGTTTAAGTGCTGCTTGAAGACGGGAAAGTGGTGAGGGTGGTGCGGTCAGTTTTTTGGCCACCAAGTGGCCGGAACCGCCGGAAAGTCCGGGGCCGGGGTGAGTTGATGCGCCGATGTGCCAGAGGCCTTCGACGCCGGTTTGGTGGCCTGCCGCCCCGGGGAAAGGCCGCCAGAGCAGGTTTTGGAAGAGCTCGGCCGAGCCGCCGTAGGGGTCGCCGTTGACGGCATTGGGGTTCGCGGACACCAAGTCCGTGGGGGCAAGGATGTCTGAAGCGAGAACCGTTGCCCTGGTTCCCGGGGCGAAGTGCTCCAACCGGGCAAGGACCCGCTCCAGATATCCGTGCTTCAACTCGTCAGTCCAGCCGTTGCTAATGGACAGCTCGCCCGCAGCGTCGCCAACGGGGGCGAACGGCACTTCCTGCAGTTGCAACCACAGCGTGGCTTTGCCTTCCGGAGCCCGCGATGGATCCAGCACGCACTGTTGGCCCACCACCACCGTGGGTTCGTTGGGCAACAGCCCGGCTTCGGCTTGGGCGCAAGCAATCCCGGTGCTGTCCGAGCCATTGCTGAGGTGAACCAGCGGGACGCTGTTGAGCCTGGGATCGAGCCATTCCACGGGCCTGTCCAAGGCGAGGTGTATCTGCATGGCCCCGCGGCCGTTCTGGTAGCGTTCGGCGGCGTCGGCAGTACCGGCCGGCGGCTGGCGAAGAAGCCGGGTATAGAGGGCCTGGGGCGAAACGTTCGCGAGCACGGTTCCGGCGGAAACCACACCTTGCGAAGTGCGGACGCCGGTGACGGAGCGCTCCTTAGCTGAACCCTCGGAGCCCACCAGGATTTCCTCGGCCTCCGCGCCCAGCATGATCCGTGCCCCGTTGTCGCGCAGCAAGGACTCAAAAGCCTCCACGAACCTCGAAGCCCCGCCCTTCACAATAGGGAGCCCGAAGCTGTGCATGCTCATGGCCATCACCGGGAGCATCACTCCGCCGGTGGCTTGGTCCGGGCCGAGTCCTGCGTGCAGGAGCCACGGTGACCACAGCTGGTCCGTTTCCCAGCCGCCAAAGCGGCTGCGGACGTAATTCCGGCCGCTCATCACGGAATCCCGGACGAAGGCTTCCGTCCCTTGGAAGCGCCCGCGGCGTACGGCGCCAAACGCAATCCTGGCCACCTCCCCAAAGGAGCGAAGCTCGGCCCCGAAAGCCCCGAACACCGTGCCGGCATTCCGCCCAAGATCATCCAACATGGCCAGATACGCGGCTTCATCCCGCGGCTCCTTGAAAGCGGCAGCCGTTTCGGCCGGATCCCGCTCGGCGATGACCACGCGGTGGGCCCCGCTCACCGGATCCGCGGCAACACTGGCCGTCACGGGGCCGGAGGTGTTGCAATACTCCAGGCCCCTCGCATGCAGTTCCCGGCCCAGCGCCCCGTAGGCACCACCGGACACGAACAGCGGATGCCAGGAGGAGAAGGAGTCGTGAATGAAGCCCGGAAGGGTTCGTTCGGCAGAATGAATGAAACCTCCCAGCCGGTCCGAGCGCTCGATGATGCACACGCGCTTACCGGCCAAGGCCAACTCTGCCGCCGCCACCAAGGAATTGATGCCGGAACCGATGATGGCCACATCCACCGAGCCATCCATGTCAACTGAATCGTCCATATCCGCACCTTTCAAGAGAGGGCCGCTAGAAATCCGGATGGCTGGCGGTGGCGTGGTACTTGCCGGCGTGAAACACCAGGGGAGCCCCGCCGTCGTGCTTGTAGCTTTCCACTTCACCCACGTAGATGACGTGGTCCCCGGCGTCATGTCGCGAAACCGTGCGGCACTGGAACGTTGCCACGGCGCCGTTCAGCAGTGGAACCCCGGCAATTCCTTCGGTGGTTTCCGCGCCGGCGAACTTGTCCGTGGCCGGTGTTGCGAACTGGCGGGACAGGACGTGCTGGTCACTGGCCAGGATGTTGATGGCAAAGTGCGTTGCGTCCTCGAAGTCACCCAGGCTCGGTGCCCGTTTGCTGGGGCACCAGAGCACCAGCGGCGGCTCCATGGACACCGAGGTGAACGAATTGGCGGTCATGCCCACTTTTCGGCCGTCCGCCGCCACGGTGGTGACCACGGTGACGCCGGTGGCGAACTGGCCCAGAGCACTCCGGAAATCGCGGACATCGAAGACCGAGGTGTCCTCTTCTTTCCTGGCCTGCATGAAGTCCGCGGCAGCAGTGGAGTCAAACCACCAGGGGTACGACGTCCGCGGATCATCAAAGCCGCTCACGATGCTTGCTGCCAGCGCCGGATGGTCGGCCGCCTCGCTCAGCAGCGTCTTTTGGTGGTCCCTTCGGGGTTTGAGGAGATCGTTGGTCCACTCAACCGCCCACTGCCCCCACCCGCGCCAAAACTCGTCGAACGTGCGCTCCATCCATTGACGGTCAAAGGGCTGCTGGCCGCGGCGAACAATCGCGTCAAGGTAATACTTCGCCGCCAAGGTGGCGTTGTTGGAGCCCTGCCCGGTAAGAGGATCGTTGAGGACCACAGCGTCGCCGAGCCCGAACACCAACTTCCCGTTGCCAAGCTCCCCAACGGCAGACCTCACTGTGGGTGTGATGCGACCCAGGAGCGTGGCGCCATCATCCGTCAGCTCCGCGTCGGCGAAGTTCCCGGCCTCGTGCGGGAAGTGCTCGCGGAGGATTTCCAGCGAACGTTCGAGCTGCTCCTCCGGGCTCCCGACGTCGGTCCACCGGTCCATGGCGCCGCCCACCACGCCTTCGAACACCATCATGCGGCAGGGGCCGGAGACCGTCAGGCCAGGGAACGTGAAGAACTCCCCGACGCCGGGGACCATGGACATGCGGATGGCGTCGCCCCCGCCGCCGGTACCGGCGGCGGACGAGCCGGCGTCAGCGCCGCCGTCGGTCTTGACGTAGTTGAGGGCCAGTACCCGTTGCGGACGGTCGAACGGTGACTTCGCCTTGTCGCGGGGGAAGATCTGGCCGATCTCGCCCTTGCCGGTGCTCACAATGACCAGTTCGTAGTCATGGGCGAGTTCCTCGAGCATGCGCGGGGTGACCTTCTCAATGCGGAAGTCACCGCCGGCGGCCACAAACGTCTCGATCCACAGGGCGCTCTTGATGCGCTGATCGATGGACCGGGCGGGGCCATCCAAGGGGGCTTCCCACTCAATGGGGGCTTCAGCGTCTACTCGCAGCCGGATTGAGGTGATGCCCGGAACGGATCCGGACTCGTAGAACCCGGTGAGCGCCGTCCCCATCTGGGCTTCGGCGTCCAGGGCTGTGGGGAACATGCACTGGCTGGACATGACTTTGCCGGTGCGGATCTGCGCTGCCGAACGATCGGACAGGAGTGTCACCGCGAAGCCGTCCCTTTGGAGGCCGAGGGCCAGCTGGGCGCCGGATTCGCCGGCACCAATAATCGCTATCTTGCGCATAACGGAGTCCTTATTAGCAGGGCTGTGCTAAGAAACCTTGGCGGCGGTGAGGCCAGCCAGGTAATCAGCAGCTTTGTCCGGGTACATGAACCAGTTCTGGAACTCCGGCGGGTGGTTGAAGCCGTTGGCGAACCGGTGCGCGATGTCCGGCTCAGTGTTCGCAGCACCCAGGAGCTCAAGGACGTGGGGCGGCGGCGGAGCCAGGAGGGCATTTGTCCAGTGTGCAACGTGCTGCGCGTAATCCCAATAGCGCTCGAACGTGGCCTGCATGAACGGCGCATCGAAGGCCTGGTCGTCGTGGGCGATGATGCTGGCCAGATACGACGCCGCGCACTTGCTGGCGTTGTTGGAGCCCTGCCCGGTGATGGGATCGTTCAACACCACGACGTCGGCCAGGCCCAGTACCTGCCTGCCGCTGGGCAATGTGGCAATCGGGTGGCGGACGGTAGGTGCGAAACGTCCCTGAAGCACGCCGTTGGGATCGGTCAGTTCCACATCCGTGGCACGCTCGGCTTCCCACGGCAGGAAGGTGTTGAGGATGTTTTTGGAGTTCTCCAGGTGTTCCTCGGGGGACAGGCCCTTCCAGGTATCCATGGGGCCGCCCGGAACTCCTTCGAAGACCATGATTTCGCAAGGGCCGGACGTGGTCAGCGCCGGGAAGACGAAGTATTCGCCAACGCCGGGGATGAGATTGAACGAGACCGCGGAGTACTCTTCACGCGGCCTCAGGCCCTTCACGTAGGTCAGGGCCAGTGCCCGCTGCGGTGCGTCGTAGGTGCTGCGTTCGGCGTCGCGGGTGAACAGTTGGGCGATCTCACCCTTGCCAGCGGCCACAATCACCAGATCCGAGTTCTGCGTGTATTTCTCCAGCTCAGCTACGCCGGCATCTTCGAACACCAGCTCGCCGCCCCGTGCGGTGAACTCCTCCATGAACTTGGGGAACTTGACTCGCTGATCGATGGACTTGGCGTGGTTGTCCAAGCGGGAGGCCCAGCTGATGGCCTTCTCGCCCGGCAGTTCCGGGTGCGGGATGGTGAAGGAGATCCCGTCCACGGTTGGCGCGTCCGGCCAGAAATCCAGCCCGAGGTCCCGCTCGTGCTCCAGGGCGTTGTGGAAGATGCACTGGCTGGAGGCTACTTTGCCCTCGGCAATCTCTTCGGGTGTGCGGTTGGAGATCGTGGTCACTTGGTAGCCGGCGTCGAGCAGGCCGATGCCGAGCTGCAGTCCGGACTGGCCGGCGCCGACGATGGTGATGTGGCGTTGCGTCATGATGTTTCCCTTTTCTCTGGTCTGGTTGCGATGGTCAGTTGGAGGCAAGCAGGGGAATGGTTTCTTCAGCGCGTTCCGGCCCCAGGGCGGAGTAGCCGCCGTCCACAGCCCAGTCCGCGCCGGTCACAAAGCTGGCTTGGTCACCGGCGAGGAACGCGACGACGTCACCCACCTCGTGCGGGCGGCCCACGCGCTTGAGTGCGTGGAACGGGGCCGCCACGGAGTCTGTCTTCTCGAGGCTCCCGTTGCTGAGCGAGTCCATGATGTTGCTCCACACCCAGCCGGGGCTCACGGAATTTACCCGGATACCGTCCGCTGCGAAGTCCACGGCCATGCTGCGGGTGACTTGGACCAGGGCTGCTTTGCTGGCCGGGTAGAGCCAGCGGCCGGTCTGGGCTACTGAGCTGGAAATGGAGGTGAAGTTGATGATGGCGCCGTGGCCGGATGCTTTGAGGTAGGCGCGGGCCGCATTGCTCGCCACCACGGCGCTGACCAGGTTGACGTTGAGTGCTTCGAGCCAGTCGGCTCGCCCGGAGGCTGCGCCGTCGTCCTTGTAAGTGCAAGCGAGGTTCACCAGGATGTCCACGCTGCCGTGCTGTGCAGCCGCCCCACTGACCAGCAGGTTCACTGCGTCATCATCAGTGATGTCCGTGTGGGAGTAATGGATTCCTTCGCCCAGCCCGGCGGTGAGTGATGCGCCGTCGGGGTCTATATCCGCCACCACCACCGTGGCCCCGGCGTCCCGCAATGCGGTGACCACGCCTTGGCCAACCTTGGTGGCTCCGCCGGTGACAATTGCTGTCCTGCCCTTGAGTGCTGACATGTGCCGAACCCTTTCCCGCGATGACGATGTTACGTAAATATGACGTGCGTCATATTTGCCCTGCAAGCGACTCTAGGCAGCCACTGCCGGAGGGAATATCCACTTGGCGCGGGAATTATCCGAATTACGCAGGGTCTTCCTCTTCCTCGTGCCAACCAACCCACGCCGCGGAAGTGAGGTGGGTTTCCCTGGCCTGAAGCTCCGCCGCCCAGAGTTCGAAGTGGCTCCTGTCCCACTCGTCCCTGCGGTCATGCACCACCTTGATGTTCTTCACTGGTCCCCACCTCGCTTCGGCTGTTGGTATGGTTTGTGAGCTGCGTCATACTTGTCTTAAAAGCGACTCTAGACAGACGCTGCACTCCGGAATATCCACTTGGCGCGGGGATCATCCGAAAGACGAAAAGCTCCAAAACCGTGTGACGCAATTACCCGTGAAGTAGGTGGCGGATGGTCAGGATTCTTGCCCGTGATGTTTTGCGCGGGCAGCCAACTATGGCCACAACCAATGTGGACGAGGCACATGCCAAGATTGCGGAGTTGTTTTGCAGCCATGAGCTCGCCCCGCGGACGCGCGCATCCTTGATGGACATGAAGCTGCGTTCCTTGCACCGTGGCGACGTCGGGATCGAATTCCTGGATTACGGGGCCGACGTTCGGATTGAACCCGAGGGCTTGCAGGATTTCCATCTGGTGCAGATCCCGTTGGCCGGGCACGCTTCCATGCAAGTGGGCTCCAGTACGGTGGAATCCAGTCCCCGCATGGCCACGGTTCCGCCTATCGACCGCCCATTTTCCATGACTTGGGACGGCGGCAGTCCGCACCTGATTGTCTACGTGAGGCGCTCCGCGCTGGAGCGGGTGGCCGGGCAGTTGTATGGAAACAGCGCCGTGGACCTGGGCTACGGCATGGACCTTTCAGGTGCGGCCGGCCGCGCATTCTTGAGGTCCGTCGTCGAGCTTCATGACGACATGATCAGCCAGCCACAGGCCGCGGCTCCCGCGTTTGTGCAGGGATTGCTGGCGGACAGCATGGTGTCACGCTTGCTGATGGCGATGGAGATGCCCAGCGGTGAGATCCGGGATGCTGAGTCCGAAAGCCGGCTGGTCCGGGAATGCCGCGAGCTGTTGGAGCGGCATGCTTTCGAGGAACTCACTGTGCCGGACATCGCCGAGTGCTTGGGCGTCTCAGTCCGAACGCTGCAAACGGCCCTTCGGGCGGAAACCGGAGCGACGCCGTCGGAGCTATTGCGCAGTATCCGGCTGGACCGTGCCCGGGAGATGCTTCTCGAGGCGAACCCCCGAGAGCAGAGCGTCACGGCAGTGGCTGAGCTATGCGGCTTCACGCACCAGGGGCGCTTCTCTGCGCTCTACGTGAAGGCCTTCGGCGAGCTGCCCAGCGAGAGCTTGCGCCGCTAGGCAAGGGCATCTGCAGCCGCGGAGATCATTGTGAATCGCGCAGAATGCGGGGCAGGAATCCCAGCCGATCCAGCTCCCGAACCAGGAGGGGTGTTAGCTCACTCGGGGCGAGGCGAAGCCGGTAGGATCTCTTGCCTTCCGCCACCGGTTCAATGACTCCGCGGTCCAAGAGTTTTCGAATGTCTTGGCTTCGTGTCGCGGCTGAGCCCGTGAACGCTGAACTAAGGTCTCCCGCCTTCACTTCGACTCTGCGCGCGATGATTTTCAAGGCGAGGGCTTCTTCTCGGGTAAAGCGCGATGACGCAAGGCCTCTTTCGATAGCGGGAATCAGGAGACCTTCCGTGACGAAGTCCTTGTTGCCGAGTTTCACCAATCTGCTGAGGTCCGTCAACAATCCTTCCAAGACGTAATTCGACCAGCGAATCAAAGATTCGGGTTCGAGGGAGTCGGCGTCTTCGAGCCGTTCGTAGTAGAGGTCGCGGTTCTCCCCAAACACGGCCGTTGGGTTGAGGGCTCCGTATCCAGCGGCGTCGGAGAACCCTTGCTGTCGCATGGCTGCGTACGTCAGGAGTCTCCCGACTCGACCGTTCCCATTGCCGAAAGGATGAATCCAGACGAACCGATGGTGGGCAAGTGCGATCTTGAGCAACTCATAGTTCTGATCCACATCTTCATTGATGAAGTCCAGGAGTGCCGTCATGTCACCGTGCACGCTCCCCGGCGGTGGGGGTCGGTGCGACGAGCCACTGATGATGACATCGGCGAGTCTGTAAGCGCCAGGCGTGCGGTCCCCTTCGCGTTCTAAGCCGGTAACGGATATGCGGTGCAGCTCCCGGACGAACCCATGCGTCAGTGCCGTCCCCCGGTCAATGGCGGAGTCGACGAAGGCTGTTGCTTCTTGAAGCTGGACAATTTCTTGGACCCCATCGTCCGTCGCGACGTCAGTGCGGTTCGCGTGCTGAACACCGGCAACAGCATCGACAATTGACGTGCGGTTGCCTTCGATACGTGCGCTCATGATGCTCGACAGCAATTGAAACAGAGTGCGGAGCTGCGCGAAGACCTCGGGAGGGGTGGTTCCATCCCCTAAAGCTGCGCGAACCCGTTCAAGTTGGATGATGGCTTTCGCCAACGGAGAGCTAAAGGGAAACTCGGGAAACTCAAGTGGTCTCACGCGCAGAACTTTCGAAGGGCGACAGCAACAATTAAGAGCATGAGGCAATTCTGCCGTAAAAATCAAGGATTCTCTGATCCCGCGCCAGTGCAAGATTTAAATCAGCTGCGCCCAACACTTAAGGTGTTGTCTGCCTGTCACGCCTCCAGCACGTACGTCTTCAGATCGTCCAGGGTCTGCTGCATGTGGGCGTCCATTGCCAGGCGTGCCTCGTTGGGATTGCGCGATTCCAAAGCGGCGGCGATCTTCCGGTGATGGCCGATCGCGTGTTCCTGGATCTCCGGGAAGGCTGAAGTCTCAGCGCGCCGGGCCTCCAGGACCCTGTGCAGGGGTTCGAAAAGTACGGCCACAAAGACGTTGCCGGAGGCGTGAAGAATCACATCGTGGAAAGCGAGGTCGGCTTCCACAAACCCTGCGAGGTCGTTGACTTCGTGGGAGGCCTGCATCTTTTCCACGTGGTCCCTGAGTGCGGCGAGCTCATCATCGGAGATGCGCTCGGCGGCCAGTTCGCATGCCCCTGTTTCGAGCATCCTGCGGAGCTCGATCAACTGGATCGCAGCGGCCGCGTCCTTGGTTCCTTCGGAGGCGGCACGCAGCACGGCTTCCAAGGATGCCCACTGATTGAGGGGGTTGACGAAGGTTCCGCGGCCGCGTTCGACGCTGAGAATCCGCTGCGCCTCGAGCGTTTTCATGGCCTCGCGGACGGTCATGCGGCTTACCTCGTGTTTGGCGCTGAGCTCCAGCTCGCCCGGTACAACCGTTCCGGGCGGAAACTCGCCCGCGATGATGCGGTCCAGCAGCTCATCAGCGACGACGCCCACCAGCGACTTACGTGCCATGTATCCCCATTTCCTGTACTTCTGACCACCCGGCTCCCCTTGGATTTCCCTCGGGACGGGTGGATGTCAGACATCTTACGCTGGCGGTGGCCAGCTTGTTTCCCAAAACTCAGTGAGTGCCTGTGCGCATTGTTCGGGCTGTTCCCAGTGGACGTTATGACCGGCGCCCGGGATGGCTTTCAGCCGGCGATCCGGGCTTTCGGCCACAAATGCGCGCATTTGTTCCATGGGGCGCACCCGATCTCCAGTCCCGGCGATCACCAGCAGTGGCGCCCGGACGCGCCCCGGTACTGAAGGTTCGACGCCGGACATGGCCGCCACAGCGCTGGCGGACAGAACCGGGAAGGGCGTTGTGAACCCTGCGCTGAGCAGCGCCATGTCTGCTGCGGACAGCTCCCCGTACCAGGCGTGCATGAGCTTGGCTATGGTCCCGGAATCGAAGAATCCTTGGTCCAGCTGCGAGCTGAGCACTGTCTTGAACCCCTGGTTCTGCGGCACCGGCGCCATACCCACCAAGGTCAGTGAGGCCACCAGATCGGGACGGGCTGCCGCGAGTGTCAAGGAAACACTGCCGCCCATCGAATGTCCCACTAGATGCACGGCAGGCCGGCCCGCGGGCGCGGGACTTCGGCCCGCGGGCGCGGCACTCCGGGCGTCGAGGGCTGCTGCCACCGAAGCCGCTGCCGAGTCCAAGGTCCATTCGAAGTCCGGCGGCAATTCCTCGCCCGGGTGGTAGCCGGGGAGGTCCACGATCCAGACCTCGCGGCCGGCGTCGAGCAGTTTCCTGGCGAGGGGTTCCCAGTACACGGAACCGGACGCCCAACCGTGGATCAGCACTGCGGGAACCGGCTGACCTGCGGGAATGGCAGGCGTGAGGACGTTCACGAACGGGAGCGGAACAACGCTGTCAGCCATCCACCCAGCCTAGTGATGCGCAGCACCTTGCGCGGTCAAGAGCCGTGTGTCACACTAATTCAAATGTTAGATGTCTGACATCTTACATTCACCAAACCGCTACAGAGATTTCCCACGATGGAGTGCACAGTGACCCTTGAAGCCGACGTTCTGGCCGCTTTCCCGGCGGAAGTCCAGATTCCTGCTCAGTTGGTTGCCGACGCCGTTGCGGCGTCCTCGGCAACGTCTCCCCGCGTTCTGGTTGTCCTCGACGACGACCCCACCGGCACGCAATCCGTTGCGGATCTGGCCGTGCTCACCCGTTGGGACGTCGCGGACTTCACCTGGGCTTTCACCCACATCCGTGAGAACCAGACCAAGCCTGCTGTCTACGTCCTCACCAACACCCGCAGCCTCGACCCGGCCGAAGCCGCGGCGCGCAACGAGGAAATCGTCCGCAACGCTCTGGCCGCAGCAGCGCCCGCAGGTTTGGCGCTGGGTTTCGTCAGCCGCAGCGACTCCACCCTCCGCGGCCACTACCCGCTGGAGCCGGATGTCATCGCCGCCACCGTGGCCGCCGAGACCGGTGAAGCCACCGACGGTGTGGTGATCGTTCCAGCATTCCCCGACGCCGGACGCGTCACCATCGGCGGCGTGCACTACATGCGGGGCGCAGCAGAACACCTCGGCTCCCTCACCCCTGTTGCGGAGACGGAATTCGCCAAGGACGCGAGCTTCGGTTTCGCCAACTCCGAGATGGCCAAGTATGTGGAGGAGAAGTCGCAGGGCCGGTTCCCGGCCGGCGATGTGATCGTCCTGGACCTGAACATCATCCGCGCCGGAGCATCAGCGCAGGATCCCACCATCTCCGCCAAAGCGATCGCCGACGCCCTGGAATCCGCCACCAATTCCACGCCGATCGTGGCCGACATCGTCACCGAGAACGACTTCCGTGCCCTCGCCCTGGGCTTGGAGGAAGCAGAACGCCGCGGCAAGAAACTCCTCTACCGTGTTGGTCCGCCCTTCGTCAGGGGCCGCATTGGCCAGGAGATCCGCACGGCGCTGACGTCCGAGGAGGCCTTCGCGGGCAACACGCCCTCCACAGCCGGCGGCTTGATTGTGGTGGGCTCCCACGTTGGCGTCACCACCCGGCAACTCAATGACCTCACAGCCGCGCACAGCTCGGCCCGGACCATCGAGATCGATGTCGAGAAGCTCATTGCCGGAACCAAAACCGAGGGCGAAACGGAAGCTGACGCCTACATCGCAACCGTCGTGTCCGACGTCGTCGACGCCCTTCACCAGGGCGACGTCATTGTCCACACCAGCCGCCTGCTCATCAAAACCGACGACGCCGCAGCGAGCCTGAAGATCGCCCGCACAGTCTCGGCCGCCGTCGTCGCCGTGGTGAACCGGACGCTGAAGACCTTCCCGCCGCGGTTCGTCATCGCCAAGGGCGGCATCACGTCCTCGGACGTCGCCGCGCACGGCCTGGAAATCCGCCACGCGATTGTTCGCGGACCCATGCTCCCGGGCATCGTCTCGCTGTGGGAGCCGGTGGACGGCCCCGCAAAGGGCATCCCGTACATCGTCTTCGCCGGCAACGTGGGCGACGACCAGTCCTTGACGCACGTCACCCGCAAGCTCAGCGCCACTTTCTGACAGCCAAAATTCAATGGAGAACACCATGACCAGCAGCAACTACACCGTCACCGTCCTGGGCCTCGGCGCCATGGGCCTGCCCATGGCAACCCGGCTCGCCTCCGAGCTGACCGTCCACGGCTTTGACATTGCCGAACCCCGCCTGGAACTCGCAGCAGCGGCCGGTATCAAAACCTTCGCTTCAGCCCGCGAAGCGTCCCAGGACGCCGACGCGTTGCTGTTGGCCGTCCGCAATGGCGAACAGCTCAACGATGTCCTCTTCGGCGAGAACGGGGTGGCCTCGGTGCTGAAGCCGGGCGCCGTGGTGATCCTCGGCAGCACCGTGGGCACGGAAGCCATCCCGGCCACGGTCGCCAAGCTGGCCGAATACGGCGTTTCGCTGGTTGACGCTCCGCTGTCCGGCGGCCCCAAGCGTGCCGGCGAAGGTGACCTGCTGATCGTCGTCGGCGCCGAGCCCGAGGCTCTGGAAAAGGCGCGCCCCGCTCTTGAACTGCTGGCGTCCACCCTGAGCATTGTGGGCGACAAGCCCGGTGACGGCCAGGCACTGAAGACCGTCAACCAGCTCCTGTGCGGCGTCCACATCGCCGCCGCCGCAGAAGCCATGGCCCTCGCCGACGCGCTCGGCCTCGACCAAGCCAAGACCCTCGCCGCCCTGGAAGCGGGCGCCGCCGGTTCCTTCATGCTTTCCAACCGCGGCCCGCGCATCCTCGAGGCGTACACCGAGGAAGGTGCCGAGGTCCTCAGCCGCCTGGACATCTTCGTCAAGGATATGGGCATCGTGGGCAAGGCAACCCGGGCCGCCGGCCTCGCCGCACCCGTTGCCGCTGCTGCTGAACAGCTTTACCTTCTCGGCCAGGCCCAGGGCCTCGCCGCCGCCGACGACTCCGCCGTCATCAAGGTTGTTGCGCCCTCCAAGCGCACCGCCTAACCACTCCCAACAAAGAACCCGCGACGACGGCGGCCCCCCCTTCGCCGTCGTCGCCACCTCCGCCGGTCTTCCCTAGACTGGTATGTCAAAGGAGACACCCCCAATGAATCCCCTCGTTAACTCGTTGATGGTTCAGGCGGCCGACGCCCCCG
Source organism: Paenarthrobacter sp. NPDC091711 (assembly GCF_044756605.1). NCBI lineage: Bacteria > Bacillati > Actinomycetota > Actinomycetes > Micrococcales > Micrococcaceae > Paenarthrobacter > Paenarthrobacter sp. NPDC091711. The sequence goes on from NZ_JBIVTF010000026.1 coordinate 25,734, forward strand.
CCATCAAGCCCGCAGTGGAGCTGGGAACACCGCTTCTGCTGACCATCGCTGCGGCCGGTATCGCCCTGTTGCTGGTGCTGATCATCCGCTTCAAGATCCAGGCTTTCGTAGCCCTGCTGGCCGTCAGCATCCTGGTGGGCGTCGCAGCCCAGATTCCGCTCAAGGACATCTTCACCGTGGTGACCACGGGCGTCGGCAGCACCATGGGCAAGGTGGCGTTGCTGATCGCCCTCGGAGCCATCCTCGGCCGCATGATCGAGGTATCCGGTGGAGTGCAGTCGCTGGCAACCCACTTCACGGAGAAGCTCGGAGCCAAGCGCGTTGCTGTCGCTCTGACGGCCGTGGGCTTCCTGGTGGCCATCCCCGTGTTCTTCGAGGTTGGCGTGATCGTCCTGGTCCCCATCGTCTACGCCTTCGCCAAGATCGCGAACGTTCACCCCATCAAGTTCGGTCTGCCCATGGCCGGCATCATGCTCTCCATCCACGTTGCAGTCCCTCCGCACCCGGGCATCGTGGCCGGCGCCGGCGTCTTTGGCGCGGACATCGGACTGATCACCATGATCTCGCTCATCATCTGCATCCCCCTCGGATTCCTGTCCTACTGGGTTGCCAGCATCATGAACCGCAAGGACTACGAGCTTCTCCCCGGAGTGAAGCAGCAGGTGGAAGAGTTCGGCTCCGAATCCCTGGTCCACGTTGGCCACGATGGTCCCGGCGCCCGTGCGATCGCACCTCCCCGTCCCGGGCTGATCATGTTCTTGATCGCGGCACCCATCGCCCAGATCCTTCTCGGCACCGTCGGCACACTGACTATCCCCAAGGACAACTACTGGTACGGCGTGGCCGCGTTCATCGGCAACCCGTTCTTCGCACTCCTGGTCGCTGTGGCCCTCTCCTTCTTCCTGCTGGCGGTACGCCGCAACTGGTCCCTCAAGGAAACCGGCGAAATCTTCGAAGGCGCACTGCCTCCCATCGCGTCCATCCTCATGGTGGTTGCTGCAGGCGGCGTCTTCGGTGAAGTCCTCCGCACCTCGGGCATCGGCGCCGCGCTGTCCCACACGCTGGACAGCCTTGGCCTTCCGGTGATTGTGCTCGGATTCATCATCTCCCTGGCCCTCCGCGCCGCGCAGGGTTCGGCCACGGTCGCAATCGTGACCACCACCGGCCTGCTCACTTCCGCCGTGATGGAAGGCGGCTACTCGCCAGCCCAGATCGCCGTAATTGTTATCGCCATCGGTTTCGGTTCGCTCGGCCTGTCCCACGTCACTGACGCGGGCTTCTGGACCGTGATCCGCTACTACGGCCTCACGGTTTCCGACGGCCTCAAGACCTGGACCGTCCTCACCACCATCCTGGGCCTGGCCGGCTTCGCGCTGACATACGTTGCCTGGATCCTGGTAGGAGGCCTGGCCCACTAATGCGCGCAAAACTCGATCAGCTGGTCACCTCAGCCCTGGCGTCCGGCTCCGCCGTTCCGGCCTTCACCTGCTACGACTTCACCACCGCGCTGGCTATAGTGTCGGCGGCGGAAGAAGCCCGGCTCAGCGTGATTCTGCTGGTGGCTCCGAAAACTGCGTCCACCCCCAACGGACTGCGCCTCATTGCGGCCCTGCGTGGCCTCGCCGACGACGCCAGCGTCCCGGTTTCGGTCCAACTGGACCACGCCTCGGACCTCAAGGTCATCCTCGACTCGGTGGCCGCAGGTGCGGACGCCGTCCTGGCCGACGGTTCGTCCTTGCCCTACGAGGACAACATCGCCTTGGTCCGCGAAGTCCGTGCCGCGCTGAACGCGCACGGTGCTTCCGACGTCGTGATTGAGGCAGAGCTGGGCGGCCTTGCGGGTGATGAGGACAAGGCGTTCGGTGCCGATGATTCAGCGCACGACGCCGGCGCTTCAGTTGCGGGGCTCACGGATCCTGCGCAGGTGGCTGACTTCGTGGAGCGAACGGGTGCGCAACTGCTGGCCGTGGCCGTGGGAAACGTGCACGGCAAGTACAAGGGCGAGCCCGCCATCCGTTGGGACGTGCTCCAAGACGTCGCAGCGAAGACCAACGTGCCGTTGGTACTGCATGGAGCGTCGGGCATTCCGGCGGACCAGCTCGCTAAGGCGCCGTCCATGAACGTGGGCAAGGTGAACTTCAACACGGAACTGCGCACCGGCATCCTCTCCACGCTGGAGGCCGAAACCGCAGCGCACCGTGCCGATGGCGAGAACCTCCAAGGCTTGCTGGCCCAGTGGAACGGCTCGGCCGCGACCTTCGCAGGCGCCACGCTGGAGTTGCTCAGCGCCTGACGAGCAGCTCAAGAACACAGGGAGGCTAGGATCAAAACATGATCCTGGCCTCCCTGATTTTCGCGACGATTGCCGCCCTGCTCCACGTCTACATCTTCACCATGGAGTCCATTACCTGGACCAAGCCCAAGACCTGGAAAACGTTCAGCATCACTTCGCAGGCGGACGCGGAAACCACCAAGCCACTGGCCTACAACCAGGGTTTCTATAACCTGTTCCTGGCCATTGGTGCCTTGATCGGCATCATCGCAGTAGCCATGGGAGCAACCCAAGTGGGGTGGACCCTCGTCTTCAGCAGCTGCGGCTCCATGCTCCTGGCCGCCCTGGTGCTTGCGGCCAGCGGCAAAAAGTACCTCCGCGCCGCTACGCTCCAAGGCACCACGCCGCTGCTCGCCGTCGTGCTTGGAGTGTTGGCAGTAACGCTGGGATAGCCCCCGGAACTAGGACTCAGGCGGACCATCCTGGGCCGCGGCGGCATCCATCCAGAGGACTTCCCAGTGGTGGCCGTCCAGATCACGGAACGCGCGGCTGTACATGAAGCCAAGATCCTGGGCCTCGTAGGTTTCGGATCCGCCGGCTTCCAATGCCTTGGCGGCCAACGCGTCCACGTCTTCGCGGCTATCGGCGGAAAGGGCCAGAATTGCCGCCGTCGAGTTCTTGGTGTCAGCGATGGGCTGCTTGGTGAACTGACTGAATTTGTCGTGGGTCAGGAGCATGGCGTAGATGGCGTCGCTGAAGACGACGCAAGCGGCAGTCTCATCGGTGAAATTCGGGTTGATGGTGTAGCCAAGGGCGGTGTAAAAGGCTTTGGATGCTTCGAGGTCGGCGACGGGCAGGTTCACGAAAATCGACGTTGTCATGCATCTGATCCTGCCGGTGTTTCCACGAGCCGTCCAGAGGCAATCCCGCGGTAGTGGATATCAGCTGCTGACGTTTCAGGAGGCCTCGTCCCTCCATAGTGGAAGGGGCACTACTGACAAGCTGCGTCCTGGCTCGTCAAGGAGATGGCCCAGCCGCTTGTAGGTCCTCACCACCGCCTGCCGGGATATTACCGAGCTGCCGGGTGCCCGCTCGGCCAGCTCCCGCTCGAACGCTTGCGCTTCCAAATAATTCCGCACCCACAACGTGACCACCAGGTTTTGCGTGCCCAATACTTGGGCGCTGAGCCGACAGTTGGGTTGCGCGGCGAAGTAGCTGCCTATGTCGTCAACATATTGCGCCGGAATGTTGAGCATGAGGGTGACCTCCCGCAGGCCCCTGTTTGCTGCTGTGGAGGCGTCGCACCTCAGCGTGATGTAGCCGGAAGCGAGGAAGCGCTCCACCCGCCGACGGGCGGTCTGGGGTGAGACGTCGCAGGCGGTGCCAAGTTCCGCCCAACTGGCCCGGCCGTCCTTGGCGAGCTCCTCCAGCAGCGTGGCATCCAGTCGATCAGGTGAATAGCCGGCGGGGGCTTCTTTTGTTTGCGTCGAGACCTGCCGAGCGCGTCCGGGTTCCAGTGTGCCGCTGCGCCATTCCGAGGCCTGGCGGTACAGCTTGGTCACGAAAACCACCTCGCGGTGCGTGACGCCGGGAAGCTTCGGAAAAGAGTCAGTGATGATGTCCATGAGTTCCTCATGGCTGGAGGCAAAGCAATCCATGAAGACGTCATGGGAGCCGGTGACCATGGATACTGTGCCGAAGGCAGGCTCGGCACAGAGTCGGCTGATGAGTTCCTCACTTTCGCCCGGGAGCGAGGAGAGTTGGATGAAGGCAGACCAACCCGCGCTGAGGTAGCGCTGACCCGGAGATGGCGTGATCCATGCCAGCCGGCCCTCGGCCAACGTTTGCCATCGTCGCGCCACGGTGGGTCCTGAGAGTCCAAGAGCATCCGCAACCCGACTCCATTCAGCCCGCGGGTTGATCTGGAGTGCATTAACGATTTCAAGGTCAAGCTCGGAGATTATGGCTGATTCGTTCAATTTGTCCTGCTTTTAGTGGGTTTTGAACAATTCCACGGCCAGTGTAGACGACGGTCGTAGCGTTGTGACTCGCATCACGAGTATGTCGTCAACCAAGGCTCAAGACCCCCAAGGAAGCACATGGCAAGCACCGCAGCCCCTCCCACCACGTCAGCCATGACCCGCCGGAGCATTGCAGGAATGATCCTGGCAATGGCTCTCATCGAATCGCTCAGCGGCGTGACACAGGGATATCTGAGTCCCATCCTGCCCGCGCTGGGACCGGTCTTCGAGATTGACGACCCCACCATCAACGGCATTTTCCTCATCTCCAACGTCAGTTTCGCCGTTCTCACGCCCATCATTTCAAGGCTTGGCGACAGCTACGGATACCGCCTGGTGCTGCGCTGGTCCACGGGCGTGGTGACTGTTGGCGTGCTGCAAATGGCGCTGTGGCCGTCGTTGTGGACGGTGACGCTGGGCGTCGTCATGCTGACCTGCGTGGTGGGGTTCATACCGCTGATGATGGGAATCCTGCGTGTCACAAGCCCTGCACACACACGCACTGGCGTCAGCGTCATGATCGGCATGCTCATGATCATGGTGGGTGCCGGCGGACTGCTGGCCGGAATAGTTGGGGTCACCGATCCGACGCTCGGATTCTGGGTGGCGGTTCCCTTCGCCGTGGCCGCCTTCGTTTGTTCCTTCTTACTGCCCGACGCCGGGGTCCCCACCCGTGAGGGCATGGCCCTCGCGCCGTTGCTGGCTTGCTCTTTGGGTCTGATTGGTTTTGTGGTGGCGCTCTCCATGGCGCCGGAATGGGGCTGGCTGGATGCCCGCACACTCACCGCTGGCGCTCTGGGCCTGGCCCTTTTGGCTTATTGGGCCAGGCGGGACTTCAGTGCCATCCAGGGCCGCCGGTTCATGGATCTGCGAATGCTGGCCAATCCCCGGATCCGCGCTATCTCGCTGGCCACGTTCTTCTTCGGCTTTGCTTCCATCAGCTACTTCGGAACCAACGGTATATTCCTGCACTCCAACCCGGACAAGACTGGCTACGGGTTCGGCCTCAGCCCGCTCACGATCGCTGTGGTCCTTGCCTCGGCTTCCGTTCTGTCGCTGGCTTCCTCACTCCTAACGGCGAGGGCGCTCCGGCAGTTCGGTGAACGCGCCACCCTGGTCTTCGCGGGCGTCCTGCTGGCTTGCGGCTTCGTAGTGATGTTGCTGGGCCACAGCTCCTTTGCGGGGTATTGCGTTGGCTTCGCGATGTTCAACCTCAGCCTGGGAATGTACCAGGCAGGAACTCGCGCGCTGTCCGTAGAAGGTGTTCCTGTGGAGGAAACGTCCACAGCGGCCGGGTTGAACGAACTGGCCTTGTCCGTGGGCATCGCTGTGGGCGCCGCTGTAGTGAAGCTGATCTCTTCCGCGTCCGTTGATTCCGGACACATCACCGAAGCTGGATTGTTCACCATCTGGGGAGCACTGGCCGTCGCTGCGCTGATAGCCGCCGCCGCAAGTGCACGGTACCCGAAGCGTCAGGCCGCCGGGGTGACGGCATGATGGCTCGACTCAGCAGCGTGAGCCGCGGCGCCGCCGTCGTGCTTGCCTCCCCAGGGGAAGTTCATGCCGCGCTGGAAGGCCACCTGGAGCGCTGGACGCCGGAAATCCTCGATCTGAGCCATGCAATCCATGCCGATCCGGAACTCGGTGGCCAGGAGTTCAGGGCCGTCAAACGCGTGCGGAGCGTGCTGCGAAAGGCGGGCTTCACGTTCGATGAAGCGCAGCCTGAAGAGCCCACGGCCTTCAGTGCTCGCTTCGGATCCGGCGAACTCGTGGTGGCATTGTGCGTGGAGTACGACGCCCTGCCCGCGATCGGCCATGCCTGTGGACACAACGTCAACGCAGCCAGCGCGGTGGGGGCAGCATTGGCACTGGCGGCGGTGGCCCATGAGCTGGACATCACCGTCAAAGTTCTCGGCACGCCGGCGGAAGAGACCACCGGCGGCAAAGTGGACCTGATTGATGCAGGCTTTTTCGACGACGTCTCGCTGGCCATGATGGTCCACGCCGGTGCAGCGGATGTAGTGGGTGGATCGTCCCTGGCCATGTCCATGTGGGATGTGCTGTTCGAGGGGCGTCCGGCCCATGCCGCGGCTGCACCATCTGAAGGAGTCAATGCGCTGGATGCGTTGGTGGTGGCGCAGTTGGCGATTGCCCTGGCCCGGCAGCAACTGCCCGCGGGCTCCATCGTGTCGCTGATCGTCACAGAAGGCGGCAGCGCGGTCAACGTGATTCCTGAGCGCAGCCGCGCGAGTGTGGAAATGCGGGCACCGGGCATTGATCAGCTGCGCGTCATCCAAGGCAAAGTCCGGCGCTGCTTGGAAGCCGGCGCCCACGCGAGCGGTTGCACGCTCCACGTGACGCCGTCCGGCAACGACTACGCGGAATTGCGCCAGGATCCGTATCTGTCCACGGCTTACCAGGAAGCAATGAAAGCCAGGGGCAGGGACGTTGCCTTCAACGCAGATCCTGTGGCCTCGACGGACATGGGAAACGTGTCGCAACTGGTGCCGAGCATCCACCCGATGGTGGGTTACGACGTCCGCGGCGCCGCGCATCACACGGCGGAGTTCGCGGCATTCGGCGCATCGGCAGGAGCTGACAAAGCAGTGTTGGACGGGTCCTTCGGACTGGCAGCAGCGGCATGCGCTGCTGCTGTGGACCCGGCCCAACGGGAGCGCTTGCTGCACAGGACGCGCACCCGGAATCCCAGCGCCCCGCCTGCTGGCCCGGCCCCTCGCCCGGGCGGACAATGAAGTCAGCACGCACGCGCGTGCTGACTTCAGGGGAGAGCCATGGAGATGGATGCGAATCCTTCCGCCAGCGCGGTGAGTACCGCTGTGCCAAGTAGTGCTGTGCAACGGGACCCGGTGATCGACCTTGTCCGTTTCACCTGCCTGCTCCTGGTGGTGGCGGCGCACTGCATGATGGTCAGCCCGGTCCTGCATAAGGACGGCACGGTCACCACCGTGAACGTGCTGATGGAACAGGGCTGGTTTACCCCTGTGGCCTGGGGCCTCATGATCGTGCCGTTGTTCTTCGTCCTGGGCGGTGTGACCGGTCTGCAATCATGGCGTCGCCTGAAGGCGCACGGCGGCACTGGATTCGACTTCGCCCAGTTGCGGCTCCTGCGCCTGGTGCGTCCGGCCATGGCTTTGCTGGCGGTCATGTGGGGAGGGCTGTGGGTTGCGCTTCTGCTGGGCGTCCACCCGCAGGTCATCCAGTTGATGACCGCCGGCGCCGCGATGCCGCTCTGGTTCCTGGCCGCCTACCTCACAGCCCAACTCAGCATTCCCCTCATGGCTCGTTTTCACGAGCGTGCGCCATTTCTGACGTTCGCCGCCCTGGTGACACTGATGATGACGGTCGATTCCTTGCGCGGAGCCCTTCCCGTCCTGGCGTTCGCGAACATGATTTTTGTGTGGTGTGCCGTCCAGCAACTGGGTTTTTTCATGGCTGACGGCTTCTTCGAACGCAGGAGCCGTACCTGGCTGGTGGGGGCCATTGTGTCCAGCAACCTGCTGCTGGGGCTGGTGACCGGCGTGGCCGTGTACCCGGGAAACATGGTGGTGAACCTGAACCCGCCCAATCTCTGCCTGTTGCTCTTGGGCGTTTCCCAGGCTGCGACGCTCCAGATGCTGCGGAACGGCCTTCGGGGGATTGCTGGTTTCCGTTGGATCCGGGCAGTTATTGCTGTTGCGGGACGGCGTTCCATGACCGTCTACTTGTGGCACCTTCCGCTCCTGGTGGGCATGTCCGGTTTGCTGTTGCTCACCGATGTTCCCCAGCCGCTGGCCGGGACTGCGGAGTGGTGGTGGGCGCGGATCCCCGTCTTCTTCGCGGTGGTAGCCCTGTTGGTCCCCGTGGTGTGGCTTTTTGGGCGCCTGGAGAACCGTCCGACGGCGGCCAGCCACGCCCGGGGCCCGTCGCGTGCCGCTGTGGTGACGGCCGTCGTCGTGGTTTTGCTCCCGGTGGCGGACGCCGCATTCAACGGATTAACGCTTGCGCTGTTGGGCGGTGGAGCGGCGTGCTTCGCCCTTGCGGTCCTGTTGCTCGGCAAGGTTCCGACGCCGGTGCTGCCGCCGCCGCAGCGGGACGGCGCGGAAGTACGCGCGGGGCGGTGGTGGACGTTGCCAGCGCCGGATTTACGTGCCAATCTCGAACCATGACCGAGTACACGGATTCACTGGCAGAGTCGTTCCGCCCCGGCGTCACCACGGTGCGCAACGACAAATTTCACCGCTATGAGCTGCATGTGGACGGAGAGTTGGCCGTGATTTCGCAGTTCATGGATAAGCCCGGTCATATTGATTTCATTCACACTGAAACGAAGCCCGGGTTCAACGGCCAGGGCCTGGCAAAAGTCCTGGCGCATTTTGCGTTGGATGATGTGGTGGCGTCCGGAAAACGGATCATCCCGCATTGCCCGTATATTGCCGCGTACTTGAAGAAGCACGAGGGCTACGAACAGGATGTGGATTGGCCCGCCGAAAAGCCGGTAGGCCAACCGGACAACGAGTAGGGCGTCAGCTGTTTCTCCGCTGCCCCGGGTCGGTCTCAAACGGCCAGTCCCGTCGCATTCCGCTGAGCGAGACCAAGGCGTCGTGCTCATCCGCAATGAGCTGTCCCCGGCACGTGGCGCGGACCCGCATCGCGCTGACCAGGCTTCCCCCGTGGAGATGATCGGAGTCCGTCACCAGATAGGAGAAGCTCCGCATCACTGACTGGCCAGGTGCCAGGAGGCTGATTTCAAGGTCCGCCTGCACAGGTTCGGCCGTGTACTGGAGGACCTCCATGCCTTCGTTGGTGAAGGAACGCGGTATCAGTGCGACGTCCCGGAGGTAACTGGCCGAGTCGTTGGTGATCCACGCCGTGAAAATGACGGTATCGCCCGGAATGGCCCACGGCCTGTCTGCTCCGTAAACCAGGGCGACATGTCCTGCGTTCTTCTTCCGGGCGAGCAGGCCGGAAGGGGAGTGCGGCAATCCCCGAACCACCACGCTCTGCTGCCGCGGGGCTTTCTTGTGGAGAGCGCGCGTCACTTTGAGGAGGGAGAGGGGGCGCCGGGCGCCTGCTTTTCCCCGGCTCACTCCAGGGGTTGGGAATGTCATGCCTCACTAGTGCGGCCAACAGGGGAATCGTGATGCGAAAAATGCAATAAGTTGGGTTCTCTACAGGTATGAAGATCCCGATTCAAGTCACGCGCCACCTGATGTCACACTATTGTTTATGGATCAAGTATTTTCGGTAAAGGGCGGTGGCGACTCCCCAGCCCTGGCAATGGCCGCTGAAAGCGATCCCCACATCATTTCCATGGTGCGCCAAGGGGTCACGGAGGCGTTCGATGTGCTCTATGAGCGGCACTTGAAGATCGCCCAATATGTGGCCCGCGCCCAGACGGACAACCCCAGTGACGCCGACGACGTCGTGGCCGAGTCGTTTGCCACCATCTTCCAGTTGCTGATCGAAGGCAAAGGCCCCAAGGAGTTCTTCCGCTCCTATCTTCTGACGGTGGTGCGCCGCACGGCGCACGACCGGAACCGCAAGGCCCGCCGCATGCCGACTGCTGCCGACGACGCCGTCCTGGATTCCGCCGTGCTGGATAGTGACCCCGTCCTGAACGGTCTTGAGGCGAGCATCATGGCCAAGGCGTTCAAGTCCTTGCCCGAACGCTGGCAAGCCGTACTCTGGCACCTGGACATCGAAGGCCTGAAGCCGGCCGCGGCGGCGCCACTGGTAGGGCTCACTCCCAACGGCGTCTCGTCGTTGGCCCTCCGGGCGCGGGAAGGACTGCGACAGGCCTACCTTCAGCAGCACATCAGCCAGACGGTGGGCGACGGATGCGAAGAGTACGCCAGCCAGTTGGGGAAGTACGCCCGGAGCGCCTTGAAGCGTACCTCCGCGGAGAGAGTCAGGGTTCACCTGGATGGCTGTGCCAAGTGCACGGCCTTGCTGATGGAACTCAATGACGTTCAGGGCGGCATGAGGGCCATTCTGTTCCCCTTGGTCACGGGCATCGCTTTCAGCCCGGCCGCGTTTGCCTCGTTTGCCTCGTTGGGATCGGCAGCCACAACCGGAGGGACGGTGGTGGCGCGCAGTGTGAGCCAGCTGTGGAAGTTGACGGCGGCCATCGTGGTGGGAGTGCTCGCCTTGGTGGGAGTCCTTGGATGGTTGCTTCAGCCGACTCCCGCCACCGAGTCCCTTGCGCCTGGAGACGCCGGCGAGAAAGTTCCTCCCGTCCACTCAACGTCGGCTCCAACTGCCACGCCCTCGCCTTCCGCAACGCCTGGCCTCGAGGCTACGGAAGCAGCACCGAATACTGCCCAGCAGCCCACCACAGAGGCGCCTGTTGCCAGTGCACCGCAACCCACCGCCGTCGGGACCCCGCCGGGGCAAGGAAAGCGCAGTGCCGTGGTGACGGATTCCGGGAAGGTACGGTCGACGACGACGCCCGCGGCTTCCAGCTCAGCGGCACCTGTGCCTCAAACGGTTGATGCTGCGTTCGGCGCAGCCGCCGGCGCCGTTACGGGGGAGCGGGAGGTCAGCGTGGAGTTCTCGCTGAATGGCGAGGGGTCTCCCAGCACGGGTGAAGCGGTCTTTACCCTCCCGGACCAGGCGACTTTTGTGCCGGAAAGGACTGCTGCCCCGTCTGGTTGGACGTGCACCAGCGCTGCCTCCGAGCGGCGGCAAGTCCGTTGCGTCACGTCTTCCATGGCCGCTCATGATCTTGCCTTCAGGCTTGGCGTCGCTATGCCGGATAACGCCGGCGGGGGTATGTTCACCTACCAATTTGGTGGCCAAGGTATTGCCAACACGTCGTTTGCCAACGCGTATCACTAGGGATTTCCTGCCCACTGCGTGTTTCCTCTTCGCAGGCAAATGAAGGATTCCAAAAAGTTCTTCCGATTTTCGCGTCATGATTCGCCCGTTGCCCACACATAATGTTCGGGTCCCCTGTGTTTTCGGTGCCCTCGTTGGATTGATGGAACGTTCAACGACAAGAACAACTGCTTGAGCGCACTGAGGATGACCCATGAAGGACGCACGTCCACGCAAGCTCCTTGCGGCCATGATCGCTACGGCGGTGATGTCGCTGGGGCTGGGTGGAGCCCTGGAGCAGGCTGCCCTGGCCACGGCGCCGGGAACACCTGAAGTGGCCCAGGCAGGCAACACCATCTACGTTGAGAACTTCTCAAACGAGGACGCCTCAGCCGGGGCCATCAGCATCCTGGACTACCAGGGCAGTCCCGCAGCAGCCAACGAAACATACACAGCTGACACGACCTACACACCGGCCGGCGGAGAATGCGACGGATGGATCCTGAACTCCTCCACGCCGTTGCCCGCATCCGATTCCGGCTGCCTCAGGAACCAGCCGGACGGTTGGGAGCAGGTCCAGCAGATGGCGGTTGCGCTTGGCGTGGCACAGGGGCAGAGCCCGGCCCAAGCTGCTGGAAATCAGGTGTTGTCCGAGTACACCAACAGTGCCTTCGGAAGCATCGCTGCCGGTGTGCAGTTCCGGACCGAGTCCAACGCCGCTCCGGCAATAGCGGGCCACTATTACGCCGTGTCCGCCTACTTCGCCCAAGTGAACTGCCATGCAGCGCACGCAAGCCAGACCTTCAGCCTCCTCATCAACGGGACGCGGCAAGTCCTCAGTGCCGGTCTCGATCCCTGTGGCAGCAGCACCCAGGCCAGCGTTCACGTCACTAAGCTTCAATCCGTTCCGTACCAAATCCCGGTTGGCACCATCAACCCCACCCTTGGCCTGGAACTCCGGAATGAGACCACCACCGGGGCCGGCAATGATGTGGCTTTCGACCTTCCGCAGATTGTGGACGTCACTCCCCAGCTGGACACAGCCTTCACTCATTCCCTGGTGGGTCCAGGGGGAACGTCCCGCATGACCTTGACGGTCACCAACACGGATGAGCTGGAAGGGAAGAATGACTGGTTCCTGGCAGACACCCTCCCTGCCGGACTGGTGGTGGCGGCTAACCCCCATGTAGGTGGAACGTGTGAACAATCACCGGGGACCAGCCCGATGGTTCGGACGGCTGTGGCCGGAAGCACCTCAATTTCCGTGACCGGCGGTGACTTGGCGCAGGGCATGACGTCGTGCACCATCACCGTGGACGTCACCGCTTCTGTGGAAGGTACGTACAACAACGGTCCCGACACTCTGGTCACCAACCTGGCCCCGCCAGCGGACGCCGCCCTGACCGTGCGCGCCCCGCGCCTCCAACTGAGCACGGCCCTGAATGCGGCGCGGTTGGTGTATTCGGATCAGTTCACCGCGGAAATCCGTGCGGGTTCGGCCGATGGCCCGGTGGTGGGCAGCAGTGCGAACTCCACCACGGGGTCCGGTGCCACGGTTGGTGCTGGTTCCGGCACCACAGGCGAATACGTTGCCACAGCGGACGCAACGTATTACCTCACCCAGTCGGGAACAAACCTGTCCGGCTATGACGCAACCATCACGTGCACTGACGCCCATGGTCTTCAACCGGGCCTGCCCCACGCCGCAACCTTCACTGGTTCGCTTGGCATCGTTCCCGTTGCCGGTGCCGATATCAGCTGTGTGGTGGCCAGCACGGCAAACTCATCGCCGGACATGGAATTCGCTCTCTCGGCGGACGCCTCCGGGGTCCGGTCTCCGTCGGCAGTGGGGGACCGGATCATCTATTCGTTCACGGCGAAGAACACCGGTAACGTGCCACTGACCGACGTCGTCATTGACGATCCGAAGGCTGGTCATTCTGCCGTGGCCTACACCTGGCCCGGCACTCCGGGCGAACTTCTTCCCGGCCAGACGTTGCTGGCCACCGCACGGTATGCGGTGACCCAAGCAGATATCGACGCCGGCCACGTCGCCAATAGTGCCTCGATCACCGGGAGTCCTCCCACGGGTCCGCCGGTCACTCCTCCTCCCGGCGATGCGGACACTCCCTTGGTCATGGCGCCGGCCATGCAGTTCTCCGGGTCTTCGCCGGCACCCGACGCTGAGGTGTTGTGGAAGATCGGCGACATCATCACCTTCACCTTCACCTCCACCAATAGTGGCAATGTCACGCTCAAGGACGTAGGGATGGAGGCTCCGTTGGCGGGCCTTTCCGCCTTGGCTTACACCTGGCCGGGCACTCCGGGCGTGGTTCTCCCGGACCAAACGGTGACTGCTACGGCAACGTATGCGATCACCCAAGCGGATATCGATGCCGGCCACGCGGCCACCACCGCTACGGCCACCGGTACTCCTCCCAAGGGGCCGGCCGTAACGCCTCCACCGAGTGAAACGGACACTCCGCTGAACGCGATCCCGGCGTTGGAGTTCGAGATCACCGGGGACGCTTCCGCGCTGGGAGACCCTACGCGGCAGGGTGAAGTGATCGTCTACACGTTCACGCTGCACAACACCGGGAGTGCGCCCCTGACGGCTGTGGGGGTGGAGCATCAGATGCCGGGCCCCACGGTTCCGGACTACTCCTGGCCCGGTGCCGAGGGAACCCTGTTGCCCGGTGAAACTGCTACCGCTACGGCAATGTATGCGGTCACCCAGGCCGACGCCGACGCCGGAAAGGTCAGCTATTCCGCTACGGCAACCGGCACGCCATCCTTGGGGCTTCCGGTCACCACTCCAGCTGCACAGGTTGTTGTGACCTTTCCTCCGGTGGGTGCGGAAGGGTCTACGCCCCCGGCAGCGGGAACAGTGCCTCATTCGGGTATGACTCCCGGAGTGGGTACATCTGGCGCGGGTACGTCCGGGGCAGGGGAGGGCTCGGAGTTGGCAGCCTCACCCTCGGGAAGTGCCGATTCCCCGCGGGCTTCGGATGTCCCTGCTCAGTCTGACGGATTCCTGGCCAGCACGGGGGTAGTTTTCACGGTGCTACCCATCAGCCTTCTGCTTGCCGGAGTGGGGCTGTTCCTCTTCCTCGGCGGACGCCGCAAGCGTTCCGGGGCGTAGGACGTAAAGTGCCCGGCACCCAAGCCCCCAACCCCGGTAGCCGCAGGCTTTTCCAACCCAACTGAGTAGCAGTTCAGGTCGTTTTGAACGCGCTGAATCATGCGGTGATCGCAACACCTGAATATTGAAGGGTGTCGATTGCCATGGTGAAGTTCACGAATCGTTTGGTCGCTGAGGTT
>NZ_JBIVTF010000027.1:0-20483 GCF_044756605.1 Paenarthrobacter sp. NPDC091711
TGAACAACCTCAGCGACCAAACGATTCGTGAACTTCACCATGGCAATCGACACCCTTCAATATTCAGGTGTTGCGATCACCGCATGATTCAGCGCTCTCAGAACGACCTCAACTGCTACTTAGATGGGGTTATTTGTAGCTCAGGCTCAGGAACATCGCCTTCAGCTGCGCGTACTGCGTGGTGTTCATCCAGGCTTTGGCAGCTTCCGGAGTTGCGAAGGCTGGTTGCTTGGCGGGATCGAAAACCGCGTAAGCACTCATGATGCCGTTGGGTACGCGGACTTGGTTGATACCGGAAGAGCTGATTCCAGGGTTGAGCTCCGAGGAAGCCCGCACGTCCATGATGTACGTTGGGGGACCATCGGCAGCGCCCGTTCGAGGTGACGGCATGCCCTCATAGGCAGGCCCTTCATATGGGATGTTTTGCGCCTGATTCGAGGAGAACCCAAACTCCACGCTCCCACCCGAGTTATCCCGAACTCCCGGCACTACAGCCCGGTCCAGAATGGTTCGATCCACCACCCCGCCTGTCCCATCCGCGTAGTTTCCATTGAACAGGCGGGCTACCTCTGCCCCAGCACCATCAAAGACAGTCACAATGCGGGAGGCTTCGGCAGTCCCGGGAGGATCGAACGGTCCTTGTTCAACCCGGATACTCCAGCCAACCGGATAGGTGAAGGACAAATGTCCGTCCGGGTAAGTGTAGGTCTGGGTGGTCGGCACCGGCACGGGTGGCACCACTGGCGCCGAGGCGACAGCTGGGGGTGTGGTGGGTGCGGGCGGGGTGGTGACCGGCGCTGCCACGGTGGGGGTTGCCGACGGGGTAACCGAGGGTTTCGCAGTGGGCGTTGGCGTTGGAGTGACCGAAACGCTGGGCGTGGGCGTTGATGTTGGGAGTGTCACAGCGGGCATTGGATTGGAGCTGACTGTCTCGAAGCTTGAGGCAACCAGGACGCCTGCCGTGACGGCCGCAGCGCCGAGCAACAGTCCTCCGGCGATCTGGGCTTTGCGGCGCCGGCGCTGTTCCAAGGACGTCACTGCGGCGAGCGGGCGGTTATCGCTGAACACCGTGGTGCCCGAAAGAATTTTGTGGAGCGCTTCTTCACCGTTGGGTTCCGCCACTGGTTCGATAGTGAGCGGGTCAATCGCTGATATCTGGTTCTTGATCGGATCCATTGTCTTCAGACCCCCATCTTCTGTGTAGTCGAGTCGGCCCCTGCAGGCAGATGTTTCCGGAACGCCGTACGGGCCCGGTGAAGGCGGACTTTGGCCGCCGATTCGCTGCACTGCAGCACCTTGGCAATATCGGCGGTCCCCAAACCGTCCCAGTACGCCATCTGCAAAATGTCGCGGTCCTTCTCCCGCAAACGCTCCATCGCATCCTGAACCGCGACGTTTTCGGAGTCGCCACCAAAGTGCTGGACCGCCGTCGTCCGCAGCTTTTCCTGCAGCGCCAGGCGCCTGTCGCGGCTCCGGTACGCGTTTCCCACAAGGTTCCTTGCAACCGTTAGGAGGTACGGAAGATCCGGGCGGGAATCGTCGGACCATTTTTGCCAGACGATGCGGTAGACGTCGGCGGCGATCTCCTCAGCTACATCAACAGATTCAACACGTCGGCAGACGAACTTGAAAACGGATGGGTAGCTGTCTTTGTGAATGGCGATGAACGCCAATTCGCGCTCTGAAAGCACGATTGTTCCCCCTGATGGATAGAGCCCTGAACTGCAGGATACTTGTATAGTTTCCGGCCGGGCGGCCAGGGTTACAGGGTTCACAAGTTTCTTCAGTCACACGCGATAGATTTGACGAAAATCCCCGAGCAAAGGCGTGAAAAACCATGGTGGAAACAGGACCCGCTGCAGAATGGGCCCGCAAGCAGGTAGACCTCGGACGCGTACCGGTGGGGGTGCTGGGCATCGCTTCGAGCCAAGGCATTGAGGACATTGTGGCGTTCGGGTCCGATGACGGCAGGCAAGCCACTGCCGACGATCACTTTGCGCTGTTCTCAGTCACCAAACCCATCAGCTCCCTGACGGTGATGCGGCAGGTTGAATTGGGGAAGCTCTCCTTGGGAGCCGCGCTCACTGAAGCCCTCCCGGGTTTTGGCGTCGGCCGCACAGACACGGTGACCTTGGAGCAGTTGCTCAGCCACCGCTCGGGAATTTCCGATCCAGCACTCGACGGCGGCACTCCCCTCCGCGAAGCGCTCACCTCTGCGGATCAAGCCTTTTACGCCGGATCCCTGGTTCAGTACTGCAACATAGCTTTTGAAGGTGCTGCGGCGATGGCCGAGTGGGCTGGCGGGACTCCGTTCGAGGATCAGCTTCTGGCCTTGGCAGCTGACACCGGAGCCAACGGCCTCACCTTCGACACAGAGTCCAACCCGCACACCGTCCACGGCACGGACGCAGCGGGCCTGGACGTCCAGGCAATGTACCAGCACAGGCATCCCGGGGCGGGACTGTTCGGCACGGCCGCAGATTTGCTCAGTCTTGGCTCCGAGCTCTTACGGGGTTCTGGGAAAGCCGTCCATCCCGCAACTCTTGCCGCCATGCGCCGCCCCCGGACCACCGAGGTTTCCCACATCACCACCCGGCCCCAGCCCCTACGCCACACCGGGCTGGGCTTCCAGATGCCCGCCAACGAGTCCGAGCTTTTTGCACAGGGGATCTACGGGCACCCGGGCTGGTCCGGAACGGAGTGGTGGATGTTCCCGGAGCAGGACCGCTGCGTGGTGTTCCTGACCAATGTGCTGAACGCCCCGGATCTCGGCGTGGACACCACTGAGCTGTTCAACGCGGTGGCGGTTTCCTAGCTGCTCCTGGCTGCCCTGCCGCGTGCCCGGCCACGCACTGCGGATACGGCCCACACGATCACGAACAGGCCAACCAGGATCAGGCCGGCGTCGCCAAGGTCAATCTCGCCGAGCCAGGTGGTGATGGGGTCCTCGAGTTCAAAGGCCGAATTCACGAAACCACCCAGCGTGATCACGGCGATGAACAACGCCGAAACGGCCGAAATGCCGGTGATGACGGCGTTGAAGCCGAGCTTGCGCTTCGGGTTGTGGATGGCCGACTTGTACATTTTCATCATGGCAACGCCGTTGACTGAATCGCACAGGGTCATGGCGGCCGTGAACGCGAGCGGCAGGGCCATCAGGGCGAGCGGCGAGACCCCGGCGAGTGACGCCGTCGTGGTGATGACCAGCAGCCCGATGGTGGTGGCGGTATCGAACCCCAGCCCGAACAGGAAACCAATGACGTAAATGTTCCGCGGCCGCTCCACCTTGGACAGCGGGTTGGCGAGCAGCCGGGCTACAAAGCCCTTCGCTTCAAGGTCTTCGGTACGCACTTCACCGCCGCGCTGCACCTGACGGTAGACGTTGGTGGCGCGGACGAACGCCGAGCCGTTGAACAAGCCCATGGCCAGCAGGAACAACCCGGACACTCCGCTGCCGATCAGGCCCAGCACTTTGTTGCCCGTGGTGCCGTCCTCCATGAACTGCCCAATCAACGTCGCACCCGCCACCACCAGCAGCCCGGCCAGGATCACCACGGAGCTGTGGCCCAAACTGAAGGCAAAGCCGACGCTTACGGGGTCTTTGTGCTGCGCCACGAATTTGCGGGTGGAGTTGTCGATCGCCGCGATGTGATCCCAGTCGTAACTGTGCTTGATCCCGGCCACGTAGGCGGTGATCACCAGCCCCAGCGCCAGTGGCTGCGCGCCACCGGTTGTACCAACAAGCAACAGCACGACGGCGGCGAGATGCAACGCGGCCACGGCACCGAAGGTGAACAGCAGCCGGGTCCGCAGGGACAACTGCTCCCGCTCCCGGTACATGGTGGCGAACTCGGTCAGCGCAGTCATCAATACTTCCTCAGGTTCAAAGGCGCCTGCCCGTACCAGCGTTCCCTCAGAACGCCGGCGCAGACACCCAGTAATGTGTTGAGTTCCTCAGTGCTGTTCGACAACGATCGCAGCACAAGCCCGGTGCTCCCGGCAATAGGCATGGTCAAAGAAACTCCGGTGTACGCGTCAAAATCACGGGTGATGTGGTGCATCTCGTCAGCGAGCGCTTGATCCACCCGCGGGTCCACCACCACCAAAGACCCCAAGTGGCTGAAGCCCTCCATGAAACCCATCCCGGTCACGTCGTTGAGGGGTGGCCGGATCAGGAGGTTGTCCAGCGCCAACAGCTTCGCACCGTTTGGGTCCTCGATCCAGATCTCGTTGCGCAGCCGCACCTCTTCGTATTTAAAGGAAGCGCCGTCCGGCGACCACCCCGGCGTGACGACCTCCGCCATGACAAGGCTCGACGTCGGGTGGAGACTGATGTGCGAATTCTGCCGATAGCTCGCCTCCCGGTAGGCGATCAACTGATCGGGCATCAGCTCCAACCGCGAGCCCTCCCCCAGCCGGACGCGCATCCGCTGCTCAGCAAACGAGCCCGGAGTCCGGTACACCTTGGTAGCCGATTGCGTGGTCAACAGCAGCTCAGCACCGGACTCAACCTCCACATCAATAAGGAACAAGTCCGCCCCAAGATAAGCCCCGCCAGGATTGACCATGACATAACAAACCTGCCCGCTCTCATCCAGGTAATGCGGCCGCAATACCCTCAAGGCGCCCTCATGAAACTGCCGAGAAGCAACGGACCTCCCCCCACGCACAGAAACCCCAAGCTCCAACCGCCCCCGAACCGCCCGCTCCAAAGAAGCCAACCCAGCGTGCGGCCCCAGCTTTCCCAAAGGGCTCGGTGCGGCCTGCAACGTCCGCTGCTCGCTGCCGCGACGTGAGCCGACCGCTGCGGCGGCGGAGCCGGATTTTTGGGCCGCGGCGTGGCGGGCATCGCGAAGCGGGCACGGCCCAAAATCCGGCGTAGCCGCCGCAGCCCCGCCGATCACTGCGCTAAGTCGAGCATCAGGACGTCGCGGCGGATCCAGTCAAGGACTTCTTCGAGGCCTTCGTCCGTCTTGAGATTCGTGAAGCAGAACGGCTTGTTTCCACGGAATTCCTTGGAGTCCCGTTCCATGACTGAGAGGTCCGCTCCGACGTGGGGCGCGAGGTCTGTTTTGTTGATGATGAAGAGGTCGGATTTGATCATGCCTTGGCCGGCTTTGCGGGGGATTTTTTCGCCTTGGGCTACGTCGATGATGTAGATGGAGAAGTCGACGAGTTCGGGGCTGAAGGTGGCGGAGAGGTTGTCGCCGCCGGATTCGACGAAGATGACTTGGAGGTCGGGGTGCCTGGCCTTGAGTTCTTCGATGGCTGCGGTGTTCATGGAGGTGTCTTCGCGGATGGCGGTGTGGGGGCAGCCGCCGGTTTCGACGCCGATGATCCGGTTTTCGGGCAGGATGCCGTTGGCGGCGAGGATTTTGGCGTCTTCGATGGTGTAGATGTCGTTGGTGATGGCGGCCATGGAGATGTCGCCGCTCATGTGCCGGGTGATGCGTTCCACGAGCTGCGTTTTGCCGGCTCCGACGGGTCCGCCGACGCCGATTTTGATGGGTTCTGTCATGTTTTTTGTCCTTTGCACTAGTTAGCTCATGAACATGCGGGCGCGTTGCCGTTCGTGCCGCATTTGTGAAATTTCGAGGCCGGGGCTGACGGCCCCGAAGTCGTTCCAGCACAGCTGTGCTACATCCTTGATGGCGGCAGCGACGGCGTCGTGCGCCTGCCGAAGTACCCGCTGCCCGGCGTTCTGCCCTAATGGAATGGCTCTCACGGCGTTCTGCGTCAGCGAAGTGACAGTGGCAAACAAATAGGCAGAAAGCGCCTCCTCAAAAGGAACCCCCAAAGACCGCGCAATAACGCCAAAAGCCAAGGGTTGATGCCCCGCTGCACTCCCCGCCCTCACGAGCTCCCGATACTCCTCCAACTCAGCCGACGGGAACACCTCCCCACCAATGTCCAACAGCCGCCCACCCATTTTGAGCGAAGCCTCCCGAGCCTCCCGAGCCAACAACTGCGCGGACAAAACCCCATCCAACAAGCCGACATCCACCCCCTCATAAAGAAAGCGAACGGCCAACCCATCAGAACAAGTCAGTTGCTGCCCCACAAACGCCCACAGCCAACCCCCAAAAGACCCCTCATCCCCCACAAGCCCACGCTCGATGTAGCTCTCAAACCCCAGAGAATGAGCAAAAGCCCCCGTAGGCAACGCGGAGTCGGTCAACTGTTGAAGAGCAAGCTGATAGGAGGTCATGCTGCCTCACTGGTGGGCCCAACCGCGACGCTGCCGCGGTGAACCTCGGCGGAGGCGGGTGATAGGGGCCGCGGCGTGGTGGGCACCGCGAAGCGGGCACGGCCCCTATCACCCGCCGCAGGCTCGCCGAACGCGGCGCCCCAGCCACGGTCACCCACGGACGGCAGCATGACCGCGATATTAGTGCGAATGCTCAGCATGGCGGAAGGGCACCGGCATGACCCGCTCTTGCCTGTCGTAGGGGACGCCGACGCTCTTCAGATAGTCCTCGACAGTGTGGTCGTACTGACAGACCATGACTTCGGCCCCGTATTCGGATGATGCGTCGAAGAATTGTGCTTGCAGGTGCCGGTTGCCGAGTGAGTGTGCCACGACGCCCATTTCGTGGATGCTCCGTGGCCCTATGACCAGGACGTCGGTGGGCAGCACGGAGATGATGATGACGTTGTTGTCGTTGATGGCGAGGATGTCGCCGTCGCGGAGGTCTCCGGTGCCGGTGGGGAGTCGGATGCCGAGTTCTTTGCCGTGGTCGGTGGTGACGCGTTGGATGCGTTTGACGAGCAGGGCGCTGGGGAGCACTACTTTTTCTTTGTGGTGGCCTGTGTAGTCGGCGGGTTGTTCGTGGAGGTTGCCCAGGATTTTTTCGATGATCATGGTGGCTCCTAGAAGAGGAAGTAGCGCTGGGCCATGGGCAGCACGTCGGAGGGCTGGGAGGTGACTTCGTCGCCGTCGACCGTTACTTTGTATGTTTCGGGGTCGACGGCGATGTCCGGAGTTTCGCCGTTGTATTTGAGGTCCGCTTTGGTGAGGTTGCGGATGCCGGTGACGGGTTTGATGATGCGTTCGAGGCCGAGCTCGTCGGGCACTCCGGCGTCGATGGCAGCTTTGGACAGGAACGTGATGGACGTCTGTTGGAGGGCCTTCCCGTACGTGGCGAACATGGGCCGCATGGTGCGCGGTTGCGGTGTGGGGATGGAGGCGTTGGAGTCTCCCATGAGCGCGTAGGCGATCTGCCCGCCTTTGATGACGAGCTCGGGTTTCACGCCGAAGAAGGCGGGGTCCCAGAGGACGAGGTCGGCGAATTTGCCTTCTTCCACGGAGCCGATCACGTCTGCCATGCCTTGGGCGATGGCGGGGTTGATGGTGTATTTGGCTACGTAGCGCTTGAGCCGGAAGTTGTCGGATTCGGCGGATCCGTGGGTGGTTCCGGATGGATCCTTCAGGACGCCCCGCTGCCGTTTCATGGCGTCGGCCACCTGCCAGGTGCGGGTCACTACTTCGCCAACACGGCCCATGGCTTGGGAGTCGGAGGAGGTGATAGCGAAGATTCCGAGGTCGTGCAGGACGTCTTCCGCGGCGATGGTTTCGGCGCGGATGCGGGAGTCGGCGAAGGCCACGTCTTCGGGGATGTCCGGGTTGAGGTGGTGGCAGACCATGAGCATGTCCAGGTGCTCTTCGATGGTGTTTTTGGTGTAGGGCAGCGTGGGGTTGGTGGATGCGGGGAGCACGTTGGGCAGCCCGGCGATTTTGATGATGTCCGGGGCGTGGCCTCCGCCTGCGCCTTCGGTGTGGAACGTGTGGATGACGCGGCCGTCGATCGCCCGGATGGTGTCTTCCACGAAGCCGCACTCGTTGAGGGTGTCCGTGTGGATGGCTACTTGGACGTCGTATTCGTCGGCAACGCGCAGGGACATGTCAATGGAGGACGTGGTGGAGCCCCAGTCCTCATGGACTTTCAGTCCGACGGCACCGGCGCGGATCTGCTCTGCGAGGGGTTCGACGGCGGAGGCGTGGCCCTTTCCGAACAGGCCGATGTTGACGGGGAGCCTCTCGGCAGCCTGGAGCATCCGTGAGATGTGCCAGGCGCCGGGCGTGATGGTGGTGGCTTTGGTGCCTTCGGCTGGGCCGGTGCCCCCGCCCACCATCGTGGTGATGCCATTGCAGAGCGCCGCGGGGACCTGCTCCGGGGAGATGAAGTGGATGTGGGTATCGATGCCGCCGGCTGTGAGGATCTTCCGTTCACCCGCGATGATTTCCGTGCTGGCGCCGATCACGATGTCCACGCCGTCGGTGATCTGCGGGTTGCCTGCCTTGCCGATCTTGAAAATGTGGCCGTCCCTCAAGGCAACGTCCGCTTTGTAGATACCGGTGTAGTCCAGGACCACCACGTTGGTGATCACGGTGTCCGGGATGTCTTCCGCGCGGGTGAGTTGACCGTTTTGGCCCATGCCGTCGCGGATGACTTTGCCGCCGCCGAACACCACTTCTTCGCCGTACACCGTGTAGTCCCTCTCGATTTCGAGGAACAGTTCGGTGTCGGCAAGGCGGATGGCGTCACCGGTGGTCGGGCCGTACAGTTCGGCGTACTGCTTGCGGGGAATTTCGACGCTCACTGGTGGTCCCTTTCCGCTGCGACGCCCGGGCGGAATTCCCCGGTGACGGAAGTTCCGCCGTCGAGCTTTCCGTTCACTGCGTTACTGAGCCCAAAGACCTCGCGCGCGCCGGCAATTGCAATCAGCTGGACCGTTTTACGGTCTCCGGGCTCAAAGCGGGCTGCCGTGCCCGCGGGAATGTCCAGGCGGCGGCCGTACGCGGCTTCGCGATCGAATTCCAAGGCCCTGTTGGCCTCGGCAAAGTGATAGTGCGAACCAACCTGCACGGGCCGGTCACCGCGGTTCACTACCTCGACGGCGGTTGCCTCACGGCCGCTGTTGCACGCGACGGATCCTGGCTGGAGCCTGTATTCACCGGGGATCATGGGGGCTCCTAACGGATGGGGTTGTGGACGGTGACGAGCTTGGTGCCGTCAGGAAAAGTGGCCTCGATCTGGACGTCGTGGATCATCTCAGGAACGCCTTCCATCACATCTTCGCGGCGGAGGAGGGTGGTTCCGTAGCTCATGAGTTCGGCAACGGACCTGCCGTCGCGGGCACCTTCGATGAGCTCGTAGCTGATGATCGCCACGGCTTCGGGGTAGTTCAGTTTGAGCCCCCGTCCTTGACGCCGCCGGGCGAGGTCCGCAGCCACCACGATCATGAGTTTCTCCTGCTCACGGGGCAAAAGATGCATGGTTACTCCTTGGACGCCGGCACCTGGACAGATTGTGTTCAGCGTAGGGAGCGGAAGTTTCGGCTACGTTTCCAAATCATCTCAACGAGGGGTCAGTTTCCAAGGAATTGACCTCAACCATTGTTGAGGTTCTAGCATCGTTGAGGTGTGCGCTTGCGAAGGCTGCCATCCCAACGAGTCCCCTGAAGGTGTATGAATGACCTACCCCAAGCCCCTGCCACCCGAACCAGTCGGCGAGCTTTTCAGAGCCGCTTTTCGTGCTCACCCGGCAGGAGTCTCCATTGTCACCGCAGCGGGACCGGAGGGCGCTGTGGGGCTGACGGCCTCCTCAGTGGCATCGGTGGCAGTGGATCCGCCCACCCTCGCATTCTCTGTGACCAGCGGCCGCTCGGCTTCACACATCGCAGCAGCGCAGACAATTGTGGTCCACCTCGTCGGCGCCGATCAGCTGGATCTCGCGCGGGCCTTCGCGGACCCAACAGCCGAGCGCTTCACCGCCGCCATGGATTGGGAAGTGCTCCCCACAGGAGAGCCCCTCCTCAAGGACGCCGCTTGGGCGTTGCGCTGCGAGATCATCCACCGGGCGCCGCTGGGAGGCTCGGTGCTGCTGGCAGCGAGGGTATTGGACATCCGGCCCAACCCCACCGGTTCAGCTCCGCTGGTTTACCACAACCGGGAGTTCCACACCCTGTTCAACAGCGCGCAAACCGCGGTCTAGCTTCACGTAGTGCTCCATGAGGTCCAGGAACACCTGCCGGTTGGTTTCGAAAGCAACCTCGGCATGGTGGAGGATTTCCTGCTTCTCATCGTCCGAGAAAGCGGCCTCATCCAAGTGGTTACGGTATGAGTCCTTGTAGGGCTTGATCTTCTCGATGCCTTCAAAAGCGTAGAAGTTGAGGCCCTCAGGGCTGAGATTGTAGTGCCGCTGAACAAGTGCCGAGATGATCTGACCACCCGAAAGATCACCAAGATAGCGGACGTAGTGGTGAGCCATGAGATACGTGGCCGAGCCCGGGCCCAGTGTTGCGAGCTCGGTAGCGTACGCCCTGGCGCCCGGCGTCACGTGCAGTTCACCCGTCGCGAGCTTCCGCCCCCAGTCATCGCCGTAGTGCACCGCCAAGTCCTTTTCCAGAGCCTCAACCCGCATGAGGGCAGGGTCAGCGAAGGGTTCCAGGCGAGGGTCCGGATTGTTTTCCAGGGCCGATTCCAGCGCCTGGTAGATGACGTAGTTCTGCAGCAACATGGCTGCCACCTGCCCGGCTTCCATCTTGCCGTTCAGCAACTCCGTGACGAATCCAGCCTGCTCGGCATGCTCATGGGCTGCCGCCGTATGGCTTTTGAGTTCCTCGGAAAAAGCGGTCATGGGGTACTCCAGTCATCAAACGAAACGTACCAAAGGCTGTTTGATGACACTCTGTCACACGGTTTTTATTTGGTAAAGCTTTTGTGTGCTAATTCGGCGAGCGCCGCCCGGGTCTAGTTGTTCCGACCCCGAGCGGCCACGGCCCACTGCTCCACCACGGCCCCGTCACGCACCACAACAACCTCATCCACCAAATTCATGGTCAGGCACACATGGTTAGGGATCACCCGTAGCCGTGTGCCCAGGGGCGGCAGCTCCGAGGCTTCCGGCCAAACAACAGTGGCGTGGTGTTCGGACAGCGCAGTCACCGTGGCTTCGGGGTACTCGGGAAGCCGCCCATATCCGGTGGCCCAGTCAGGGCGGTCGCTGCCCAGGATCTTGCTGCCAGCATCCACCACGACCCGGCGCACGTTGCCGCCGCGGGCTTCGTGCCGGCTCACCACGGTGGCGGCGACGGTCAGGGCGATGTCTTCCCAGCCGCAGCGCTCCAATTCCAATTGCTGGGCGTCGCCGAACACGTAGACCCCGGGACGCAGTTCGGTTGCTGCGGAATCACCGGAGATCAGGGCAGTGGGCGTGGATCCCCCACTGATGGTCTTCACGTCAAAGCCGGCATGGGTCAAAGCCTCGGCGGCCCGGCCCAACGATTCATTCTCGTTGCCCGCCGCACCTGTGGGCATGCCGGGCTTGTAACTGTGGCCCGGGAACGTGAAAACACCAGACACGGCCAGACCCGCCGCGGAGGCTGCCCGGGCAACTTCCACCACCTCGTCAGGCAGTACGCCGCTTCGGTGATGCCCGCTGTCCACTTCGATCAGTACCTCAATACTTCCGGCGTCCGCGCCGAGTTGGCCACCCATCGCCGTCGCGCTTTCCGCCGAATCCACGCCGACCGCGAGCCGGCACTGTGCCGCCAAGGCGCGAAGACGTTCCGCGTGCGGCGCTTCAACCCAGAGCGGGTACGCGATGAAGATGTCTTTCACGCCGTCCGCGGCGAACACCTCGGCCTCGCCGATGGTGGCCACAGTGATGCCCACGGCTCCCGCCGCGAGCTGTTTGCGCGCAATTTCCAGCGTCTTGTGTGTCTTCACATGCGGACGGAGCCCAAGCCCTCGCCCCTGCATGCTGGACGCCATCCGGTCGATGTTCCGGTCCAGGACATCGACGTCGATCATGACGGCAGGGGTGATGACAGCAGCAGGGATCACGTTCATTCCTCAAACCCTAACGCCCGTGACGCGCGAGCCGGAAAGTAGGCCCTACGGCGCTGACTGCCTGACCCGCAGTTCGAACGCCGCCTCAGGCTGCTGAACCGTAGGCACCGCGTCTTTGCTTTCAATCCGCTGGATGAGAAGTTCGACGGCGCGCTCCGCAATTTCCGCCCGTCCCGGTGCCACCGTAGTCAACGACGGCGACGCGAACCGCGACTCATCAAGGTCGTCGAATCCGGCAACGGCGATCTCCTCCGGCACTTTCCGGCCACGGAGCAGGAGTTCGTGCATCGCCCCCAACGCGAGGGCATCGTTGAGCCCGAAAACAGCGTCGAATTCCACGCCGCTGTCCAGCAACCTCGCGGTGGCGTCAGCGCCGCCGTCGCGCCGCCAATCGCACGGAACTACCAACGCAGGGTCATACTCCACGCCAGCGGCAGCGAGCGCAGCCTTGTACCCCTCAAGGCGCAGACCGTTGCTGCCTGTCGTGTCGCCGTCGTGCGCGCCCAAAACTGCTATTCGACGGCGGCCGCCAGCCAGCAAGTGCGCCGTAACGGCCGCGGCAGCCTCCTGATTTTGGATAAGGACCATGTCCAGGCGGGGGTCCTGCACAAACTCGCCGAGGAGGACCAGCGGTTTCCTGCCGGCAGCGGCGATGATCTGATCGGCGTCGATCGCCAGCGGGATGAACAAGAGGCCGTCGGTGAGGCTGCGGAACTGCCCCTGGAGTGCAGCCTTCTCGTGCTCGGCCTCGTTGCCGGACTGCTCCACCAGGACCCTGTAACCGCGGGACAATGCTGCCTTCATGATGTCCGAGGCCAGCTCGGCGTAATAGGGGATGGAGAGATCGGCCAGGACCAACCCGAGCATGCTGGTCTTCCCGGACCGGAGGCTGCGGGCCGTCAGATTGGTTTCGTAACCGAGATCGTCAATCGCATCAAGGACGCGTTGCTTGGTGGCTGGCCGAATGAACTCGTAATTGTTGATGACGTTGGAGACCGTCTTCAAGGACACTCCTGCCGCGCGCGCGACGTCGTTCATGGTCACGGCCATGCGGGGGCTCCTTCTCCACGGTTTACTCTCGGCTCGGAGTACATCGTTGCAGATGTGTGCGCTATGCCGGATCCATCACGGCAGCAACCGCCTCAATTTCCACCAGCTGGTGGTCGTAACCGAGGACGGTGACGCCCATGAGCGTACTCGGCACATCGTGGTCTCCAAATGCTGCGCGGACTACCTCCCATGCAGTGACCAGGTCAGCCTGCCGGGCCGAGGCGACAAGGACGCGCGTAGAAACCACGTCCCCAATCCCAGCTCCAGCGGCGTCCAGGGCAAGGAGCATGTTTTCGACCGACTTTTCCGCCTGGGCCTTGTAGTCCCCGATGCCCGCCGTGGTCCCATCCTCGTTCAGCGGACAGGACCCCGCCAGGAAGATCAACCGGGCTTCAGCTGGAGCGGTTGCCGCATACGCGTACTGAGCTGCTGAGCTGAGCCGGTCGGAGCGAATGAGGGTCACTGCACTGGGCATGGGCTTCCTTCGTTTGTCGGGTTGAGTACATCCCATCACGTGCCGCTGCCCTGTCACCCGTCACATAGCGCTCATCCCCGTGCAACGCGCCCGCAACATACATGGGCCAAGCTGGGTCCCATAGGAGAAGCAACCAGCTGAGGGGAGCAGACATGAGCATTGCAAACAGGGATCTTTTCCAGGCGCTGAAGATGCAGGCCAGTCTGGCGCAGGCGTTCGGCACCCTGCCGGGCAGCCAGGAAGAGCCACACGCGCTGAAGCCAGGCGAATATGTGGAGGCATGGCACAACGGCCGCCTCTACCACCGGGGCACAGTAGTCAAGACCGTGACGGGTACCGACCTCTTTTGGCTCCAGGACGAAACCGGCAGCCGACGCCTGCTGGATATGGAATCGATGGAAATCGTCACCGGCGAGGTGGAGCCAGCTCCGGAACCCGCAACACAGGCACCGGAGCCAACCTTGTCAGCCACTGTCACACCGATTTCTGCGTACCCCATGTTCCACGACGGTTCGCAGGCAATCGCCTAGGAGTTCAGTTCAAGGCGGATCATGCTCCAGCTCACGGCCGGAAGCTCGGCGGTGAGCCGACCGCCGTCGAGCTTTACACTGACGTTCTCGGCGGGCAGGACCGACGTCGAATCGTCAGCCGTGGCCTGCCAGTACGGATCCTTGTTCGTATAAGTGACGGCCTCGATGACTTTGCTTACGTTGAGGCTCCCGACGGCGGCATCCAGCGTCAGGGCGTCCGTCGCCGAGCGGTTCACGGCGAAGACGACGGCCTCCTTGGCTTCTGCATCAAAGGTCGCCACTGCCGACAGAGACGTGAAGCCCGATGTCTTCTCGCTGTCCAACCGCGGGGATTCGACGGCGAGGTTCAGCACCGCACCTGAGGCATGCTGGGAGGTGAGCGCGAACGGGTGGAACGTGGTCTGCTTCCAGGCCCGGCCACCCGGCTCAGTCATGATGGGCGCGATCACGTTGACCAGCTGGGCAAGGCTCGCTGAGTGCACCCGGTCCGTGTTGCGCAGCAGCGTGATGAGCAGGTCGCCCACCACCACCGCGTCGGCCACGGTGTAGCGGTCCTCGAGCAGTACCGGGGCCACGGGCCAGTCGTCCCCCGTGGGCGCCTTGGACTCGTCGCGGGACATGTGCCAGACGTTCCACTCATCGAAGGAAATGTTGACCTGCTTCCCGGACTTGGTAGCCGACTTCACGTGATCGATGTGTGAAACCAGATCCTTGATGAAGGCCTCCATCCGGTGCCCGGCAGACAGGTGCTCCTGGAGGTCCCCGAAATCCTCGAAGTACTGGTGCGCCGAAATCAGGTCCACCAGTTCATAGGTCTCAGTGAGGACCACCCGCTCCCATTCACCGAACGTGGGCATGGTGGGCGCCGAGCTTCCGCACGCCACCAGTTCCAAGTCCGGATTGACCATGCGCATGGCCCGCGCTGTTTCAGCGGCGACCCGCGCGTACTCCCCGGCCTTCTTGTGGCCGATCTGCCAGAAGCCGTCCATCTCGTTCCCGAGGCACCACATTTTGATGTTGTGAGGCTCGACGGCGCCATTCGCCTTGCGCTGTTCGGATAGGGCGGTTCCACCCTTGATGTTGGAGTACTCCAGCAGGTCCAGGGCTTCCTGCGTTCCCCGAGTGCCCAGGTTCACGGCCATCATGGGTTCGACGCCGGCCTTCTCCGACCATTTGGCGAACTCGTCCACGCCTACCAGGTTGGGGTCGCTGGAGTGCCAGGCGAGGTCGAGTCTTGTCGGGCGGTTTTCCACAGGGCCAACTCCGTCTTCCCAACGGTAGCCCGAAACGAAGTTGCCGCCCGGGTATCGGACTGTGGAGACGCCGAGTTCCTTGGTGAGATCCAGGACGTCGGTGCGGAATCCGTCCTCGTCTGCTTTGGGGTGCTCAGGCTCGAAGATGCCCGTGTACACGCAGCGGCCGAGGTGCTCAACGAAGGCGCCGAAGGTCTTCCTCCGGACGGGGCCTACGACGAACGCGGGATCGATGGTGATTTTGGCCGTGGGGTTCTCTTGGTTTCCCAAAGGGTGGGTCCTTTTCTGCTGGGTTCTGCGGGTTTCTACAACGTTATAGAAACTATGCTGACCGGGCCGAGGGGTGCGAGTCAAGAGATTTCTTGCTGCTTCCGTGCCGCATCCCGCCCTTGTTCGCTTGGCTCTCCGTTGTGCGGCGGGAGATTCGAACGTGCGTAAGCACAGCTGGCCTCTAGGCTGAGTACATGTCCTCAGCAGTCGTGAGCGCCGCATATTCTGCGCGTGCGGCCGAATACACCTCGCTGTTCGGAGCCATCAGCAGCACCCATCCGGCAGATCAGCAGCTCGTTCGCGAGTGGGCCAGTGGCCTGCCCGGCAAGGTGCTGGACGCTGGCTGCGGACCAGGTCATTGGACTTACTTCCTGCACTCTGCCGGGGTCGACGTCGAAGGGGTGGATTTAGTCCCGGAGTTCATCGAGACTGCCAGGCAGCACTTCCCGGCGGTTAAGTTCTCTGTCGGATCATTTGAAAAGCTGCCCGCACCCGATCAATCGCTTGCGGGAATCCACGCCTGGTACTCGCTGATTCACACTCCCCCGGCTGGGATCAGCCAGGTCTTGGACGAGTTCTCCCGGTGCCTCAAGCCCGGCGGCGGCCTCCTGATTGGTTTCTTCGATGGCCCGGCAGGCGAGTCATTCCCGCATGCCGTGACTCCCGCCTACTTTTGGTCAGTGGAGGAAATGTCGGCGCGTCTACTGAAGGCCGGTTTCACCGTGGTCAGCACGCACTCCCGCGTCGACCCCGGAGCGCGTCCCCACGCGGCGATCGCCGCCCGCCGCGCGAAGCTCTGACTTTCAGGGCGGCAGCCCATCCCCTTGTTCGCCTGCCTCACCGTTGTGCGGCGGGAGATTCGCGCAAGTACGGGATCCCGGCCAAGGATCGGGTGCTCGTGAGCGAGTTCGAGGATGGCTCATTGAAGGTCACTCATCTCCCCTGGTACCGCTCGCCCGCCCGGATCTTCAGAGGCATCCTCGAGATCCTCAGCTCATGAGCAGCCGCACACCCACCGTCCGCCACGACTTTGCCGAGCTGAAGCGGATGCAGCGCGGAGAATCGGCCCAGAACCCGGCCCACAAAAAATCCCCCGGAACCGTGTGGTTCCGGGGGATTTGGAGGGTGGGCCCTGTGGGGATCGAACCCACGACCCACGGATTAAAAGTCCGATGCTCTACCAACTGAGCTAAAGGCCCCTCCAGCTGTTGAAACAGCCATGAATACTGTACCCCAAGGTCAAGGCCAGCGAGGAACCCGAGGTGACGTGCGCCGTCGTGACCTTCTTTGAGGAGAAACACGACGACGACGCGCGGCAGCTACGGCGCGTCGGGCCAAGTGCGGCGGCAAAGAGGGTCAGGAAGCAACGCAGCGAACAACAAAGCACCCCCGGCAAGCGTTACTCGACCCCACCAGAGCACAGGAGTACGGTGAACTCATGAGCGAACAGCCAGGATCACGTGCGTACGGCGGAGCAAACAGGCACCACAAGCCCAAGCCCTTCGCGCCCATCGATTTCGAACCGTTCGCAGGTGGCGCCGACCCCGCGCGGGTCTCGGAGGCAGCCCACCTCGCGGCCCAGGCGCTGGTGAGACGAGGCCGCGACAGCGATGACCCCACGGTCACCAGCCGCCTGGTGAAGTTGGCTGATGAACAGGGCCTCGAAGCCATCGCGGAGATGTGGGCTGAAAGTCCTGCACGCTCCCTGCCGGGCGCGCTCTGGAGGCTCTACGCCCTCCGCGCCGCCACCATCCAGAACCCCGAGCGGATCTCCGTCTACTTCAGGGCCGGCCGCGACACCGCACAGGTTGCCAATGTGGTGGCTGGTGCTGCTGAGCCGCCGGGAGCAGATGAAATGAAGACCATGGCCGATGCCATTCTGTCCGGCGCTTTCGACGGCGATTTCGACGTCGCGCTGGAACGTTCCGCCGCTTTCTGCCGCGTGGTGGCGCTCGGCCAGGCGACCCTTGCCGACGGCGCGGAGCACAGCAACGAAGGCCACGCCAGCAAGCTCACGCGCAATTCACACCAACTCGTGAAGACAGCAGAAGACCTTGAACACGCGGCCAATGCGTGGCGTCTGGGCGAGCTGGACTAGGCGGCAAAAGGGGCCAAACCTACCCACGTCCGGCCCGGCCTGTCAATGTTGACTTAGCCCGCCTGACGGTGAAAACTAAAACTGGTGTCGAACCGCGAAACCCCCGGGCTTCAACATTTAGCCGCTTCGAGCGGCCTACCGCCGAGAGGCGTATCCGGTTCGGCACCATTTTTATGTCCAACCACCGAAGGCCCGGACTGGCATAGATGCCGGTCCGGGCCTTCGTGGTGAGAAACTACTTCAGTGTGACCGTGGTTTCGGCCGTTTCCTTCTTGTCGTGATCAAGGTCGCCATCGGCACCCTGCGGCGTCATGGTCACCTTGATTTCGGTTTCCTTGCCGGCGGTGTAGGCGAAGTTCTCCGCGATGTTGAAGGACTCACCCGGCTTCAGCACGAACGGGTCCTTCTCCTTCAGCTTCACGCCGGAGCTGGAGAGTCCGTGCTTCTTGTAACCATCGCTGCTGGAGTCCGACGGCATTCCGCCGAGGTACTTCCAGTCCGTGTACTTGGCGTTGGGAGTGATCAGCGAGTGGCTCAGGGGGATCTCAGCTGATGAGGTGTTGGTCACCACGTAGTTGAGGTAGACCACGGGGTCGCCCTTCTTGAGCAGGTTTTCCTTGGTTTCCTTGTCCACGAACATGCTGTCCTTGGACGCTACGTCGGTAGCCACCTGGTAGATGTCCACGCTGAAGCTGTCGCCCTTGATGGTGCCAAGCTTGTCCCCGGCCTCGGAGATCGGCAGCGCCCAAGCGGCCACCGTGTACGATCCCGACGAAGTACCGGCGCCCTCGGATGAGGTTGACGCCAACGGGGACGCCGAGGCTGACGGCGAGGCAGCCACGGAGAAGGACGACGACGGCTCGGAACCACCCGTCGTCGAGCCGGCCGTTGCTCCGCCACAGGCGGTCAGGGCCAGCAGGCCGGCAGCGGCGAGGCCGGAAATTTTGATGACATTGTTGAAGCGCATGGTTCCCCCATTGAGTGGATTAATCGGTGCTTGACCTAGTGTCGCACGGTTGCGGGGGCGCAGCGATGGGGAGATCTGCCCGCAACGCTCCGCGAACTTCGCAGACCCCGTGGCAGTGCCGGTAAAGTTGGGACCGAAACGGGCGCCGTCAAGTCAAACTGCCCGTGCCCATCCGTCCCCGGCCCGGAAGCGACATGAAGCTGCGCCTTTTTCCCCAGGAACCTGCCGGGCTCGTACTGCTCGCGCAGATGGCCGGCGTCATTGTTGCCGCGACTGGAACGCTCTCCGAAATACTCGGCGCGCCGGCCAGTGAACACCAGCGCCTCGCCGAAGAACTCCACGAGCACGAGTCCAAATCCCTGGACCTGCATTTCGCTCTGCTGACGCACATGCGGACCAGCTTCGTGAACCCGCTCCCCCGCGAGGACATGTACACCCTCTCCCGCCACCTCAATGAGGCCATGGAGAAGCTCGACGCCGCCGGAGACCTCGTGGCGCTCTACAAACTGGACCGTCTGCCCAAACGTGCCGCGGACCAGCTGGAGATCATCAGCCGGCAGGCCGAACTCACGGTGGATGCGATGCGGAAACTCGAGGACTTGGACGAGCTGGAGGACTACTGGATCGAAATCCTTCGCTTGGCCAAGCGGGCAGAACGCTCGCACCGGATTTGGGTGGCCGAGATGCTCAAGGACATGAAGTCCACGCAGTACGCGCGGCACCGAGACATCGCCAACCAGCTGGTGGAAGTTACCAAGGACATGCGGAAGGTCGCCACCCAGGTAGGCAGCATCATCGTCAAGGAATCATGACGTGACCATCGCCTTCCTGGTCCTCGTAGTTGCTTTGGCCTCCGGGTTCGCGTTCCTCAACGGTTTCCGCGATGTCTCCAACGCCGTCGCACTTTCCACGCGGACCCGCGCCCTCACGCCGTCAATTGCCGTGCTGCTCGCTGCCATCTTTAACTTTGTGGGTGCCATGCTCAGCGGCACCTTCATCCTGGCCTTCACCCAGTCCTGGATCACGTTGCCGGAAGGCACCAGCGGCCTCACCATGCTGGCGTCGGCCCTCACTGCCGCCATCCTGTGGGGCGTTTACGCTTGGTGGCGCGGCATCCCGCTGTCCTCCACCAACTCTTTGGTCGGCGGCCTGATTGGGGCCGGGGGCGCGAGCGTGCTGGTGGGCGGTAATGCTGTGGGTGGGGTGGATGGCGTGGTGCTGACCCAGGTGGTCCTGCCGCTGGTGCTGTCCCCGCTGATTGCCTTCGCGGCTGCGTACCTTTTGGTCTGGCCTGTCACGTGGGCTGCGCGTTACACGCAACCCAACGTGGTGAACCGGCGGTTCCGCCGGGCGCAGGCCGTCTCCACCGCAGCCGTGGCGTTTGGCCACGGGCTCCAGGATGGTCAGCGCACGGCAGCTGTAATGGTGCTCGCCGTCGTGGCCGCGGGCATGTCCAGTGGCAGCGATGTGCCCCTTTGGGCCCTCTTGCTCACCGCTGTCATGCTCACTGCGGGGACGATGTTCGGCGGCTGGCGAATTTCGCACACTCTGGGGCACAAGCTCATCCGGGTGGATCCGCTGCGCGGTTTTGTTGCGCAGACCTTGACGTCCGTGATGCTGTTCATCGGCGCCATCGGTTTTCACCTGCCGCTCTCCACCACGCACACGTTGACCGCGTCAGTGCTGGGTGCCGGCGTGAACCAGCGATTCCACATTGTAAATAGGCGCTTGGTCCGGAGAATCCTGTTGTTCTGGGTTGCCACGCCGTTGATCACGGCCGCGGTGGCCTTCATCCTGGAGCTGGCGTTCTCGCCCCTCGCAGATCTCTAACCCTCACGTACGCCCAATCCTCGCAAACGCACCCAACTAAGTAGCAGATCAGGTCGTTCCCAGCGCTTGTCATGTCTCATGACTTTGTAGACACTTCATGTCTCATGACTTCGTAGACAGTTGGTGTCTCACGACTGTGTGGACACTTCGGCTTGG
>NZ_JBIVTF010000028.1:0-13463 GCF_044756605.1 Paenarthrobacter sp. NPDC091711
AACCCGTTTGATCTGGTCTTCCACGGCGGTTCGGGCTCCACCGAGCAGGAAATCGCTGACGCCGTTTCCTATGGTGTGATCAAGATGAACATCGATACCGATACCCAGTACGCGTTCACCCGCCCGGTGGCCGGCCACATGTTCTCCAACTACGACGGCGTCCTGAAGATCGACGGCGAAATGGGCAACAAGAAGACCTATGATCCCCGCGTTTGGGGCGCTTCCGCCGAAGCCGGCATGGCCGCGCGCATCGTCGAAGCCGCCCAGCAGCTCGGATCGGTCGGCAAGACGACGTAGCTGTCACTCAAAGTGACCAACCAAAAAAGGTAGCTCAAGACACTCCGAAGCTGAGTATTCCTGGAACGCGGTGAAGCCATCCACGTGGTTGGGTGAGTTATTTACCTGGACCGATCAGCCGTCTTTACCCAGGCCCATCAATCGCTGCATCTGTTCCCCGGCGTCGCTCCCCGGCGCCGGGGTATAGACCACGATGTGCAGGTCCGGCCTGTCCGAGGGGGAGACCTGGTGATGTTCCATGTGCAGCACGCCAACTGCAGGGTGGTGAAACTGGCGCTCGCGGGATTCGAAGCCCAGGATGTCGTAGCGGTCCCAGCTTTCCTGGAATTCGGGGCTTGCTTCCTTGAGTCGCTCCACCTGGTACTCAACATCGGGGTCGCCCAAGCGCTGCCCGGTTTCGGCTCGGAACTCAGCCAGGAATCGCTTGCTGGTGACGTCCCAATCAGGGAGAAGGTTGCGGATGAAGGGGTCGGTGAACACCAGCCACAGCAGGTTCCGGTCCGAGGCATCGAACGTACCGATGTTGGGGTACAGCGCCTCATAAGCCCGATTCCAGCCGGCAATGCCCCAGTCCGGGGACAAAGCGTAGGAGGGATTAGGATCCAAGGCGTCCAGGAGCCGCTGCACATGCGCAGGAGCATCGGCCGCCACGGGTCCTTTAGGCGGCGCGGATGAATAGCCGCCCAAAGACAGCACGTAGCTCAGCCCGGTGTCCGAAAGGTGCAGGGCCCGCGCAATGGATTCAAGGACCTGCCGTGAGGGACTGATATCCCGGCCTTGTTCCAGCCAGGTGTACCAGGTGACACTCACGCCGGACAGGAAGGCGATCTCTTCCCGGCGTAGGCCGCGCTCACGGGATCGACCCACCGGGGGAAGGCCGTAATCGGAACGTAGGGCCTGGGTGCGGCGCGTCCTGAGGAATAGCCCCAGCTCCTTGCGCCTCTCATCTTTCACGCACTCAACACTATTACTCTGGTACTTTCACTACTAGTAGCAACACCGTCTTCCGCCCGTCATAGAAGAACAGCAGGATGGTACTTATGCCTGCACTACGCTCACGAACAGTTACCCACGGCCGCAACATGGCCGGCGCCCGCGCACTGCTGCGCGCCTCCGGCGTCGCCAACACGGACATCGGCAAGCCGATCATCGCCGTGGCCAACTCCTTCACGGAATTCGTTCCGGGCCACACTCACTTGGCCCCTGTGGGCAGGATCGTCTCCGACGCGATCCTCGCGGCCGGCGCTGTGCCGCGCGAATTCAACACCATCGCCGTGGACGACGGCATTGCCATGGGCCACTCCGGCATGCTCTACTCCCTGCCGTCCCGCGACCTGATCGCCGACTCCGTTGAGTACATGGTCAACGCACACTGCGCCGACGCGTTGGTCTGCATCTCCAACTGCGACAAGATCACACCGGGCATGCTCATGGCCGCGCTGCGCCTGAACATCCCCGTGGTGTTCGTCTCCGGCGGTCCTATGGAAGCCGGCCGCGTGACCTTGACTGACGGCTCTGTGCGCTCCCTGGACCTGGTGAACGCAATTGCCGATGCTGTTGACGAATCCATCTCCGATGAAGACATCAACCTCATCGAAGAGAACGCCTGCCCCACCTGCGGTTCCTGTTCGGGAATGTTCACCGCCAACTCCATGAACTGCCTCGCCGAGGCGATCGGCCTGGCCCTGCCGGGCAACGGCTCGGTGCTGGCGACCCACACCGCCCGCAAGGCGCTGTACGAGAAGGCCGGCGCCACCGTCGTCGAGCTTGTCAAGCGCTATTACGACGGCGACGACGAGTCTGTACTGCCGCGCTCCATCGCCACCGCTGAAGCGTTCGACAACGCCATGGCCCTGGACATTTCCATGGGCGGCTCCACCAACACCATTCTGCACCTGCTGGCCGCGGCCCAAGAGGCAGGCGTGGAGTATGGCCTGGCCGAGATGGACGCCAAATCCCGCCAGGTTCCGTGCCTGGCCAAGGTGGCCCCGAACGTCGCCGGGGACAAGACCTATTACATGGAGGACGTGCACCGCGCCGGCGGTATCCCCGCCCTGCTGGGTGAGCTGAACCGCGGCGGCCTCCTGCACAAAAACGTCCACTCGGTGCACTCCAATGACCTGGACGGCTGGCTGGACGACTGGGACATCCGTGGCGGCAAAGCCACTGAGGAAGCACAGGCGCTGTGGCATGCAGCCCCCGGCGGCGTGCGCTCCTCCACCGCGTTCTCGCAGTCGAACCAGTGGACCTCACTGGATACCGACGCCGAGGGTGGCTGCATCCGTTCCGTGGAGCACGCTTTCTCCAAGGACGGCGGCCTGGCGGTGCTGCGCGGCAACGTGGCAGTGGACGGCGCCGTGGTGAAGACCGCAGGCGTGGACGAGTCCATCTGGATCTTCGAAGGCCCTGCAGTCGTGTGCGAGTCACAGGACGAAGCCGTGGAAAAGATCCTCAACAAGACCATCAAGGAAGGCGACGTGGTGGTCATCCGCTACGAAGGCCCCAGGGGCGGTCCGGGTATGCAGGAAATGCTCTACCCAACCTCGTTCCTCAAAGGCCGCGGCCTGGGCAAGAAGTGCGCCCTCATCACGGACGGCCGCTTCTCCGGCGGTACCTCGGGCCTGTCGATCGGGCACATCTCCCCGGAAGCTGCCTCCGGTGGTGCCATCGCCCTGGTGGAGAACGGCGACATCATCAGCATCGACATCACGCAGCGTTCGCTTCAGTTGCAGGTCTCCGACGAGATCCTCGCCGAGCGCCGCGAAAAGCTCGAAGTCAACGGTGGTTACAAGCCGAAAGACCGCGAACGCCACGTCTCACCCGCTCTTCGTGCCTACGCCGCCATGGCGCTGTCCGCTGACAAGGGTGCCGTCCGGGACGTCTCGCTGGTGGAAAACCTCTAGCGACGACACCTGGCAGCTGCAGCCACGCTCTAGCGCGCGCCACCTAAGGGTGATTCCGCAGATTATTTAATTCATAGGGGTGCAGAGTGCCAAATGTGCGCCATTGTGGGCTATCTTGATCGTTATGCGGCCCGGACAGGGCTAATGGTCTACAGCACGTTTGCAATTGTTCCGCATCGATGAAAGGAAATGCCTTGGCTGTTTCTGTTGAATTGGGCAAAGCACTCGATAAAGCCTACGAAAACTCCACCCTTGATGAAATCCTGGCGGCCCCGCCGTCGGCGCTTGCCGGGCTGACCGACAAACACGCCGAACTGCTCGCTGACCTGGGTATCAAAACCGTCCGCGACCTGGGGAGTAACAAGTACTTCGCTGCCGCAGGCGTGCTGGTCGCGCTGGCTGGAAAAGCCGGATAATTCACCTCGCAACAGAAAGCGTACGACGGCGGGAGGTTCCCGCCGTCGTACGCTTTCTGTTGCGTTCAACGCAATATCTCCACCAAAGCCACCCACGAAAAAACCACTGCGCCGATCAGCGCAATGATGGTTCCGAAAGCAACCATCACCAGGCCCGCGGAAAGCGACTGCACAGTGAGCACGCCACCCACTGCGTAAATGACCAGCGGGAAAACGAACGAAACAATGTGTTGAGTATCCCAGCGGTGCGGGTGCCCCGGGGTGTCATCGCCCAAGACGGCGCGGGCGGCCAGGAAAGCGATCACCCCGCCCGCCAGGGCTCCGAGCAGAACCACGACGCCGAAAGTCCACAGCTCGAGGCCCGGGATGAGCGCCGCGCAGGACAGGACCACTCCGAGGATGAGCGCGGAAATGGAGGCTCCCGCGCGCGCTGCAAGTCCACGCGACTCGGCGATTTGCTTGATATTCACAGACAATGCCACGATCAGCAGCCCTCCAAGCGCCGCTCCAGCGCCGGCGATCGCCACATTGAACTCGCCCCAAGATTCCAATCCGGATTCCATGGGCCAAGGCTAGCGATACTGCGGTGTCTCAGGTAGGGGGACTCTCTCCCTCACAGCGGAGCGTCGATGCCGAGGTCTTCGAGCGCCCAGGACAGGATTCGCAGCTCGAAAGGGTGCCGTTCCTGGATCTCAAAGACGTAGGCGTCAAGCTCAAGGACGGGAGCATTTCCTCCCTGGGCCCAGTACCTGAGCCACAGGTCTTCAATATCGATGGTCCGGTTCCGTATGAGGTTTCGCGCTGTTCTACGTGGATCTTCCATGGCAGGTATCCCGTTGCAAGCGGCGGGTCGCTCTCGGAGTGATTTGATCAGGTACCTTACTTTTTAAACTTTACCTCTCCTCGGTTTCCCGGGCAATGGGTGACGGGAGGCCCAAGTGTTCCTACGATTAGGCTCATGGAACCTACCGGAAGTGCCGAACACATTAGAAGCCTGCACGAATTGGTGGTCGGTAGTTCAGACATCCACGGAATCCTGAATGGCGTGACCGGCTTCGCCTGTGATGCCATGAGCAAGGTGGCCGGCGAAAACATCGACTGCGCCCTGACGTTGCGCCGACGTAAACGGACGTCCACTGTTGCGGGCAGCAGTGAGAGGGCTGTGTATTTGGACAAGATTGAACAGGAACTTCGGCAGGGCCCCTGTTTGGCAGCGTTAGACGCCGGGCGTCCGATGCTCCTGGCCGACGTTAGCACCGACACCAACTGGCCGCTTTACAGCAAGGCCTTGGCAGCTGAGGGCGTCCATAGTGCCCTGGGTGTTCCCATGGACTTGGGCGAGACATCTCAGGCGGTCATCAACTTCTTCGCACCCACAGCCGGGACCTTCACAGATGCTGTCATTGCTGAAGCTGCCGCCTTCGCCGATGTTGCCGGTAGTACCTTGCGCCTGGCCATCAGGGTGGAAACCGTGGAGCAACTCAACGCCGACCTGAAGACGGCGATGTCCTCCAGGACAGTCATTGACCTCGCCTGCGGCGTCATCATGGCCCAGAACCGATGCAGCCAGGACGAAGCATTCAGCGTGCTGACCAAAGCATCAAGCCACCGAAACCAAAAACTTCATGCTGTTGCATCAGAAATCATCGCCAACCTCAGCGGCAGTAGTGACAACCAACTGCGCTTTGAGGACTAGGCAGTTTGACGAACGGTTCTGAGTGCTGGGCTCCTTAGTACAACTGAGCCGCTTGGTCGCCGCCGCAGAGTGACGACGGCGGGGGCGACCCACCGCCGTCGGGCTCGCTGGCCGGGCCAGCGGCGCCGGTTGCGACCCTGCGGAGCTTGGTGCGTCCCAGGAAGAGCATGGCCAATGGTGCGAGCAAGAGGAGAAGGCCAACCGTGCCCAGCCATGCGATGCCTGCAACGAAGACCAGGCCCACCATGTACAGAAGGTGGATGTCCGGAGCACTCGTCAACGACACAGTGGTTGCGAAGGCCGGACCTTGGGATAACTTCATATCTTGCTCCTGCGGGGGCGTCAGTTGCTCACTTTTTCCTACTGCTTATGTGTGTTCTGACCGGCCGGAAAGTGATGGGAAAACCAGAGGGAAAAGACCTACCCAATAAGTCCGCGTCACGTTTCCGCAGGCCAGGGCACATATCCAGTGCCCAAGTCGTTGAACCGCGTCCGTGCCGTAGCCCTTTTCGGCCGCGTTGTGGTTCGCCGACGGAGTTGTCAGTGATGGGTGTGGCGGGTTCTGGGGCCCGCCCGGGGCGCCATCACTGAGTAAACCGGGCTAGTGCGGTCGGTCGTCTGAGTCGCGACCGACCGCACGACCCGGTAGACGGCCGAAGTGCGTAAACCTAGACTGACCGCATGGCGCAGACCAAGCCCCGCATCATTCGCGCTGTTTCCCTGGCCTTCATTGCTGCCGTCTTCATTGCAGGCTGCGCGGGAAGCGGCACCAGTCCTTTCGTCGGTGCGTGGGGTGACACCAGCGACACCAAGCAACCTTCCCTGGACCTCACATCAGATGGCAATGCCACCGGAACTGATGGCTGCAACAGGCTCAGGGGATCGTGGAAAGAAGACGGCAAGACCATCTCGTTCGGAGGTTTCGCCTCCACCCGGATGGCCTGCGAAGGCGTGGATACCTGGCTTTCAAACGCGTCGACGGCCAAAATCCAGGAAGACGGGAAGCTGGCGGTGTTCGGCCAAGGCGGGGATCAGATCGGGACGCTCGTACCCGGCAAGTAACCGCATCCCGTCCGGGCATCAGTTTCAACGAATCGTGGGGGACGCCGTGGTGGATTCAAATGTTGAGGGTGTGGAACAGACAGTCTCAACCGGAACATTGCCCGGCTGGGATCAGGTCGATTCGCTGGTAGCGGCAGCATACGAGCGGAACAGTGCGTGCAGTGACGGCTCCGCGGCAGACTACATCCCCGTTCTCGCGCAAGCTGACCCTGATCTCTTCGGCGTCTGCGTGGTGGAGGTGGATGGCGGAGTGCATGTGGCCGGCGATGCCGAGGTGGAGTTCTCCATCCAGTCCATCTCCAAAGCCTTCGTCTACGCCCTGGTGTGTGAGGACCTCGGGCACACTGCCGTGGGTGACTTGGTGGGCGTGAACAACACCGGCTTGGCCTTCAACTCCGTGATGGCAATAGAACTCAATGACGGCCACCCCATGAATCCCATGGTCAACGCCGGTGCGCTGGCCACCACCGCCCTGGTGCCAGGCACCACCCCGGACGATCAGTGGGACAACATTCACAAGGGACTGTCGGCTTTCGCAGGCCGTACGCTGATGCTGGATGAGGAGGTCTACCTGTCTGAATCCGCGACCAATACCCGGAACCGCGCCATTGCCCGGCTTTTGGAAAGCTACGGCAGGATGGGCCGCGATCCGTTGGAAGTAGTGGATGTTTACACCAAGCAATGCTCGCTGCGCGTCAGCGCCCGGGACCTCGCCATCATGGGCGCCACATTGGCCGACGGCGGGGTCAATCCCGTGAGTGGCGAGCGGGTGGTCTCCGCTGAAGTCTGCCGGGACACCCTTGCCATCCTTGCGGCCAACGGGCTGTACGAAAGATCCGGGGAATGGCTCTTCGAGATCGGGCTCCCGGGCAAATCCGGGGTGTCCGGTGGGCTGCTCACGGTGTCACCCGGCAAGGCAGGAATCGGGGCCTTCTCGCCGCGGCTCGACTCTGCCGGTAACAGCGTCCGCGGGCAACAGGCCACCGCGTATCTATCCCGGGTCCTGGGTTTGAACATCTTCGCGTCCCAACCACATGCCCCGGGGGAACGGTCCTCGGGGGCCCGCTAGCACTGCGGTGCGGACACACGCTACACAGAGTCGGGCTGAGTGTCTGCAGATTCTGAGTCCATGGTGGTGGAGGTCAAGGGGTTCTCCATCTCATCGGTCATCATGCGTGCTGCGAAGAGCGCCACGAAGGCCATGATGGGGCACACCAAACCGGCGATGAAGAAGATGAGCCAGAGAGGAACCACCTCGGCCACAGGTCCGGCAAGGGCCATGGAAACCGGCATCAAGGCCAGCGAAACGAAGAAGTCCAGGCTTGAAATCCGACCCAGCAAATGCCGTGGCACTCGTCGTTGCAGCAGCGTCCCCCAGATGACCATGCCAACTCCCTCGGTGGCACCGAAGACGAGCATCGCGGCGCCGAGCACCCAGAAATTGTCCATGAATCCGATCGCAGCAACCGGCAGGCTTCCCAACCCCCACGTCACCACCATCACGGTCAGGTAGCGCCGGGGGAGGCGGAACGTTGCCGTGGCCAGCGCGGCGGCGGCGCTGCCTACCCCCATGACTGCCAGCAGGAAGCCGAACGTCCTCGAGTCGCCGCCCAATTGATCGCGGACCACGAACGGAAGCAGGACCTCGATGGGACCGATCAGGAAAAGCACGGACAAACAGGCCCAGATCAGGGTCCACAGAAGCCACGGTGTGCGGATGGTGTAGCTGAATCCTTCCCGGAGGTCCTTGATCAGCGAGGATCTGCCGGTTCCCGGGGCTGTAGTGTCCGGAACGGTTTCACCCGGGCCAGAAGCCTGACGGCTCAGAAGGTTCACAATCCCAAACGCCAGCAAGTGGCACACTGCCACGCCGGCCACGGCATGGGCCGGGGACAGCACCGCCACCAGGATCCCCGCGATTGCCGGGCCCGCTGCCTGCTGCAAAACCGGCCGCACTGTTCCTTCCAGTCCATTGGCAGCCAGAAGGTCGTCGGCCGGCAGGATGCGCGGAAGCATGGCCGAATACGCGGGGAAGAAGAACGCCTGGCCCACACCTAGGACGAAGGCCCCCACGGCCAAGTGCCACAGCTGAATGACATTGAACATGGCAAGTGCTGTGATGGTGGCAATGACGGCAAGGTTGGCGCCTTCCACCGCAATGATGAGGAGCCGCTGCGGGAACCGGTCGGCCGCGATACCGCCCGCCAGGACAAAGCCCACCAATCCGATGCTGGCTGCGGTGGCAACCAAGGATAGTTCAAGCGGACCGCCACCAAGGTGGATGACCTCATAAACCATCGCCACCGCCCACATGCCGGATCCGAAGATGGATATGGACAGCGCAGAAATCAGCACCCGGAATTCCCGGTGCGCGAAGGGACGCAACGCTCTCAGCGAGGCCATTCCCTTAGCCTAAACCTGTGCGTTGGCGTGGTGGTTGGCACCCGGTCTCTGGAACGAAGTCCAGGAGGAACCAGGTTATGAAGCGCCCGACGGCGGGGCGTCGTCGTCGTCGATGTCCGCACCTTCTGCGGGGTCCTGGCTGTGCAAACCGGTATCGTGCGGAACCCAGCCTTCAGTTTCACCCTCCGCCGGGGCGTCGGCGTGGTGCCGGACGGCATGTTCGTTCTTGTCCGAGGCATTCATAACGGATACTTCCTGTCCTTGCTTGGACTGCTTCCGTGAGTGCATCCCAGTTTACGCTGGAGGATGGCCGAAGTGGGGTCCGCTCTCCGCGGAATACTGTCCACATACGGCCATCAACGGCACTCGCAGGGCGAGGGCGTGGCATAGGCTGAAGCCAGCAGTTCCCCGTAAAACGACTAACTGCCAAGGAGAGGTGAAGATGCCCAAGCGCCCCAACCCGGCGGTGAAGATCGCCCAGGAAACAGCCCATAACGCAGTGTTTGACGACCAAGGCAACGCCAAGCCCGGAGTGCACAATGTGCTGCTGAAGGCCGTGGAAGTCCAGCGGCCCCTGGTCCTGGCAAACCTCCGCAGGCTTCAACGCCGGCACCCCAATGACTCACCGGCTCAGCTTGCCGCCAAACTGGAACGCCACTACCTGCTTGCCATCTCCGGCGGGGGTGCAGCGGTGGGAGCTACCGCCGTCGTGCCTGGTA
This sequence comes from Paenarthrobacter sp. NPDC091711, assembly GCF_044756605.1. Lineage (NCBI taxonomy): Bacteria > Bacillati > Actinomycetota > Actinomycetes > Micrococcales > Micrococcaceae > Paenarthrobacter > Paenarthrobacter sp. NPDC091711. Next base: position 9,497 of record NZ_JBIVTF010000028.1, read on the forward strand.
TTGGAACCGCGGCGTCGCTGGGACTATCCGCGCTCGCAACCGTGGGCTTCCTGGAGACCACCGCTCTCTATGCGTCATCCTTGGCGGAGCTGCACGGTATCCGGCTGACTGATCCCGTTCGCGCTCAAACCATGGTCATGGCCATCATGCTGGGAGAAGAGGGCACGTCCATGCTGGGTGCCCTGAGCGGCCAGTCGCTGGGTCGTGGCAAAGGAGTGACCAACGCGTGGGGCCGGACGCTGACCAAGAAGATTCCAGGTAGTGGATTCGGCGTCATCCGCGACTCCATCCAGCGTGCGTTCCTGAAGAACCTCCTGAAACGGCAAGGTACCGCGTTCCTCGGACGCGCCCTGCCGTTCGGCGTGGGCGCCGTGGTAGGTGGTGCAGGCAACCTGATGATGGGCCGGGCCGTGGTGTCCACGGCCAAGGAAGCATTCGGTCCGCTCCCGGATACCGTGCCGGGCGAGCTGCTCCCGAACGCACCAAAGAATGCCCTGAAAACAACGCTGGAAGGCGGTAACGGTGGATCTGAACGCTGACCTGGGGGAGTCCTTTGGCTCCTGGACCATGGGAGACGACGCCTCGATGTTCCGCATCGTGAGCAGCGCCAACGTGGCCTGCGGCTTCCACGCCGGGGATCCCCTCACCATGCTGGACAGCTGCCGTGCAGCATTCGAACTGGATGTCCGCGTCGGCGCCCACGTGGGGTACAGGGACCTGGCTGGCTTCGGCCGGCGTTCCTTGGACATGACCTTCGATGAGTTGTTCGGAGATGTCCTGTACCAACTGGGCGCCTTGGACGGCATGGCCCACGCGGTGGGAGCATCAGTGGATTATGTGAAGCCCCACGGTGCGCTCTACAACAGGATCGTCCGCGACGCTGAGCAAGCCGAAGCCGTAGTGGCGGCCGTCCACGCCTACGATCCCGGGCTGCCGGTCCTGGGTTTGCCGGGGTCAGCGTGGCTGACGCTCGCTGAGGAATCCGGGCACCCGGTGTTCCGCGAAGCATTCGTGGACCGGGCCTATCTCCCGGACGGGACGCTGGTACCGCGTACTCAGGAAGGCGCCGTATTGCATGACCCTGACGCCGTCGTGGCCCAGGCCGTGCGGCTCGCAACGCGCAAAGAAGTGCTGGCCATAGACGGAACCGTGGTGCCGGTGCAGGCCGATTCGCTGTGCATCCACGGCGATACGCCCGGCGCAGTGAACATGGCTGCTGCGGTTCGGGAGGGCTTGGAGAAGGCCGGCGTTGAGATTGAAGCGTTCGCATAAATCCGTGTCCGTAAACCTGTGACTGGGGAGGTCCGATGGGTGCGGTAGTGGTGGAGTCGGGATCGAGCACGCTGGTTCTCGGCCAGGAGAAGGTACTGGACCGTGCGTCCATGCATCTGGCCAATACCTTGTTGGGTAACCCGGACGCTGCAGCCGGACTCGAGGTGCTGCTGGGTGGGCTGAAGCTGAGATTCGTGACGGGCTCGGCCGTGGCGGTTACCGGCGCCGAGGGCGTGGTGACCCTCAACGGCAAGGAACTTCCACTGAACAAAGCGGTTCGTGTCCCTCCCGGAGCAGTGCTTGAGTTCGGCCCTGCCCTGTTTGGTCTCCGTTACTACGTGGGGGTCCAAGGCGGAATTATGGCGCACGGAGAGCCAGCGCAAGAGAAGGCGCTACGCGCTGGTGCGACTCTGACGTTCGGGCGGCCGCTTGGCCATGGTTTCCCCGACGTGAACCACCCCGCCCGGCGTGCTGTGGATCCGGAACGCCCAGTGGTGGTCAGGGTTTCGCGCGGGCCTCAGGCATCGAATTTCGACGCCGGTACGTGGCTTCGATTGACCAGTGAACCCTGGATCCTCTCGCCGAAATCGGATCGAGTGGGTGCGCGACTCGCTGGCCGACCACTTGACGGTTCTGCTGCTTCCTTGGATGCCGCCGCCGAAGAACACCAGCGCCAACCGCTGGTATCGGGCTCTGTCCTGCTGCCGCCGTCGGGCCTTCCTATTGTTGCACTGGCCGGCCACCCGGATACTGCCGAGTCCCCGGTCATCGCAGTGGTCCGGGACGAGGACGTGGACCTGATCGGCCAAGCCAGGCCTGGGCAAATGGTGCATCTTTTGGGCTGAGCCGCAGTAACTACCTCTGAGGCGGGGAATGCAGTCATAAAAGATAACTTTTACTGCGTTTCTTGACCCAGTGACCATAAAACGGGGATCTCTACCGTAATCTCAGGATCATGCCTCGTTTACTGCCCTCTATTGTGGCCACGACTGCCATCCTTGTTGCGTGTTCCACGCTCTCTCCGTTCAATACCCCGGCCCATGCCGCACCGGACTTGCCCGCCACGATTCAAACAGGGAACAAGCCCCTAGCAGTGGCAGTTAACGAGAAGACCAACAAGATATATGTAGCAAATTCCGGTGATAGCTCCGTCACGGTCATTGATGGGTCCACGAATAGCACTACGGCTGTGAGTGCCGGTGCCAGGCCAGTCGCCCTCGTAGTTAATCCCGTCACCAACAAAACGTACGTGGCAAACAGTGACGGTAATTCGGTGACTGTGATCGATGGCGCAACAAATACCACCGTCACCGTTCCGGTAGGAACTCAGCCTGGTGACATTGCTGTCAATACCAAAACGAACAAGGTGTACGTCGCCCATGGTGGGGCGGGTTCGGTGACAGTCCTTGATGGTCTTACCCACACAACGACGACTGTTGCTACCGGCTATATGCCGACGGATCTAGTGGTAAATGATGCAATCAATAAGGTTTACGTTACAAACCACTACTCCAACACTGTGACGATCATCGACGGACTCTCGAATGAGACCGTTACAGTCCCCACGGGAGAGGGTCCCAGGGACCCCGCGGTCAATGTCGCTACCAACAAGGTGTACGTACCGAACAGCTACGGCGGATCCCTGACTGTGATCGAGGGTGCCTCAAACGCAACATCAACCATCAGCCTTCCGATTCCCCCATGGTCACTCGCCGTGAATTCAACCACCAACAAAATATTCGCCGCTAACTACCTTGATGTAGGTGCCATTATCGACGGCACGTCTCTCTCTGTGGTGGAAAAGAGTTTCGGCTCTTCAGCGATGGACATGGTTGTCAATGAATCCACCAACCAACTTTTCGCCGTGAATTATCCTACGAATACTGTCACGGTGTTGGATGGTGCCAGCAACACCACCAAGAGGGTCCCCGTCGGTGCAGGTCCCATTGCGCTGGCCCTCAACAAGGACACCGGCATTGTTTATGTAGCCAACTCTGATAGCAATACCGTCTCAGCCCTCCATGTCGAGCCGGGACCAGGTACACAGAAAAACGACTTCAACGGCGATGGTCATGCTGATGTGTTGGCCCGTGATTCTTCGGGTGTGTTGTGGCTGTATCCGGGTAACGGTGCCGGTGGTTGGCTTGCTCGTGTTCAGGCCGGTCAGGGTTGGAATGTGATGACGTCGATTACGGGTCCGGGTGATTTCAATGGTGATGGGTATGCGGATGTCCTGGCCCGTGATTCTTCGGGGACGTTGTGGCTTTATCCGGGTAACGGTTCTGGTGGTTGGCTTGCTCGTGTTCAGGCCGGTCAGGGTTGGAATGTGATGACTTCCATTACGGGTCCGGGTGATTTCAATGGTGATGGGTATGCGGATGTCCTGGCCCGTGACACCTCCGGGACCCTGTGGCTGTATCCGGGCAATGGTGCTGGTGGTTGGCTTGCGCGTGTTCAGGCCGGTCAGGGTTGGAATGTCATGACGTCGGTTACGGGTCCGGGTGATTTCAATGGTGATGGGCATTCCGATGTCCTCGCCCGTGACACCTCCGGGACCCTGTGGCTCTATCCGGGCAACGGTTCTGGTGGTTGGCTTGCCCGTGTTCAGGCCGGTCAGGGTTGGAATGTCATGACGTCGGTTACGGGTCCGGGTGATTTCAATGGTGATGGGCATTCCGATGTCCTCGCCCGTGAC
>NZ_JBIVTF010000028.1:13561-17226 GCF_044756605.1 Paenarthrobacter sp. NPDC091711
ACACCTCCGGGACCCTGTGGCTGTATCCGGGTAATGGTGCTGGTGGTTGGCTTGCGCGTGTTCAGGCCGGCCAAGGCTGGAACATCATGACCGCAGTCCTCTGACCGGCAGCGTCCAGAAGACTCAGTTCTTCCCTCTCTCGGCCAGCCGCTGCAGTTGCCAGGAATGCACATCGGCCAACCAGTACAGGGGTGCCGCCGGGCCTACGCGCGGGTCTTGGGGATCACGGCCTTTCTGAAGTGCCTGCACATACGCGCGGTCCATGGCGATGCGCTCCCGCAGCTGCTCAGCTCCGCCCACGGAACCGTGTCCGGGGACCACAGCAACAACTTCGCCGGCCACGGCCCCGAACTGCCGCAACGCTTCGAGGTAGTCAGCGAGTGGATCCGTTGCCTCAAGGTCGAGGAATGGCATCAGGATGTCCGAAAGCATGTCACCAGCCACGAGGACGCCGCGTTCTTCGATCAAGAGCGCGGCATGGCCTGGTGCGTGTGCCTGGTGCTCCAGAATGCGGACGGTGGGTCCGTCCCAGGGAATTTCAGCGGCCCCGGCGGGCAGGAGGGTGCCACAGCACATGATCCCAATCAGGGTGCGTGGAAAAGCCTGCCACCACCGGCTGGCCCAAGCGGTGAAGGTCCTCCGCGATCACGGCCATCTCGCTGGCCGTGATGCCGGGATCGATCAGCAGCACGCCGTCCCGGCCCTGCACCAGCGTGCAGTTGCTCTGGATGAATTCGCTCTCGTGAACCAGAACGCCTTCAGCGACGTGCGTCAGCATGACCGTGTCTCCCCTTAGAGTTTCTGCGCCAGCATGACCAGAATCCCGCTGGGGCCGCGAAGATACGTGAGCTTGTAGACGTCCTGGTAGTTCGCCACACCGCGCAGCGGGTGGCATCCGTGCTTGGCGGCTATCTCAAGGGCGTGGTCGATGTCGTCAACCGAGAAAGCCACGCGATGCATGCCGATCTCGTTGGGAAGGGTGGGATCCGTCTCTATCGCGTCAGGGTGGAGGTATTCGAAGAGCTCGAGTTGGCCTTTGCCGTCCGGGGTTTGGAGCACCGCAATTTTTGCGTGGTTGCCGTCCAACCCCACGGCGGTGTCGGCCCACTCACCGCTGACCGTATCCCGGCCCAAGACTGTGAGCCCCAGATCCGTGAAGAAGGCGATGGTTTCTTCGAGATCCCGGACTGCAATACCGACGTTTTCAAGTTTGATAGGCATGGGTTGAAGCTACCAAGGCAGACTTCATAGCTCCAGAGCCTTAGCCAAACAGGAGGTGCGCCACCGTGAAGATCGCCAAGCCGGCCAGCGCACCCACCACGGTTCCGTTGATGCGGATGTACTGGAGGTCCTTACCCACCTGAAGCTCTATCTTTTGCGATGTTTCCTCAGCATCCCAGCGGGCCACGGTATCGGAAATGACGCCGGCGATGTCCGAACGGTACGTGTTCACCAGATACCCGGCAGCGTCGCCAATCCAGGTGTTGACCTTGCCGGCCAGTTCGTCGTCGTTGACCAGTCGGTGGCCAAAATCGCGGACGGCGCTCTTGAAGCGCTGGCTCAGTTCGCTGTCGGGATCGTCTACTGCGTTGAGCAGCGCAGTCTTCACCGTTCCCCAGGTGCGGGACGCCAGTTCGCGGACCTCGGGGTCGCCGAGGATCTGGGCCTTGATGGATTCGGCGCGCTCGATCATGGCGGGATCGTGTTGCAGGTCCTGGGCAAGATCTGCGAGGTAGGCGTCGATCGACTGCCGTACCTGGTGGTTCTGGTCCGCCTGCACTGCACGAACGAATTTGGACAGTTCCACGTACACGCGGTCACCCACCAAGCCGTCAACGAACGTGGGCACCCAGAGGGGCGAGCGATCCGAGACGAGCCTGTTAACCGTTGCATGGTTGGCGTCCACCCAGTCGGCCGCGCGGTCAACCAGGAGGTCAACCAAGGTGTGGTGGTGGCCGTCAGCGAAGATGCGCTCGGCCATCCGGCCCACGGGCGGTCCCCAGGGCGGGGTGAGCAGGTGCTTGCGGACCATGCCTTCGATCACCGACTGGACGTCATCGTCGTTCAGTACTGTGAACGCACCCCGGATCACCGCGCCGCCTTCCTTGGCTACGCGCTCTGCACCGCCAGGTGCTGACAACCAGGTGCCTGCCTTGCGGGCAATGTCGATGCTGGCCAACTTCTCCTGCACAACCTCTTGGGACAGGAAATTGCTCTCGACGAAGTCGCTGAGCGATTCGCCGATCTGGTCCTTACGACGCGGAATGATGGCGGTGTGCGGGATTTTCAGGCCCATGGGGTACTTGAACAGTGCCGTGACCGCGAACCAGTCGGCCAGTGCACCCACCATGCCGCCTTCGGCCGCCGCACGGACGTATTCAAGCCACGGGTACTGCTTCTGGAACGCGAACGCCACCGTGAAGATCACCGCCATGGCGATCAGCAGAGCCAGGGCCAGCCGTTTCATGCGGAGCAACGCAGCGGCCTTCTCGAGGTCGCCAGCGGAAAGTTCGACGACGGCGGAACGGCCGCGTGCGGGGGCGGAACCTGCCGCCGGTGTTGGCTTGGTGAGGTCTTCGGCTGGGATTTGTTCAGAGTTCACCTGCATTAGCCCAGCGTAGCCCCCGGGAGAGCAGCGGGGTGGGCTAACGTGTCTGCATGACTAGCGACGACTTCGCCCCGAGCCGGCCCAAGGTCTACGCCCACCGCGGTGCCAGTGCCGCCTTTGCCGAGCACACCAGGGCCGCCTATCTGAAAGCCATTGCCGACGGCGCCGACGGTGTGGAGTGCGACGTCCACCTGACCCGGGACCAACATGTTGTGCTGCTGCACGACGCGAATCTGGACCGGACATCCACTGGCACGGGCCCGGTTGGTGAACACACACTGGAGCAGCTCCGGGCGTTGGATTTCTCGTCGTGGAAGGGTGCGCGGATTCCGGACGTGTATGGGGGAGTATCCGATCAATTCCTGACGTTGCCGGAGCTACTGGATATCCTCCGTGCTGCAGGGCGTGACATTGGTTTGGCTATTGAACTCAAGCACCCCAGTCCGTACGGGCTGAAATTGGAGGACCGTGTTCTTGCCCTGCTGGAGGAGGAAGGCTGGACGCCTGAGGAGTCCCGGCTGGAGAATATCCGGATCTCCTTCATGAGCTTTGATACGGACTCCGTTCAGCGCTTGTTACAGAGCGTTCCCAAGGAATACATCTGCCAGTTGGTGGATGACTTCACCGTGAAAGAGATCCGGCAGGAGCTAGGCCTCGGGTTCCTGACGGGCGGGGCGGTGGCAAACGTTATGCGGGCAACCCAGCTCGAGGCCGAACGGGTCCTGGATGCAGGTGAAGTTCATATTGCCGGTCCGGGTATCGACTACATCCGGGAGCACGCGCGCAACGTTCAGCGCTGGTTGGAGGCGGGACGGGTCTTTCGGGTGTGGACCGTCGACTCGGAGAAGGACGTGGCCCTGTGCCAGGGCCTCGGGATCCATGAAATCACCACCAACAAGCCGGCGCAGGTGCTCGCACAGCTGATGGTGTCCAACTAGGTAGCAGTTGAGGCCGTTCTGGAGCGGCGGTTTCTAGCGGTTATCGCAACAGGAAGGTTCTGATCATCTCATTGGGGGTGCAGAAGTCGAATCGTTGGCGGGGTCTGTCGTTGAGTTCG
>NZ_JBIVTF010000029.1:0-10621 GCF_044756605.1 Paenarthrobacter sp. NPDC091711
GACAGACCCCGCCAACGATTCGACTTCTGCACCCCCAATGAGATGATCAGAACCTTCCTGTTGCGATAACCGCTAGAAACCGCCCGCTGAGAACGGCCTGATCTGCTACCTACTTGGGCAAGGACGCGTGCAAGGGCTCGGCGGCTATGCTTACTCAACCTTCGTTTCAAGCTCCTGGATGGTGCCGGACACGAAGCGGTCGATCTCATGGACCTGCGCGGCCAGTTCGTCCAAATGGTCTGCGTTCGGCAGGAGCCTGATGCTGATTTCCAACTCCGTTGCCAGGCGGTTCATGCAGATGGCGCCCACCATGTGGCTGGAGGTCTTCAGGCTCAGGACAGCGTCCATGGCGTCGTCAATGTCCAGCTTTTCCAGCGCGCGGTGGAGCCGGCCCACCCGCCACGGCAGAAGCTCCACATAATTGCGCACGAAGGTGTTGATAATGGCATGGTCGCCGCCAAGCTCGGCTTGGAGTTCGGTGAGGACGGTGCGATCCACCAGGGCATCGGTGCACTCGTCGTACTCGGACACCAAACCCCTCCTGCCTCCAAACAATAGATTCACGATTCAACAGTAGGACCCGTGGAACTGCCGCAACGCCATAAATCCAAAGATTGATCCAATCTTGAGCGGACTCAGAGGCACTCTTGATCCAGCCCCCACAAAGTAGTTAAAAGCAGATCTGGGTGTGTCCAGGCTGAATCAGGGAACGGGGATCAACGTGGACAGTGCTGCTCGCCCCTCGCTGGGCCTTATGGTCATCATCGTGGTCTGCATGACGGTCCTGCTGGGCATTGGAGGGTCAGCTGCCTTCTCGCTGTGGCAGCAGAGTTCCCACACCACTGTCACCGATCAAGCAGTCAACTCCGCACCCACCACCGCCGCACCCTAGCCCACGCCTTGATTCAGTCCGCTGCGGATTCCAGAAATGCCGTCAGCCTGTCCCCAAGAACGGACTTGTCCTTGAGCTGGCACTCCCACACGGTGTACACCTGCCAGCCGTCAGCTTCCAACTGTTCCCGCTGCAGTGCGTCCCTTTCGCGGGTCCGTGTTCTCTTGGCTTCCCAAAACTCCGCATTTGCTGCCGGAGCACGCTGCCCGGCTGTGCAGTCGTGGAAGTGCCAGAAGCAGCCATTGACGAAAATGACCTTGCGCCGCCCCGCGAACACCAGATCCGGGCGGCCCGGCAGTTTTCTTGCGCCCGACTGTCCGTGCAACCGGTACCGGTAGCCCTTCGCGTGCAGGAGCTTACGGACCAGCAGCTCAGGTTTGGTGTCCTTTCCGCGGATTTTTGACATGTTGCGGCTACGTTGCTCCCGCGTCAGAAGGTCCCGGCTCTCGGCCATGCATCCAGCCTACCCAGGGAGTTTTTGTACAGATACCGCCCTTATGATGCGCTTTGAGGGGCGGAATCTGTACAAAAACTCGTCAAGCCGTGGCGGGAACACTCCGCGGTCCATCCCAAAGGCGTGACCTGCACTTTCATGCGCCGGCGGCACTGCGGGCAAAAGCGCGGCGGCTCCATCGCCAGGTGCTGTTGGCAGCTATGGTGAGCGTCCGACGTCGGGCCCTCACCGTCGGTGCCGAAAGCGCCGCCGGCGGTGCCGTCAGTGCGACCACCGCCGCAGTGACCGCAGAACTGCTGTGACACCGCAGCGTTCACAGCGACTTCTGGAATTCCTTGATGGGCATATTCAGCTCCACCAGGAGATTGAGGTCGGCGTTGGCGGGTCGGCCCAACGTGGTGAGGTAGTTGCCCACAATGACGGCGTTGATGCCACCGAGGAGACCCTCGCGGGTACCGAGGTCGCCGAGGGTCAGTTCACGGCCGCCGGCGTACCGGAGGACGGTGCGCGGCATGGCGAGCCGGAACGCGGCGATGGCGCGGAGGGCGTCCTTGCCGTCCATGATTCCTTGGTTTTCCAAGGGCGTGCCAGGGCGGGGGTTCAGGAAGTTCAGCGGGACCTCGTGCGGTTCCAGGGCAGCGAGTTGTGCGGCCAGCTCTGCCCGCTGCGCCAGCGATTCGCCCATTCCGATCAGGGCACCGCAGCACAGTTCCATGCCGGCGGCCTTGATCATGGCGCAGGTTTCCAGGCGTTCTTCGTAGCTGTGGGTGGTCACTACCTCGGGGAAGTAGCTGCGCGCCGTTTCCAGGTTGTGGTTGTACCGGTGCACGCCCCATTCGGCCAGCTGGTCCACTTGGCGTTGCGTGAGCATGCCGAGCGAACAGGCAATGTTGATGTCCACTTCCTCATTGATGCGGTCGATCGCGAACTTGATCTGGTTCATGAGCTTGATGTCGGGCCCGCGCACGGCTGCGACGATGCAGAACTCCGTGGCTCCGGTGGCAGCGGTTTCCTTGGCCGCCTTAACGAGTTCGGGGATGTCCAGCCAGACGCCCCGAACGGGGGAGTCGAACAGGCCGGACTGGCTGCAGAAATGGCAGTCTTCGGGGCAGCCACCGGTCTTGATGGAGATGATGCCTTCCACCTCAACGTCCTCACCACAGTGCTCAAGGCGGACTTCATGGGCTAGTTGCAGTGCTGCGGGGATGGCGTCGTTGGGAAGCTCAAGGACCTCGATGAGTTGTGCCTCGTTCAATCCCTCTCCGCGTCCGAGGACTTGCTCTCGGGCGGTGTCCAGGATGGCATAGGCAGATGTTTCCCGGGTTCCCCGGTGTGCTTGGGTGCTCATGTCCTTGACGGTATCGGTGCAGGTGGAGAGCGATTTTGTGGGGTGCGCACAAACCGCGGAGCTGGATTTTGGTGCTGGCCGCGCGGGGCGGCTGATACAGAAGTTACAGCTGTGAAACATGGACGTGACTGAATTGACGCGTCGCGTTACTAGCGTCGTGGGCGAGGCACCCTCCCCGGACGAAAGCGACCACGAATGAGTGAGAACAAGACGAGTACCGCAACATTGGAGCCGACGACGGCGGCTGGAACCGCCGTCGGGACCGCCGGCTCCGTTTCAACGGAGCAAGGCAACGCAGATGCAATGAGCGCCGCCAAGGAGAGCCTGGAGGATTACACCCTCCGGTTCGCCCCGCGTTCCTACCGGAAGTGGAGCGCCGGGGTGGTGGCCACCAGTGCCCTGGGCGGCATCGCGTACCTGGCCGACTTCTCCATCGGCGCGAACATCGGCATCGCGTACGGAACGGTGAATGCGATTTTTGGCATCATCGTTGCCGCAGTGATCATCTTCGCCACCGGCTTCCCCTTGGCTTATTACGCGGCCCGCTACAACATCGATCTTGACCTGATCACGCGTGGCTCGGGCTTTGGCTATTACGGTTCAGTGGTCACCAACATCATCTTTGCCACGTTCACGTTCATCTTCTTCGCCCTCGAAGGCTCCATCATGGCCCAAGGCCTGCAGCTGGGCCTGGGCATTCCGCAGTGGATCGGGTACGCGGTATCCACCATCATCATCATTCCGCTGGTGATTTACGGAATGAAGACGCTCGCTACTTTGCAGGTGTGGACCACGCCCCTGTGGCTGCTGCTCATGGTGGTTCCGGTGGGATACCTGCTCCTGTCCCACCCCGAAAGCATCGATGCCTTCTTCGCCTTCACCGGTGCATCCGGCGAGGGTGGCCCCAACCTGGCCTCCGTCATGCTGGCCGCCGGCGTCTGCCTGTCCCTCATGGCGCAGATCGCCGAGCAAATCGACTACCTCCGCTTCATGCCGCCCAAGACCGCCGAAAACAAGGGTGCCTGGTGGCGCGCAGTGATCCTCGCCGGACCGGGCTGGGTCATCTTCGGGGCCATCAAGCAGATCATTGGCCTGTTCATCGCCATCTACCTCATCGCCAAGCTCGACCCCGCAGCTGCTTCTTCCGCGAATGAACCGGTGCACCAGTTCCTGGGCGTCTACGAAGAGATGATGCCGGCCTGGCTCGCCATGACCTTGGCTGTGGTGCTGGTGGTCATTTCTCAGATCAAGATCAACGTCACCAACGCTTACTCCGGCTCGCTGGCCTGGACCAACTCCTTCACGCGCATCACCAAGACCTACCCGGGCCGCATGGTGTTTGTTGTGGTCAACCTGGTGATCGCGCTGATCCTCATGGAGTCCAATATGTTCGAGTTCCTGAACACCATCCTGGGCTTCTACGCCAACTGCGCCATGGCCTGGGTTGTCACCGTGGCCTCGGACATCGCCATCAACAAGTACCTGCTGAAGATCTCGCCCAAGGTTCCTGAGTTCCGGCGCGGGATGCTCTACGCAGTGAACCCGGTGGGCTTTGTGTCCATGTTGGTCTCGGCAGGGGTTTCCATCGCGGTGTTCTTCGGAGCGTTCGGTGCAGCCGTCCAGCCGTTCTCACCGATCTTCGCTGTGGGTCTGGCCTTGGTGCTGCCGCCCGTGTTGGCTTTGGCCACCAAGGGCCGGTACTACCTGCGCCGCACCGACGACGGCATTGACCTGCCCATGTTCGACGCCGACGGCAACCCCAGCGACGCCAAGCTCCTCTGCCACGTCACCGGCCTCGAGTTCGAACGCCCGGACATGCTCCGGTCAGGTCACGACGGGCCCGACGGGGAACCCCAGTACATCTCGTCCCTCGCCTTGTCCACGGACAAGTCGGGCGAGCTGGTGCTCCCGGCCCAGAAGTAGCCCCGCTGACCCAACTGAGTCGCAGATCAGGTCGTTCTGAGAGCTCACAACGACCTCATCTGCTACCTACTTGGGTACGCAAACGCCCCGGCTTCCCATCAGGGGAGCCGGGGCATTGTGCTGTGTGGTTAGTGCTGTGGGGCTTACTTGTCGAAGGCGTCCTTCGCGGCGTCCTTGACGTTCTCGCCCGCCTGCTTGGTCTTGGCAGCCGCCTGATCAGCGACGCCTTCGGCCTGCAGTTTCTCGTTGTTCGTGGCGTCTCCCAAGGCTTCCTTCGCCTTGCCGGAAACTTCCTGGGCCTTGTTGCTGATTTTGTCTCCGAGTCCCATGCGATCTCCTTCGATGTAATCCAACACTGACAATTGCTAGGCTAACGAGCAATTCTGGGTACTTCCTGAATGCCGACCGAGCACTCATTCCCGGAGAAAGTCAGCCTGCTTAGACTGAGCCCATGGTTCAGGACGATGCCCGCGAAGAAGCAGAACAATCCACCGAGCTTGATGAGGACATTGCCTTGTCCTTGGCCACCACAGTACTCACGGGCGCCGAGGAAGCTGAGGACGAGGACCCGGATCCCCGGACGAAATACCCGTCCGGGGAATTCGAGCCGCAGACCCAGGATTACCCGGGCTGGACCGAGGCCATGAATCCCAGGCCGGATCACGGCGAGCAAAGCTATGTGGGGCATAACCGCATGCTGGGCAGGCGGACCTTGATTACCGGCGGGGACAGCGGGATCGGAAAAGCCGTGGCCATTGCCTTCGCCCGCGAAGGGGCGGATGTTGCCTTTACGTACCTGCCCGAAGAAGAGCGGGACGCCGAGCACACGGTCCAGCTGATTGAGGACGCCGGGGGCAGGGCCCTCGCCTTTCCCGGGGACTTGCGGGATGAAGAATTCTGCCAGGAGGTCATCGCCAGGACCGTTGCCGGATTTGGCGGCTTGAACGTCCTGGTGAACAACGCCGGTTTTCACATGACCACCAGGCATGGGCTGCAGGACCTCGATTCCGAGCAGTTCGACCGGACCTTCAAGACCAACGTTTATGCCCTCTTTTGGCTCACCAAAGCCGCCATCCCTCACCTGCAGCCCGGTGCTGCGATCATCAACACCTCGTCCATCCAGGGCTACCACCCCAGTCCTTCGCTGATCGACTACGCGGCTACCAAAGCAGCAATCAACAGCATGACGTTTTCCTTGGCGGAGTCGCTGGGACCAAAGGGCATAAGGGTCAATGCGGTTGCCCCCGGACCAGTGTGGACGCCACTTCAGCCACCCAGCCAGCCGGAGGAGAAGATCCGGGCGTTCGGGCAGGACACCCCGCTGGGCCGTGCGGGGCAACCCGCCGAACTTGCCGGCACTTACGTGCTGCTTGCCAGTGAAGATTCCAGCTACATCTCCGGTTCGATCATTGGCGTAACCGGCGGCAAGCATCTGGCCTGACCTGCTGTGAAGTGAGATCAGTGAAGTGAGGTCAGGGCTTGAGGACCACCTTGATGCAGCCGTCCTGCTTCTTCTGGAACTTCTCATACAGTGCCGGTGCCTCATCAAGGGAGCCGGTGTGGGTGACCAGATGCATGACTCCCAGCGGATCGGCGTCGTCCTCTACCAAGGGGAGCAGTTGGTCAGTCCAGTTACGCACATTGCATTGCCCCATCCGTAGCTGGATTTGTTTGTCGAACATGGTCATGAGGGGCATGGGATCTGCCTGGCCGCCGTACACGCCGCTCAGGGAGATGGTCCCGCCACGTCGCACCAAGTCCACGGCGGTGTGAAGCGCGGCAAGCCGGTCAACGCTCATGGTTTCCATGGCGGCCTGCGCCGGCTTGTCCGGGAGCAGCGAGACCGCCCGGTGAAGGAAAGATGCCACCGGGGATCCATGAGCTTCCATGCCGACTGCATCCACCACGGAGTCGGGGCCGCGGCCCAGTGTCTGCTCGCGGATCTGCTCGGCCACATGGGAGCTGTAGTCCATGGTCTCTACGCCATGGGCCTCCGCCATCGCTCGGCGCTCCGGTACCGGGTCCACACCGATCACGCGGAAGCCCTTGTGGACGCCTATCCTTGCAGCGAACTGGCCCACGGGGCCGAGCCCGAGCACGGTCAAGGTGCCACCGTCCGGTACGTTCGCGTACTCCACCGCCTGCCATGCCGTGGGCAGGATGTCCGAGAGGAACAAGTAGCGCTCGTCCGGGGCATCGGAATCGACTTTGACGGGGCCGTAATCCGCGAAGGGAACGCGCAGATACTGAGCCTGTCCGCCGGGAACGGAGCCATAAAGTTCGGAGTAGCCGAAGAGCGCTGCCCCTGACCCCTTGGTTGTCACTTGAGTGGTTTCGCATTGCGATTGAAGGCCCTGGTTGCACATGTAGCAATGACCGCAGGAGATATTGAACGGCACCACCACCCGGTCGCCCTTTTTCAGCCGATGGACTTCAGAGCCCACTTCCTCCACGATTCCCATGGGTTCGTGACCAATCACATCGCCCTTATGCATGTAGGGGCCAAGGACTTCATAGAGGTGAAGGTCGGAGCCGCAAATGGCTGTGGAGGTAATCCGGACAATCGCATCCGTGGGTTCCAGGATGAAGGGATCGGGGACGTCTTCGACGCTGAGTGAGCGCCGGCCTTGCCATGTCACTGCTTTCACGATTGATGCTCCCTGCGTTACGGCTGGGTAGGTCCCTCGCTGCTGGAGACCTTCCCAGCGAAGCAGAGATGGCATCTGCGCACAAGGCCGCAGGCCCTTAACGCCGACGGCGATGAACAGCGGGCGGGAGCGCCACGAAGCCACTGGAGGCTGAAAGTAATAAGCACCCTGATTACTAGTGTTAAGATGGAGGAGGGAGAGAGTTTTCGGGCAGAGCTGACCGAGGAGTGATCGCGTTGTCCATCATGAAGAATCCGCTGGTTTCCGGAGGCGTGTCGCATTTACCTCCCAAGGCGCTCAGCTGCGGCCGCTGCGGGTCAAATGATCGCCTGAAGCTGGAAACTATCGAATCCATCGAACCGCATGCAGGCGAATTGGCCGTCTGGGTGTCCTACACGTGCCAGGCCTGCGAGGCATCCTATGCTCACAGCGCGCCGTTCCGAGACGTTGCCGCAGTCCTCAACCGAAGCGGAAACGGGTCCGGCCTGCTCCAATTCGGCGGACAGTATTTTCACTGCGGCGAGCCCATGGCCTTCGC
Source organism: Paenarthrobacter sp. NPDC091711 (assembly GCF_044756605.1). Classification (NCBI taxonomy): domain Bacteria; kingdom Bacillati; phylum Actinomycetota; class Actinomycetes; order Micrococcales; family Micrococcaceae; genus Paenarthrobacter; species Paenarthrobacter sp. NPDC091711. Next base: position 7,804 of record NZ_JBIVTF010000029.1, read on the forward strand.
CGAATCCTCGGCCCGCAGCGTTTATGCGCCCATGACCACCGAAGACGTGGACGACGGACTGCTCGATGTTTACCTGAAGACCCGTGTCATCCAGTGCAGGTGCGGCTTCCGGATGGAGCTGCCCGTCTGAGAACACGTCGTCTTGAGGACACCTGAGGGCGCGACATCTACGCAATCTCAGGGACCAAGGATTTCACGTACTAAACCCAACGCGGGCCACGAGCGGCGCCCACTCAAGCCGCTCACCAGGGAGGTAACGCACATGGATACAGGAACACTGGTACTGATCATCGTGCTGGCCGTCGTCGTCATCGCCGTTGTGATCGTCGCAATTGTCATCGGGCGACGCAAAAAAGCCGAAGTCAACCGCCATCGGGCCGAGGAGTTGCGCGAGAAGGCGGCCGAGGAAGCCATCGGCGCTCACCAAGCCAAAGCCGAGGCAGCCCAGGCCGAGGCCGCCGCGCTACAGGCAGAAGTTGAGGCTAACCGGCTCCGCAGGCAAGCGGAACAGCACGCGAACAAAGCAGGAGAAGCCCACGAGCGCGTCGAGGAACATCTTCGTCACGCCGACAAGCTGGATCCGAACTCGCACCCCGACCGCTCGCACGACGCCGACCGCTCGCGTGACGCTGACCGCTCGCGTGACGCTGAGGGCGCGCATGGCGCGGAAGGTCCGCGCGATGCGCAGCGTGCTGACGCTGACCGCGATCGGTCAAACATTGCCGAGGGGGAGCGGCTCACCCGCGACCGCAGCGGCCGTGACGGCACCCCTCGTGAAGGTGACAGGAAATTGTAGGTTCAGGGAAGACCGGAGGTAGGGAAGTGAGTATCGTGGTGAGGCGGACAGGTCAAGCGATGCGCTCTACTGGATCGAAGCCGAATCGGCATGCGGTAGACGTGGTGTTGGGGCACTTGGGCGAGATCGGCCCCGCCGTGGCGGCCCTGCGCCGGGAGTCGTCGCGGCTTGCTGAGTGGGGCGAAGAGTTGGCCCGTGTCCGGTTGCGTGGCGGCACCGTCTTCGCCGCCGGCAGTGACGGCTCTTCGCATGAAGCGCAGAGGTTCACATCGGAGCTGAATGCCCACGATCCCGTGGATGGTGCCGGTTTCAAAGCCATCTCCATCACCAAAGCCGTTGCCGGCTCGAACGGCTCCACCGGAAGTATGGGTGCTCAGATATCCAGCCAGGTGCGCCGGGGTGACATCGTGGTCCTGCTCGCTGCGAAGGGCATCACCGAGGACCTCCGGGAGGCTGCCGCGGCCGCTAAGTCAAAAGGTGCGCTGGTTTGGGCGCTTACGGGCAAGGAATCCAAGGACCTCGCGCAGTCGGTGAACGAGTCAATCTGCATCGACACAGATCCTCCTCACGCCGAGGAAGCCCATCTCGTGGCGGTGTTGGCGCTGTGCGAGTGCTTCGAGGATGCCCTGAAATACGTCAATCCGGAGTGAGGCCTGGCATCACTTTGCCGTGTGATGTCCGCCTCCTCCGGAATAGTTGCAGACGCCATGCAGTTGCCCAAGGTGAACCTGATTCATTCTGAAAGGAACTGCGCATGCTGTTTTCCCCTCTGGCCCTCGGCGAGCTTGAACTTTCCAACCGACTGGTGATGGCGCCCCTGACGCGCCTCCGTGCAGGGGAGAACGGCGTGCCGGGTTCGTTGATCGCTGAGCATTACCGGCAGCGGGCCTCCCTTGGGCTGATCGTCAGCGAAGGAACCTATCCGACGCCTGCGGGCCGGTCGTACCCGGGGCAGCCCGGTCTGGTCACCGAGGAGCAAATCGCAGGCTGGAAGAAAGTCACCGACGCTGTTCACGCTGAGGGTGGCCGCATCTTCGCGCAGATCATGCACGGCGGCCGCGTTTCGCACGCGGACATCACCGGCGGACACGAGATTGTGGGCCCCAGCGCCGTAGCCATCGATGGTGAGGTTCGCACTCCCAACGGCAAGCAGCCGTACCCGGTTCCGCGTGAACTCCGTACCGACGAACTTCCGGGTGTTATCCAGGACCTCGTCACTGCTTCCAAGAATGCGATCGAGGCAGGATTCGACGGCGTTGAACTCCACTCCGCCAACGGTTACCTGCTGCACGAATTCCTTGCGCCGAACTCGAACGTCCGTACGGATAGCTATGGTGGATCGCCGGAGAACCGCGCCCGGTTCGTGATTGAGACCGTCAACGCCGTGGTGGAGGCACTCGGTGCCAACCGCGTCGGTATCCGGATTTCCCCCGAGCACAACGTGCAGGGAATAGCTGAAACCGACGCCGCCGACGTCCGCGCAACCTACGAAGTGTTGGTGGAGACCATCGCTCCGCTGAACCTGGCCTACTTGAGCATCCTCCACCACGATCCCAAGAGCGCCCTGGTGCAGGATCTCCGCGAGCGATTCAACGGCATTTTCCTGGTAAACACCGGCTTCAGCGAGATCACCACCCGCGATGAAGCTTTTGCCATCATCGAAGACGGACTGGCAGACGCCGTGGTGGTGGGTCGCCCCGCCATCGCCAACCCGGACCTCGCCCGCCGCTGGCGCGAAAGCCTGCCGCTCAACGAGCCGGACGCTTCCACGTTCTACGCCGACGGCGCCGAGGGTTACACCGACTACCCGTTCTACGCCAACTAACGCACAGCACCCCAAGCAAGACCACGACGTCGGCACCTACGCCAGGGTGCCGACGTCGTGGTTTAACGTGTGGCCACCCAACTGGCTGGCAGTAGTGGTTGCTCTGAGCGCGCTGAATCATGCGGTGATCGCAACACCTGAATATTGAAGGGTGTCGATTGCCATGGTGAAGTTCACGAATCGTTTGGTCGCTGAGG
>NZ_JBIVTF010000030.1:0-7682 GCF_044756605.1 Paenarthrobacter sp. NPDC091711
ACTCAACGACAGACCCCGCCAACGATTCGACTTCTGCACCCCCAATGAGATGATCAGAACCTTCCTGTTGCGATAACCGCTAGAAACCGCCAGCTGAGAACGACCTCAACTGCTACCTACTTGGGATGGGGTGCGAAACTCACTGTGCCTTTGCATGGGAACACCGGCAAACGCTATGCACTTGTCCATAACGATTGAGCGGGGAGTTTCATAGGGTTGAGGAGATCTGCTTCACATAACGCCCCCGATCTACCCAAGGATGAGTTTCAACGATGAAGAGCATCGCCCTCCTGCGCGAACGAGCCACCCGCGTCATGCCTACCGGTTCCCACTGCCCGGCGTCGGGCCTGTGGAGCCCGGACTCCGATCCTGATGCCGTCCAGGTCTTCGCCGAGGGCCATGTCCTGCCGGCCCACGAGGGCGTACCCACCGTATGGCGGCGCCGCACTGCCGCTGAAGTATCGGCATGACCAGCACCATCCTGAACAGGCCCGCCGATTACCGCCACGTTCCGGCTTCGGAGTGGACAGAGCTCAGCTCCGGTGATCCGGTGTGGATCTACGACGTCGCGTGGGGCGCCGGCACTGGCCGCGTTGATGACGTTTCCAAGCACCAGGAACTGCTCTGGGTGATTCTGGAACCAACAGGCCGCCGACTGATCTGCGGAACCGACGACGTCGAGGTCTGGACCGCCTGAATAGACTCGCCGAGGTGGCATTTAATACCAATGTCTGAGCGGATCATACGTATTAAGTGCCACCTCGGCGGTAATTAAACGGCGGGAATCAGCACGCTGGGCGAGCCCGTCTCCACCCGGCTGACGGGGCCCTCGGGCAACCCGGTTTCGGGGTCAAGCCTGAAACTCACGACGTCGTCAGAACCTTCGTTGGCCACGTACAGCCAGCCTTCGCGGACCATATGATGGCGCGGCCACTCGCCGCCGCACGGCACCTCTGCCACGGGCTCCAGCTCAGTCCCGCCGTTGGACACTTTCAACACGCAGATGCGGTTGGAACCCCGCACGCCCACGTACGCGAACCGACCATCCGGGGACAACGCAATCTCCGCGCCGGAGTCGCCGTCCTTGGCGCCTGTGGCACTGGCCGGAACCATGCTTGCCAGCTCATACGTGCCGTCCGGTTCCATCCGAAGCACGGCAACTTCCACCGAGTATTCGGTGTCCACCAGCACAGTTCCGCTGTGATGCCGGGCCATGTGCCGCGGGCCGGAGCCCTTGTGCAGGATCACCTGGTGATCCAGCTGCAGGCCTTCACCCCGCGCGTACTGCCACACACGGACCAGGTCTTGCCCCAGGTCCGTGGTCATGACGCGGCCATCGGGCAGCATCAGGCTTGAGTGCGCGCGGCTTGGCCGCGGCTCGTCCGGAGACGTTGCACTGTGGGGGTCGACGGCGGCTGCCGCACTGGCGCGCGAGGTGATGGCGCCGTCGTCGTCCAGTTCATACAGGATGACCTGACCATCGCCCCAACACGTGGCAACTATGAAACGGCCCAGCGGATCGGCGGCCACGTGGCAGGTAGCCTCACCCGCCGGCCAAGGATCGCCGAAGGCCTCCAGTTCAACGTCGCCCGTCCGGCGATACGCACGCACGGTCTTACCTTCTTCTGCAACGGCGTAGACCACCGGGAGCGTCGGGTGCAGTGCAAGGAACGACGGCGAATTGGCGGTGACGGCCAAGCCGAGGGAGCTGAGTTGGCCGTCTTCGTCCGCGGCAAGGGCCGTGACGCCCTTGCCGTTCCCATCCCTGTCAGCGGTGTAGCAGCCAACCCAGATCAGTGCCGCCACGGTCAGTGCCCCTGAACGTCGGAGTCAACGCCTGCGTCAGGTCCGCCGTCGAGCGTTTGCAGTTTGGCGAGATCTTCCTGGTCCAGTTCGAAGTCGAAGACGTTCAGGTTCTCCTTCATTCGCTGTGGATTCGCGGTTTTGGGTATGGCCACCAAGCCTTGCTGGATGTGCCATCGGAGCACCACCTGGCCCGGCGTCTTTCCGTACTTCTCGCCAATGCCGGCAAGTACTGGAGCGTTCAACAGATCGCTGCTGGCACCCAGTGGACTGTAGGACTCCGTGACGATGCCGTTCGCTTCGTTGAAAGCCCTGGCAGCAGAGCGCGGGATGGACGGGCTGACCTGAATCTGGTTGATGGCCGGAACCACATCCGTTTCGCGCAACAGTTGGTCCAGGTGGGCCGGCTTGAAGTTGGAAACCCCGATTGAGCGCGCTTTGCCCGAGGCCTGCAATTCCTCGAAGGTCTTCCATGTGGACACAAACTCACCGCGGCGGGGGAGGGGCCAGTGGATCAGCAACAGGTCAACATACTCCAGCCCCAAGCGTTCCAAGGAGCCATCGAGTCCGGCAACAGCCTTGCCTGAACCTTGGAATTCGCCGTCCAGCTTGGTGGTGATGAAGAGCTCTTCGCGGTTCACCCCGCAGGTACGGATGCCGTTGCCCACGCCCCTCTCATTGCCGTACTTCTTTGCAGTGTCCACGTGCCGGTAACCGTGCGACACAGCCTCCACCACGGCATCGGCAACCTGGGCATCATTCAACGGCCACGTACCTAGTCCCAATTGCGGGATCTTATGGCCGTCGTTGAGTTCAATGAGCGGGGCAAATGTCACGGGCGCACATTCCTTTCGTAAAGCCGATCGCATAGCTCCATATAGTCCTCTTTAACCACCTGGAGCTCAGGATGCTGATCATGCCATGCCACGATCTCCCGCGCACCGTCCGCGAACGGAATCGTGGCCGTATAGTCAGGGACGAGTGCCTTGATTTTGGAGTTGTCGAACACCACGGAGTGCGAGCGGTCGCCCAGCAGATTGGGGCCGAGCTCAGGGCTGTGGGCGGCGATGGTCTCCGAGGAAACGTGGAACAATTCCGGTTGGTCCACCCCGGCCGCCCGGGCAAACAGGCGGTAGATCTGATTCCAAGGAAGGAACTCGTCCGAGGTGATGGTGTAGCTCTCACCCACAGCCTGCGGCCTGCCCAGCAGAGCAACAAAGGCTTTGGCAAAGTCCCGGCTGTGAGTCAACGTCCACAACGAGGTACCGTCACCGTGCACCATGATCGGCATCCCGGCACGCATCCGGTGGATGTCCGTCCACCCGCCCACCATCGCAATCTTGGTCCGATCATAGGTGTGGGAAGGCCGAACCACGGTCACCGGGAAGTCCAACTCACGGTAAGCCTCGAACAAGAGCTCCTCGCAGGCGATCTTGTCCCGCGAGTATTGCCAGAACGGGTTCTTCAGCGGGGTCGATTCCCGGATAGGCAGAGTTGTGGGCGGTTTCTGGTACGCCGATGCTGAACTGATGAAGACGTACTGACCTGTCCGCCCGCGGAACATTTCCACGCCGGCCCGCGCCTGATCCGGGGTGTAGGAGATAAAGTCCGCAACGGCGTCGAACTCTCTTCCTTGAAGTACCTCCCGCACGGCAGCGGCATCGCGGATGTCCGCATGGAGGACCTCGGCGCCATCCGGGACAGGCCGCCCGGCTGACCGTCCCCTGGTGAGGATGGTCAGCCGGTGGCCCAGTGCGACGGCGCGTTCAACCGCCGCCGCACTGATGACCCCGGTCCCGCCAATGAACAGGATGTTCCGTGGCGAGACGGTGTCGGCTGCTTTTCCAAGGCTGCCGGGGAGGAGGGTGCTCACCAGGCGTAGTCTTCGGGAGCCGGGCGGTGGCCCGGGAAGATGTCGTCGAGCCGCTTAAGGGCGTCCTCATTAAGGGACACGTCCAGGGCGCGGATGGCAGCGTCCAACTGCTCCTGGGTACGCGGCCCAACAATCGGAGCAGTTACTGCAGGGTGGTGGAGCAACCAAGCAAGCGCCACATCGCCGGGCTTGTGGCCAAGTTCGTCCGCGAAATCCTCATACTGACGGATCTGGTCCTCGTGCTTGCGGAGCGTCTCCAAGGCGCGGCCCTCAGCGCGCCGGACTCCCTGCTCTTCCTTCTTCAGCACGCCACCCAACAGCCCGCCCTGAAGCGGAGACCAAGGAATCAGGCCCAATCCGTAGTTCTGCGCTGCCGGGATGACCTCGAGCTCCACTTCACGCCGGAACAGGTTGTAGATGGACTGCTCGCTGACCAGCCCGGTGTAGTTGCGCTTGCGGGCGGCTTCCTGCGCCTGCGCAATGTGCCAGCCGGCAAAGTTGCTGCTGCCCGAGTACAGGATCTTGCCCTGCTGGACGCCAACCTCGATTGCCTGCCAAATCTCATCCCACGGCGTATCGCGATCGATGTGGTGGAACTGGTAGATGTCGATGTAGTCCGTCTGCAGCCGCTTCAGGCTCGCATCGAGTGCCCGGCGGATATTGAGTGCCGACAACTTGGACTCGTTGGGACGGTCCGTCATGGTGCCGTACAACTTGGTGGCAAGCACCGTACGTTCGCGGCGTTCGCCGCCCTTCGCGAACCAGCGGCCGATGATTTCCTCGGTCCAGCCGCGGTGCTCGGTGCCGCCATAAACGTTGGCGGTATCAAAGAAATTGATGCCGGATTCCAGTGCGGAATCCATGATGGAGTGTGCCGTTGCCTCGTCGGTTTGCGGGCCGAAGTTCATGGTGCCCAGGCAAAGACGGGAAACTTTCAGGCCGGAACGGCCCAGGTGGGTGTACTGCATGTGGTTGAGTCCTTTGCTTTGTTCGTGGGGCTTTAGAGCTGGGTAAAAGCTGCGACGGCGGGATCGGAACCGATGCGGGCACCCGCCTCGAGTGCCGTGATGGCCGCAAGTTCAGATTCGGTGAGAGTGAGGTCAGCTGCGCCGAAGTTCTCTCGCATCCTCTTCGAGTCCGCGGACTTGGGGATCACGATGGTCCCCTGGGCGAGGTGCCAGGCCAGGATTACCTGTGCAGGAGTAGTGCCGTGGGCGGCGGCCACAAGGGCCACTTGCTCCGCGTTCAGGTCCTTGCCCTGCCCCAACGGGCTGTACGCCTCCACGGCGATGCCCAGGTCGCGGCACTTGTTGGCCAGCTCGGCCTGCTGGAACGTCGGGTGGACTTCGATCTGATTGACGGCCGGAACCACCTCCGCTTCCTTGAGCAGCGTGTCCACGTGGTCCTGGAGGAAGTTGGAGATGCCGATAGCGCGGATCTGCTTGTCCTGGTGCAGCTTCTCCATCTCCTTCCACGCCTGGGTGAAAAGGCCCTGTGACGGGACAGGCCAGTGGATGAGGTACAAGTCAATGACCTCCAGGCCCAGGGCATCGCGGCTGCGCTGGAAGGCGTCATGGGCTTCGCCCTGCTCGCCGTTACGGAGCTTGGTGGTGATGAAGAGTTCTTCCCGCGGAATGCCTGAGGCCGCAATCGCAGCGCCGACCCCGGCCTCGTTGCGGTACGCAGCCGCGGTGTCGATGTGGCGGTAGCCGGCTTCCAAGGCGTCTTCCACCACCTTCTGCGTTTCGTCGGCAGGTACTTGGAAGACACCGAATCCAAGCTGGGGGATGGTGACGCCGTTATTCAATGTCAGCTCTGGCATGACGGTCTCCTTCGACGGGATGGCTTTGTCCGGGGCGCTCCACGCTTCCGATACTCAGAAAGCGTTTTCGGAGGCTCTGTACCGAGCCTATTCACTTTTGGCGGCAGAGTCAGCAACCCAGCGTGATCCTGTTTTTCCTAGGTCTGGTAGTCCTACCCACAACGGTGGCCTTTCACGCGCCTCGAACGGCAGAATGGGCAGATGGGTCAAAGCGCCGAGTTCGGTAAATTCCTCAAAATCATGCGTGCCCGCCTCTCGCCCGAGGACGCCGGAGCGCAGGAGAACAGTGGTGCCCGCAGGGTACCCGGACTCCGCCGCGAAGAAGTGGCCCGGCTCTCCGGAGTGAGCACCGACTACTACACACGTCTGGAGCAGGGCCGCAACATCCATCCGTCCAAGGCCGTCCTCGACTCTGTGGCCCGCGCACTACGCCTGGACGCGGGGGAACAGGCACACATGATGGACCTGCTGGAGCACTGCGCCAGTTCCGCAGGCAGCGCCGGCCTGGCACAAAACGCGGTACAAAAAGTGAGGCCAGCACTCCGGCAGTTGCTCGACGCCGTTGGTGATGTTCCGGCCATGGTGTTGGGGCGGCGTGCGGATGTGCTGGCCGGAAACCGGATGGCACACCTGCTCTTCACCGATTTCGCATCGCTTCCCGCACCGGAGCGCAACCTCACGCGATGGATCATCTTGGACCCCCTGGCCGGGGCGCTCTTCAGGGATTGGAAGACCGTGGCTGCTGAAGCTGTGGGTGCCCTGCGCATGGACGTGGGCCGGCACCCCAACGATCCTCAAACCAATCAACTGGTGGGTGAGCTCGCCGTCCACAGCGAACACTTCCGTCAATGGTGGGCCGGCCATAGGGTTGCCACCCGATCCGCGGGCACCGTCCGGTTGCACCACCCGGTGGTGGGGGACCTCGAACTGAACTTTGAAACCCTGAGTCTCCCGGACGACCCCGACCAGCTGCTGAGGATCTATTCCGCGAGGGCCGGCTCGCCGTCGTCGGACGCTTTGACGCTGTTGAACTTCGGCGACGTCAGCGCCCAAGTCCCCGAACCCGAACCCGCCCGCGGAGAGGACAGTTAATGCCAATGTTCCGCGGGAACACTGGCATTAACTGGCAACTCGCGTAGGGGTGATCAGCGCTGGGGCTGATCAGCGCCCGGGCTGTTCAGCGCTCCAGGCGGAACCCGAGTTTGATGGTGACCTGCCAGTCGGCTACTGCGCCGTCCTCGAGGTGGCCGCGGATTTCCTTGACCTCAAACCAGTCCAGGTTCCGCAGGGTCTCGGAGGCCGTTGCGATGCCGTTCTTGATCGCATCGTCAACGCCTTCGGTGGAAGTTCCTACAATTTCGGAAACGCTATATGTGTGGCCGGCCATGGTGCTCCTCATCAACGTCATACGAATCTCTGGACAAGAAAATCAGGCCCGCCAGGCAGGCCGTCCATGCAGACTAGCCCACGGATCACCGTGCGGCCAGAGGCTGCGGGGGCCACCCCTACCCAGTGATTCCAGCCGTAAACACTCCCGGTCCAAAGGGATCATCCCGGCGGATGGTGATGGAGTGTAGATTTCTAGCAGCAGCACCCAGTGAATCCCCACAACCAGGAGTACACATGTCAGAAGTTATTGTGGTCGGCGTTGACAGCAGCGAGACGGCCAAGCGCGCAGCAGTGGCAGCAGCGAAGCTCGCCACCGCACTCGGCGCCGAACTGCACGTGATCAGCGGCTTCTCCGATGACCGCATTGAAGAATTCGGCAGCGGCAGCGACCGCATCACCGTCTCCTCGGCGGATTCCGCTGAATATGTGGCCCGCAAGGTCTCCGAAGAGCTGGACGTCCCCGCCGGCAACATCAAGTACTTCGCTGCCCGCGGTACCCCGGCCAACGCCCTGATCAACTACGCCGAGACCAACAACGCCTCGCTGATCGTTGTGGGCAACAAGCGCATGAAGGGCCTCGGCCGCGTCCTGGGCAGCATCGCCAACAGCGTGGCCCACGGCGCTCCGTGCGACGTGTACATCGTGAACACGGACGTGGACGCATAACCAACCCATGTAGGTAGCAGCACAGGCCGTTATGAGGGGGCGGTTTCTAGCGGTTATCGCAACAGGAAGGTTCTGATCATCTCATTGGGGGTGCAGAAGTCGAATCGTTGGCGGGGTCTGTCGTTGAGT
>NZ_JBIVTF010000031.1:0-1587 GCF_044756605.1 Paenarthrobacter sp. NPDC091711
GTTATTTCCGGTGGGTGTGGTTGTGTCTGTTTGATTTGTTTTACTTCAACGGAGAGTTTGATCCTGGCTCAGGATGAACGCTGGCGGCGTGCTTAACACATGCAAGTCGAACGATGATCCCAGCTTGCTGGGGGATTAGTGGCGAACGGGTGAGTAACACGTGAGTAACCTGCCCTTGACTCTGGGATAAGCCTGGGAAACTGGGTCTAATACCGGATACGACCATCTGGCGCATGTCATGGTGGTGGAAAGCTTTTGTGGTTTTGGATGGACTCGCGGCCTATCAGCTTGTTGGTGGGGTAATGGCCTACCAAGGCGACGACGGGTAGCCGGCCTGAGAGGGTGACCGGCCACACTGGGACTGAGACACGGCCCAGACTCCTACGGGAGGCAGCAGTGGGGAATATTGCACAATGGGCGCAAGCCTGATGCAGCGACGCCGCGTGAGGGATGACGGCCTTCGGGTTGTAAACCTCTTTCAGTAGGGAAGAAGCGAAAGTGACGGTACCTGCAGAAGAAGCGCCGGCTAACTACGTGCCAGCAGCCGCGGTAATACGTAGGGCGCAAGCGTTATCCGGAATTATTGGGCGTAAAGAGCTCGTAGGCGGTTTGTCGCGTCTGCTGTGAAAGACCGGGGCTCAACTCCGGTTCTGCAGTGGGTACGGGCAGACTAGAGTGCAGTAGGGGAGACTGGAATTCCTGGTGTAGCGGTGAAATGCGCAGATATCAGGAGGAACACCGATGGCGAAGGCAGGTCTCTGGGCTGTAACTGACGCTGAGGAGCGAAAGCATGGGGAGCGAACAGGATTAGATACCCTGGTAGTCCATGCCGTAAACGTTGGGCACTAGGTGTGGGGGACATTCCACGTTTTCCGCGCCGTAGCTAACGCATTAAGTGCCCCGCCTGGGGAGTACGGCCGCAAGGCTAAAACTCAAAGGAATTGACGGGGGCCCGCACAAGCGGCGGAGCATGCGGATTAATTCGATGCAACGCGAAGAACCTTACCAAGGCTTGACATGAACCGGAAAGACCTGGAAACAGGTGCCCCGCTTGCGGTCGGTTTACAGGTGGTGCATGGTTGTCGTCAGCTCGTGTCGTGAGATGTTGGGTTAAGTCCCGCAACGAGCGCAACCCTCGTTCTATGTTGCCAGCGCGTTATGGCGGGGACTCATAGGAGACTGCCGGGGTCAACTCGGAGGAAGGTGGGGACGACGTCAAATCATCATGCCCCTTATGTCTTGGGCTTCACGCATGCTACAATGGCCGGTACAAAGGGTTGCGATACTGTGAGGTGGAGCTAATCCCAAAAAGCCGGTCTCAGTTCGGATTGGGGTCTGCAACTCGACCCCATGAAGTCGGAGTCGCTAGTAATCGCAGATCAGCAACGCTGCGGTGAATACGTTCCCGGGCCTTGTACACACCGCCCGTCAAGTCACGAAAGTTGGTAACACCCGAAGCCGGTGGCCTAACCCTTGTGGGGGGAGCCGTCGAAGGTGGGACCGGCGATTGGGACTAAGTCGTAACAAGGTAGCCGTACCGGAAGGTGCGGCTGGATCACCTCCTTTCTAAGGAGCTGCTAACAATTG
>NZ_JBIVTF010000031.1:1683-3425 GCF_044756605.1 Paenarthrobacter sp. NPDC091711
TGTGTGTGGTCAAGTTTTTAAGGGCACACGGTGGATGCCTTGGCATTAGGAGCCGAAGAAGGACGTAGGAATCTGCGATAAGCCTGGGGGAGTTGATAACCGAGCGTTGATCCCAGGATGTCCGAATGGGGAAACCCCGCACAACGCTGTCATGGTGATTGTGTGACCCGCATCTGAACACATAGGGTGCGTGGGGGGAACGCGGGGAAGTGAAACATCTCAGTACCCGCAGGAAGAGAAAACAATAGTGATTCCGTTAGTAGTGGCGAGCGAACGCGGATCAGGCTAAACCGTTCCATGTGTGATAGCCGGCGGGCGTTGCATGGGCGGGGTTGTGGGACTTTCCGTTCTGGTTCTGCCGGACCAGTGAGGTGAGGTGCAGGCATAGGTGAACGGTCTTGAAAGGCCGGCCAGAGAGGGTGTGAGCCCCGTAACCGTAATGTTGTGCACGGCCTGGGGAGTATCCCAAGTAGCACGGGGCCCGAGAAATCCCGTGCGAATCTGTCAGGACCACCTGATAAGCCTAAATACTTCCTAATGACCGATAGCGGACCAGTACCGTGAGGGAAAGGTGAAAAGTACCCCGGGAGGGGAGTGAAACAGTACCTGAAACCGTGTGCTTACAATCCGTCGGAGCAACCTTAGTAGTTGTGACGGCGTGCCTTTTGAAGAATGAGCCTGCGAGTTAGTGTTACGTCGCGAGGTTAACCCGTGTGGGGTAGCCGTAGCGAAAGCGAGTCTGAATAGGGCGAGTGTAGTGGCGTGATCTAGACCCGAAGCGGAGTGATCTACCCATGGCCAGGTTGAAGCGACGGTAAGACGTCGTGGAGGACCGAACCCACTTCAGTTGAAAATGGAGGGGATGAGCTGTGGGTAGGGGTGAAAGGCCAATCAAACTCCGTGATAGCTGGTTCTCCCCGAAATGCATTTAGGTGCAGCGTTGCGTGTTTCTTGCCGGAGGTAGAGCTACTGGATGGCCGATGGGCCCTACAAGGTTACTGACGTCAGCCAAACTCCGAATGCCGGTAAGTCAGAGCGCAGCAGTGAGACTGTGGGGGATAAGCTTCATAGTCGAGAGGGAAACAGCCCAGACCACCAACTAAGGCCCCTAAGCGTGTGCTAAGTGGGAAAGGATGTGGAGTTGCGAAGACAACCAGGAGGTTGGCTTAGAAGCAGCCATCCTTGAAAGAGTGCGTAATAGCTCACTGGTCAAGTGATTCCGCGCCGACAATGTAGCGGGGCTCAAGTACACCGCCGAAGTTGTGGATTTCACATATTGCCCTAGCCTTCGTGGTTCAGGGGTGTGGAGTGGTAGGGGAGCGTCGTGTGGGCAGTGAAGTCGCGGTGGAAACCAGCGGTGGAGCCTACACGAGTGAGAATGCAGGCATGAGTAGCGAAAGACGGGTGAGAAACCCGTCCGCCGAATGATCAAGGGTTCCAGGGTCAAGCTAATCTGCCCTGGGTAAGTCGGGACCTAAGGCGAGGCCGACAGGCGTAGTCGATGGACAACGGGTTGATATTCCCGTACCGGCGAAAAACCGTCCATGCCAAGCGGGGGATACTAACCGCCCGGAGCCTGCCCTATCACCCTTGTGGTGTGTGGGTTTTGGCCGAGCGCGGGATCTGATCCCGGGAGGTAAGCGTATTAACAGGTGTGACGCAGGAAGGTAGCCGGGCCGGGCGATGGTTGCCCCGGTCTAAGGATGTAGGGTCAGGGATAGGCAAATCCGTTCCTGTGTGTT
>NZ_JBIVTF010000031.1:3521-4932 GCF_044756605.1 Paenarthrobacter sp. NPDC091711
AGCACGATCCTGAGATCTGATGGGACCCCCGTTTGGGGGGATCCGGTGATCCTATGCTGCCAAGAAAAGCATCGACGCGAGGTTTTAGCCGCCCGTACCCCAAACCGACACAGGTGATCAGGTAGAGAATACCAAGGCGATCGAGAGAATTATGGTTAAGGAACTCGGCAAAATGCCCCCGTAACTTCGGGAGAAGGGGGGCCTGCCCCGTGATGGAGACTTGCTCTCCGTGAGCGGGTGTGGGCCGCAGAGACCAGGGGGAAGCGACTGTTTACTAAAAACACAGGTCCGTGCGAAGTCGCAAGACGATGTATACGGACTGACTCCTGCCCGGTGCTGGAAGGTTAAGAGGACCGGTTAGCCACCTTGTGTGGCGAAGCTGAGAATTTAAGCCCCAGTAAACGGCGGTGGTAACTATAACCATCCTAAGGTAGCGAAATTCCTTGTCGGGTAAGTTCCGACCTGCACGAATGGAGTAACGACTTCCCCGCTGTCTCAACCATAAACTCGGCGAAATTGCAGTACGAGTAAAGATGCTCGTTACGCGCAGCAGGACGGAAAGACCCCGAGACCTTTACTATAGTTTGGTATTGGTGTTCGGAGTGGCTTGTGTAGGATAGGTGGGAGACGTTGAAACCCGGACGCCAGTTCGGGTGGAGTCATCGTTGAAATACCACTCTGGTCACTTTGGACATCTAACTTCGGCCCGTGATCCGGGTCAGGGACAGTGCCTGATGGGTAGTTTAACTGGGGCGGTTGCCTCCTAAAAAGTAACGGAGGCGCCCAAAGGTTCCCTCAGCCTGGTTGGCAATCAGGTGTCGAGTGTAAGTGCACAAGGGAGCTTGACTGTGAGAGAGACATCTCAAGCAGGGACGAAAGTCGGGACTAGTGATCCGGCGGTACATTGTGGAATGGCCGTCGCTCAACGGATAAAAGGTACCTCGGGGATAACAGGCTGATCTTGCCCAAGAGTCCATATCGACGGCATGGTTTGGCACCTCGATGTCGGCTCGTCGCATCCTGGGGCTGGAGTAGGTCCCAAGGGTTGGGCTGTTCGCCCATTAAAGCGGTACGCGAGCTGGGTTTAGAACGTCGTGAGACAGTTCGGTCCCTATCCGCTGCGCGCGCAGGAAATTTGAGAAGGGCTGTCCTTAGTACGAGAGGACCGGGACGGACGAACCTCTGGTGTGTCAGTTGTACTGCCAAGTGCATCGCTGATTAGCTACGTTCGGATGGGATAACCGCTGAAAGCATCTAAGCGGGAAGCTCGCTTCAAGATGAGATTTCCATACACATTATGTGTGAGAGGCCCCCAGCCAGACCACTGGGTTGATAGGCCGGATGTGGAAGCGAGGACTAAAGACTCGTGAAGCTGACCGGTACTAATAGGCCAACAACTTACACCACACAA
>NZ_JBIVTF010000032.1:0-4201 GCF_044756605.1 Paenarthrobacter sp. NPDC091711
CACCCGGGAGGGTGTGGGAGAGTAGGACACCGCCGGACAACCATTAACGGGAAGCCCCGACCAACACAGGTCGGGGCTCCCCGCATTTAACAACCCAAAAGATGAAGCCCCCACCACCGTGGGGGCTCCATCTGTTTAAGCGGGCTTCTAAACGAGCTTCGATTCAGCGAGGCCCGTGGATTTGACTCAAGATAGACGGGTCGGTGATCTTATGGTCGTTCATGAGCATGAAGGCTTTGGACAGGATTGTGGCCAGTCTTCCAGCCTTTTCCTCGAAGGGGAGAAAGATGCGCTCGGAGGGTGATCTGGGTGCCTGCACGATGCAAAGGTAAGAGTCGTCTGGTTCCATCAGAATGTTTCCCGATCCGAGGTGGATCTTATAGTCGCGATGCGTACCGCGTACGATGAGGTGGCGGTCTGTCAATTGGCAGCACTCAGACAAAATGGTCCGGGGAAGGATTTCGTTGAGATATTCATGTCTCGTCTGAGCCGTTTCCGAGAGTTCCTCTGTGTGCGTTCCGCCCCAGTAATCTCTGACCTGGCCGTTCGGGTGGTCTGCCCAATCCGGGTCCGGTCCAATTGCGGCCACCGAGGTAAAGAGGTCCACGTCGCGCATGGCTTCGCTAAACACGGCCCGAGGTACTTCATCAAGGGCTATTGACTCCCAAGTGTCCCGGGCAACGCGCCGCTCGAACCACACCCTGTTGGTTGAGCATAGCGTTGCACGGTCTGCCTCTAGCTGGAGAAGTTCGATGCTGAACGCCGCCCTCAGCTGTTCATCATTGAATTCGACGTACAGCTGGGTGTCCTGGCCGCCGTCCCAAGGGCCCAACTGGGTGCCATGCCACTCGCGGTTCTTTGCTATTGCTTGCGCACGAGCGTAGTCAAGAATGTGCCCTGCATACCGGTTGGAGTAGTGTCCAGTCTCCAGCTCGGCTGGAGTGAGCAAGTATAGTTCCCGATATACCTGCCTGAACGGTTGCCTAAAGCGGTGCTCCAGTTGGTGTGAGCGCCAGGAACGTACTTCCCCGGCACTCCGCTCCCACGGTTTCCAGAGAACTACGGTTGCGTCGCCCGGGATTTGGCGTGTTTCGCCTTGGATCCCCACCAACTCCCACCCGGTGGCCTCATCAGTGTGGCGAGGGTACCCGGAAAACTCTCCTTCCTTCAGGATGACCGTCCACAACAGATCGCGAGCAATAGCTCTGACGACGGGGTGTTCCAAATAGCGGGTCCGGAAATCGTCGCCTGACCACGCTCTTTCGGAAGCCATGAGGCGTTCGAGCCTCCGGCGCTGGATGGTCAGGGCCTTCTTCGCTTCGCTCGTAGCGAGTTTTACGGCGGCCAACTTCGGTGAGTTTTTCAGCTGAGCCGGCATCGCTCCCGGCTTTCCTTCCGCCGTGAACCATTCGAGCTTCACGGCAGACGCTCCCTGTCCGTTGGTCAGGGAAACGTTTGCCACGTACCCGTCGATTTCGAAGGTTTTGGCTCCTGCCGCATCCAGTCCCAGATCGGGAACAGCTGTTTCCAGCAGCTCGGAGGGCGAGATGCCTCTTGCTGCGGACAGCTGGTCGATGACGTTCACCAGGCGTTTGTGCAGGTGCTTGTTCTTGACCACGTCCCGGACGTGCGTGAGTGCTCCGACGACTTCAGTTGTGGCGGTCTCGTGGCTCTTGGCGATTTCCAGGAGTGCTTCCACACCGGCATTGGCCGCTATTGCGGAGCGGCACACTCCGTTCTTGCCGTTGTGACCTGCGCCTAGATAGGCGGCTGCATCACGGATGAGCTGGATACGTGCAGGAGCATCGGGCTGGAGGGCCAGGAGCCAGAGGGAGGCGCGCAGGACCGATCCCAAGTGCGGGCTGACGCATGATATTTCGCCTGAGTCTGCCGTAGGCCTGCGCTCGGCAGCCAGACCGAGTAGAGCCTGAGCAACCCCCAACACTGCCGGCTGCTCGGCGATCCGCAGATCTGCTGCGCGTTTCCACTTCGCCGTGGGCTTCGGCCCGGTCAGTTCGCTCATGAAGAGCAGGAGTCGGGCGGCCAGGTGTTCCGGCATCACCGGTCTCACCGCATCGAGTACTAGGGGGCCGAGGTCGTCGTCATCAGCCACGTACTGCAGAGGGATACGGCCGTTTTCCTTGTTGTCACTGAGCAGCAATTCATCAAATTCGCGGATCTTTGAATGCAACCCTGGCCCATCCCGAAAATCAGTGAGCAGCATGGCCTCCATCCGGCGGGTCGCCGCCGGAATGTTGCATCGCTCAGCGGGTTTCAGGGCCAGGATTGGCTCGTGAAACGCACCGCGCCATGAAGGAAAGATGTACCGGGAGTAGGGCACGTGCGAAAGCATCCAATCGAGCTCCTGGGCGCACCAGTCCAGTGGAGGCAGCTCCGAAAAGATGTTGAGGGCCTGCTCGATCGGTGGCAGCATGTGCACACGGTCGGCCGGGATGCCGAAAGGCTCGTAATACCTATCGGCGATGCCGTACCTGTGTTCGTGCACGTGGGCGAAGGTAAACGCAAATGCACCCTTCTGCCCATCCGGGTCGAGATCCTCAAGGTACCCGGCAAACCGCTCCCGGTACTTTTCCAGGCCCTTCCCGCCACCTGCCCAATTGAAATGTGGAGTCATGAAGAACCAAAGGAGCCGAAGGCGTTGCCCTTTGGCCAGCACGCGCAGGCTTTCGGGCATCGCGATGCCCCCTTCTGAGTCAAGCAACGCGCTCATCCCCCAACCAGTGGTACTAGCTTGATGAAGACGGCTTCGACGGCCGCGAGGACGTTGACTTCGTCTGAGAGGTTGCAGACCTGTCGGCCATCAACCATCACGAAAAACGAGTTCCGGTCAAAGCCTCTAACCGCCGTGTCAGCGTGCTGCTCCCACTTGAGGGCCTTGCGGTCTGCTGCCCGGCGTCCAAGACGATTGAGCTCAGTTTCCTTGGTGGAAAGCTCTACCAGTCCGGGGGATGTTCCAACCCCGCAGGTGGCGTTGTAACGCGCGACTTCCTCGCGCACGCGCCAGCGGATCAGCTCTTCCACTGTGATGACATCCGGCAGCCCGGACAGTTCAAGCTGCTCCAAGGCTCCGGTTCCGGGTACGCTTTCATCGCAGATTCGCAATGTCGCCATGAGGGTCCCACCAATCGACTAGGTATTCCCCGCATCGTATAAGGCAGGTCTGACAGTCTGAGTATCGGGGGCGGTTATGCCTTCGCAGCCTTGGCAGCTGCCTTCGCTGCCTGTTTGCTGGCGCGTACCTTGACCAGGGATTCCGGGTCCACGATGTCGGCGACCGAGAGGTACGAGCCCTCTTCGCCGTAGTGGCCGGCGGCTTCGCGCCATCCCTCGGCCTGTAAGCCGCACTGCTTGCCTAGGAGCGCCAAGAAGATCTTTGCCTTTTGATCCCCGAAGCCCGGCAATGCCTTGAGCCGGCGGAGTACTTCGGGGCCATCGGGGTTCCCGCTGGTCCAGATGGCAGCTGCGTCCCCATCCCAGTCCTGATGTACCGTCTCGGCGAGAGCCTGGACCCTTGCGGCCATGGAGCCCGGGAACCTGTGGACGGCGGGGCGTTCCTTGAACACCTCAACGAAGCCCGCGGGGTCGTACTCTGCGATCGTGCCGGGCTCCAGGGAACCCAGACGGGCCCGGATTTTCTCGGGGCCAGCAAATGCCGACTCCATAGTGACTTGTTGATCCAGCAGCATACCCGTCAGCAACGCAAAGGCGTCGTCACTGAGTAGCTGGTCCGCGGCGGCATCTCCTGTGATGTGCAGTTCCATGCGTCCCATCCTCCCATCACACAGGAGCTCAGTCATCGAGCGTCCAGCAGTCGATGATCCGCTGCGCGATTCCGGTACGACTCACTATTAGCCCCGGGGCGTTCGACGGCGGTTTGGTGGGGTTTTGGGGGGGTGTGGGGTTGGGTTGGGGGTGGATTTGCGTTGGGGGTGTGGGGCGTGTATTGTTTTCTGAGTCGCCGGGTGCGAAACGGAAAGCCGGAAGGTGTGTACGGTTCGGTAGGCGGCCAAAAATAACTCTTCTTTTCCAATGGCCCTGTTGGGTGCGCTGCTTTGTGTGGTGTGCTGTGGGTGATGTTTTGGGGGGTCTGTTGTTTGAGAACTCAATAGTGTGCCAAGTTTGTTGATGCCGATTGTTTTATTGATTGGTTGAAATTTATGCCGGATTGTCATGCACCCCC
>NZ_JBIVTF010000033.1:0-3809 GCF_044756605.1 Paenarthrobacter sp. NPDC091711
GAGGAAATGCTCCTGGCACTCTCCCAGGGCTACCCCGAGGCCCGAATCGCAGGAGACGTCGAGATCGGAAACAACGGAGAGGTCCAATTCGTGACCTCACTTCCCGTCATCGCCGGGCAACGCGCCACCTGGCCAGCTTTCGCGTAGGAACCTCACATGGCCGCGGGCCCAGACTGCGCGTTGGCACGCGCAAATCCCGTGAAGACACCTTTAAGAGGGAAGACCAGGGTTCCTCTGTTGTGGGGTTGCTTAGCAGAAACGACCGAAGACCTGTTTGCAACCGCGGATGAGTTCCGCGCAACGCTCGCCCATGAGCATGGCAATCACCTTCGTATTTGCGCTCGGAATAGAAGGTTGGAAAGTGCGAACTCAGAGTTCGGGGTCCAAGGCGGATCCAGAACAGCACCGATCGCTGCCGTACCACCTGGTGCAATGTTGTTCCGCGGTTCTGCCGGACCTAAGCGCTAACGGGCGCCCCGCTGTGAATGGCCTCTGGTCGGATCTCAAGTCCCACGCGCACCCTTCTAGAGATCCGAATAGCTCGGATCTTTGGCCTGCGCGTCCCGCGGGTCCGTCAGGAATCAAAGCGGAGTGAGGAGATGATTGGGTGTCCATATGCAACGTCAACGCCGTAGCCGGGTCCGGGGCGTCCCAATGCGATTGGCCAACGGAAAAAGTTTGCTCTGGATACGAGTTGAGGCCCAGGTGTGGATGCAAACGACGACGCGAGGACGAGTTGAAAATGGCGGTCTTAGAGACCGGCTTCCCTCCGGACGCGCTCGACAGCCTATATGAGTTACTGGTCATGGGCCCGAGCGGCTTACGATACATTGCAAGCGTGTGCGGAGTTATTTGTCGCTACGACGCCTGTTATGCCCAGTCGTGATTCCCAGTTCATGATCGTTGCCGGGCAGCCCGACCGGGGGAATCGGATACCGGCTTGATCCCCACGCTACTGTGGTGCGCGTGGCCTGACGCTGCGGTCGGCTGTTAATGGAAATCCCTGAGTGTGTTCGTCCGGGTTCCGGCGAAACACTTCCCATCATCATCCAGTCAGGAGCGCATCATGGTTGTTCATGACGCCACTCAAGCTGTGTTCATCGCTACGATGCGGGAAGCTTTGTCTATGACAGGCTTGTCCACCATGGCGCCGTCCACTACAGCCGTTGCTTTGCCGGCCACCGAGTCGAGGACGCGGCGAGCCCATGAAAGCTCCTCGTCAGAAGGTCGGAAGGCGTCGCGAACTAGCGGGATTTGACGCGGGTGTATGCAGAGTTTTCCGCTGAATCCAAGTTCCTTACTCCGGGAAGCTTCATGGAATATGTGGATAGCGTTGTCGACTGCCTTCGTTACGCCATCAAGCGGCGGTAGGATTTCAGCGATCCTGGAAGCGGCCACCAGGGAGTGCCTGACCGAAAGCAGGACATCGTCAGACTCCCGTACACCCGTGTCCAAGGAATAATCGATGGAACCAAACGCCAGTTGTCGGACTTGAGAAGTGGACGCGATCTCCAAGGCACGATGGGCGCCCACGGCTGTTTCGATCAGCGGGATTACCGAGAGCCCCGAATACGTCCGGGCCAGACATTTGAAGTATTCCGGATTCTCGGCCTTGGGAACCATGACCCCCTGCAGACCCGGGAGATGCGCAACAGCTTCGATGTCGGCGTCATGCCATGCACTGTCAGCGCTATTGATACGGACCCAGGCCCGACCTTCGCCGGACAGGTAGTCCACGACTTTCGTGCGGGCCTGTTCTTTGTCGTCGATGCCGACAGCGTCCTCCAAATCGCAAATAATCTGGTTAGCACCGCTGGTGGCGGCCTTAGCGAAACGTTCAGCGCGGTCTCCGGGAACAAAAAGCCAAGTGATGTCGGGCAAGTTGGGTCTCCTTTAGATTTTGGTACGGGGTTCAGTCAGGTAGTGGAGGATTGTAGGCGAGGACGCTTTCGTCGTAGAGGGTTAGCGTCCAATCCGCCACTTTGGGGTCCGAAGCGATCTCTAGTTGGATGAAGCGTTCAAGGTCAGCCCGTTCTCGGCAAACCTGAACGATGAGTAGGTCGTACGGGCCAGCCACCTCAACAATGAAGCGTGTGGAGGGGTAGGACGCAACGCGTTGGATCAGTGCGGCAGTGTCACCGCGCATGCGGATGGCAAGTTCACCTTGGCCTGTAATGCCCAGCCGATAGGGGTTTGGTAGAGCTTGCACCCGTAACGCCCCGTCCTCGACGAGCTTTACATATCGCTGGCGTGTTGCGGCCGTGGAAAGCCCGGTATGTTCGGCCAGTTGAGTGAACGAAGTTCGGCCATCCCGTGCAAGCTCCCGAAGGATGGTCAGATCGATGTCTTCAAGCTGCCGGGGTACTGGATGACGTACCCAGACATTGTCGGCATCGCTGACTCCAGCATCCCCCCAGTAGCGAGGTCTGATGGAGTGAATCTTTAGCCCGAGTCCGATCTCAACGTTGGTTACTTGGGGGAGCAGACGAAGCTCTTTGCGGACACGGAGCAGGTTCTCATGATCGGGATAAGTGGCGTGGGCACAGATTGTGGGGCCCTGTTGGCCCGAGGGTCGTTGAAGCGCTGCGAAGTCAATACCATCCACGGCTTTGATGTTCGCGACTGATTCAACCTCAGCGTCATATCCGAAATCAATCCGGATAAATGCTTGGACCGGACGTCCGACGAAGGCGGGCTCGATCTGCGCCGTGACCACCATTGTTCCTGTGTCCAGTAGTTTCTTTAGGCGATAGCGGGCGGCCGTCTCAGATAAGCCGACTCGTTCGGCAAGCTTCCGGACGGGGATGCGCCCCCAGCGCTGAAGCGTTTCCATAATCCGTTGGTCTTTGGGATTGAGCCGGACTCGGTGCACATCTTCGCTCGGGTATACCTCGACTCCCCTCATGTACTGCCTCCATTCGGTCTGTGTAGTTATTTTTGCTGTATCAGTAGACTTTAACAATACTATCCGCTAATTTCTTAGTACAGTATCTAGTCGCCACCCCCTAAGGAATGCCATGAAGGACATCGAAGATCTTCCCTACCTTGAGCTAGCTGACGGGCAGTTTGACAGGGATCCGGTAGACACCCTCCGGGGAGCAAGGGTCAGCTCGCCTGTTGTGCGGACCGCTCGGGGACTCTGGGTCCTCGACGGAGCTGTCATGGATCAGCTTTCACGCGACAGGCGCCTCGGAGACGTTCATGCTGGTGAGCTGGTTCATCTGGTTGGTCTCCGCGAAGACGGACCCGCATACCGATTCCGCAACGAGATGCTGCTCAACCAGCATGGACGGGCACACGCCGCCCTTCGCGCCGTCGTTTCGGCATACTTTTCACCTTCGGGCATCGAACAGTTGCGTGGGCATATCAGGGAGATCGTCACGGATCTGTTGGATCAGTGCCCGCCTGATCGACCGGTGCAGTTCTACGATGATGTTTGTAGCCACGTCCCGGCCAGGCTGTTCTGCCGAATGGCAGGAATGCCCGAGTCAGAGGCGCCCTTTGTTACACGAATATCCGACGCTGTACTCCAGATTTTCGCCCGCGACCCGCAACTGGCCGAGGACATTGAATCTTCCTACAACGAGCTTTTTGACTACGTCGAAAAGCTGATCGTCAGCCGGCGTCTACCGGATGGAAGCTATGCCGGGGAGGATCTGATTTCCCAGTTGCTGCGTGCTGAGGGGGCTGGGCGCATGACCGAGCAGCAGGTCTATGACATGGTCGTCATGCTTCTGGAAGCCAGCACGGACAACACCTCCCACCAGATGGCGATGGCCGTAGCCGAGATCCTCGAACACCGTGACCAG
>NZ_JBIVTF010000034.1:0-1755 GCF_044756605.1 Paenarthrobacter sp. NPDC091711
GGAAGCTAAGACCCACAGCGCCGATGGTACTGCACCCGGGAGGGTGTGGGAGAGTAGGACACCGCCGGACAACCATTAACGGGGAGCCCCGACCACACAGGTCGGGGCTCCCCGCATTTAACAACCAAAAACCACACTGCTCTCACACCTCAACGACGTCGCCACGCGCCAACGCGAAGGGCAGGCGATCGAAGATGATGCGAATCTCAACAATCTGATCGTTCTGAATGCGGTAGAGCTCTGCGCCAGGAGCGCTCGGCACTGCCCGATTGGCTGTGTTGTACATCAGCAGTGCTTCTTCGTCCGTGCCGAAGACAGCAAGAAGCGTGGATTGCGTGAGCGAAGCAGCGAAGGGATCCATAAAGGCCCGGACTGCCGCTTTCCCTTCGATGACGCCTGAAGGTGCGTAGCAAATGACATCTTCGGCCAAGTGGGTGGCTGCCGCGTCGAGGCTGCCGGTAGTCCAGGCCTGGTGGTATGCCACTGCGATCTTTACGGCTGCAGCTTGAGGGTTGGACATGGTGCTGTTCCTTTCGTAGAGGGCTACTTCTGTTTAGACACCGGAAGCGGCCATATCGGAACGACTGTAGGGGTACATGCCAAGATTGAACCGTGACGTCAGCTCAGTTGGACGCAGCCCGATCCGGCGATAAGGAGGCCTTCGCCGCGCTGGTTGCGCCCTTGCGCCGGGAACTCCATCTGCACTGTTACCGGATCGTAGGCTCTGTTGATGATGCTGACGATGTACTGCAGGAGGTTCTGCTCGCAGCGTGGCAGGGCTTGTCCGGATTCGCCGGCCGATCATCGTTGCGGACCTGGCTCTACCGGATTGCGACTACCCGTTCGCTCAATGCACGAAGGGATCGAGCCCGCCGTCCTCGTCCCGCACCTCTGCCGCCCTTCGAGCCGCCGGCCCCAAGCGGCCGGTTCGACCACACGCATTTGCAGCCCTACCCCGACTCTTTGGTCAACGAACTTGATCCTGCAGCGCAGGTTGTTGCCCGTGAAAGTATCAAGCTCGCCTTTGTGATTGCGCTTCAGCGAATGCCACCGCGCCAAGCTGCGGTGTTGATGCTCTGCGATGTGCTGGACTTCAGCGTTGGCGAAGCCGCGGATATGCTTTCGATTGGCCCCACAGCAGCTAAGGGTCTCCTGCAGCGCGCCCGCTCTGCCCGGCCTGCTCCATTGCCGCTCGACAAGGGAGAAGACCACCGCGACCTTGCCAGCAAGTTTGCGGATGCGTTCTCTCGAGACGACGTCGATGCGGTCCTGGAGCTCCTTACCGATCAGTGCTGGCTGGCTATGCCCCCAGCCAGTGAATGCTACGTAGAGCGTGAGGCGGTTGGAGACTTTCTTCGTGCCAGTGCGGCTGGACGGCCTGGCGGTAGTTATGAGCTGGCCGCCGTCACTGCAGGCGGCAGGCCGGCTTTCGTCTGTTACCTCCAAGGTCAGGCGCGGGGCCTAGTGCTCATTGAGCCTTCTCAGGATGGACGCAAGATCGCATCGATCATGCGATTCCTCGACGATGGTTTGCACCGACACTTTGGGATGCCCGATTCCCTCACGTGATGTGACGCGATTGCAGGCTTGCTCGTGCGTCAGACTGCGGGGTGCTCGACGGCGGTTTGGTGGGGTGTTGGGGGTGTGTGGGGTTTGGTTGGGGGGTGGATTTGCGTTGGGGGTGTGGGGCGTGTATTGTTTTCTGAGTCGCCGGGTGCGAAACGGAAAGCCGGAAGGTGTGTACGGTTCGGTAGG
>NZ_JBIVTF010000035.1:0-1456 GCF_044756605.1 Paenarthrobacter sp. NPDC091711
CTGTGGAGTCTCATGACTTAATAGACAGTTCTGTCTCATGACTTCGTAGACACTCTGTCTCAGGACATCGTGGACACTTCGTTGGCGGGTTTGCTGCTGTTCATGAGTAAATCCCAGCCGGACATCAGGATCCGGCATGCTGTGGCAACGTGGTCTGAGGATTCGCCCAGGGGTGCTGTAACTGCTTTCTGCAGGAAGCACGATGTTTCCCGGGCCTGGTTCTACCGGGTCCGGGCGGCGGCAGCTGAGGTGGGGCCGGTGAAGGCGTTGGAGAAAAAGCCCACGCTTCCGAGGACAATGTCGACCAGCACGACGCCGGCCATGGTCGGGTTACTGCTGGGCACCAGGGAGGAACTGCGGGAGGGCGGGCTCGATCACGGCCCGCTTTCTGTCATCGCGAAGCTCTCCAGGCAGGGCTTCAGGCCGCCCTCGCGTGCCACCGTGGCCAGGATCTTTTCCCGGGCCGGTGTCGTGATGCCCGAACCGCGGAAGAAGCCTCGAAGCGCCTACAAAAGGTTCGTCTATCCGCAACCCAATGCGTGCTGGCAGATCGACTCGACTGAATGGCAACTCGCTGACGGAAAGACAGTGGCGATCTTTCAGCTCATCGATGACCATTCACGACTCGCGCTGACGTCCTTGGTCGCCACCGGGGAAACCAGCGCCGCCGCGATTACTGTCGTCACCCAGGCCATCGAACGCCACGGAGCACCGCAGAAATTCCTCTCCGACAACGGCTCGGCACTGAATCCCACCCGCCGCGGCCGCACCGGAGTCCTCGTGGAGTTCCTCAAAGCCAGAGGCATCGAACCGATCACGGGCAAACCCTACAAACCCACCACCCAAGGCAAGAACGAACGCTTCCACCAAACCCTGCACCGATACCTGCACCGGCAACTCCCGGCCCCTTCACTGGCCGCCCTGCAATTGCAGGTCGACGCTTTCGATCTCTACTACAACAACGAACGCGAACATCAAGGCCTACCCGCGGGAATGACACCCCAGGAAGCATGGAACGCCACCCCGAAAACACCCCCGCCAACCGTTCCTGAACCGGTCACGCCCGCACCGGACAGGCAAAGCGCGCAACGAACGGTGGACCGGAACGGGTCCGTGACGATCCTGGGAACCCACTTCAAAATGGGCAAAGAACACATCGGCACCACCGTGCACATCATCTACGACGACACCACCATCATGTTCTTCGGAGCACAAGGCACCGAGATCATCACTCACCCCAGACCTCCGCACGGAACCACCTACGTCGGCAACGGGAAACCCACAGGAGTCGTCGCAGACCCACAAGGCACCCGCAAGAAACGAACAAAGTACCCGCCCCTCAAAGGCCGGCAAAACAAGTCCCAAGCCGAAGTGTCCACACAGTCGTGAGACACCAACTGTCTACGAAGTCATGAGACATGAAGTGTCTACAAAGTCATGAGACATGACAAGCGCT
>NZ_JBIVTF010000036.1:0-1226 GCF_044756605.1 Paenarthrobacter sp. NPDC091711
CGCTGAATCATGCGGTGATCGCAACACCTGAATATTGAAGGGTGTCGATTGCCATGGTGAAGTTCACGAATCGTTTGGTCGCTGAGGTTGTTCAGTCGTTCTGGCAGCAGGTTGCTGATGGTGCCCGTTACGAAGATGCTGGCGCATCCGTCGGATGGTCCATCACGACGGTCCGCCGTGAGTTGAGGTCCTCGGGAGGGGTCCGGCCCCGCAGGGGCCGGACCCTGACCGGCCGGTCTCTGTCTTTCGAGGAGCGGGAGTTGATCTCGTTATGGCGGAGCAAGGAATCGGTCCGTGAGATCGCCAGAAGGCTGGGCCGGGCCCCGTCGACGATCTCCCGGGAGCTCCGGAGGAACGCGGACAAGGTCTTTTTCTACCGGGCTACCACCGCCCATGCCCGCGCCCACGCCCGGGCAGCCAGGCCCAAGACCGCTAAGCTCAACAGCAACAAACCCTTGCGCAAGGAAGTCGAAAAGCGGCTCGGCAAGAAAGACTCACCGGTCCAGATCGCCGGCAGACTCCGCAAGGACTTCCCGAACAACCCGGAGATGTGGGTGTCACACGAGACCATCTACCAGTCCCTCTATCTCGAGTCCCGGGGCGGACTGAAGCGGGAACTGGTCAAGAACCTGCGCACCGGCCGGACCCTGCGCAAACCCCAACGCCGCCCCGACGAACGCCGCGGCAGAATCCAGGACAAGGTCATGATCGCCGACCGTCCCGCCGAGGTCGAAGACCGTGCCGTGCCAGGGCATTGGGAAGGGGACCTGATCGTAGGCGAGGACGGAAAAACCGCCATCGGCACCATCGTGGAGCGAACAACCGGGTTCGTGATGCTCCTCCATGTCCCGACCGGAGAAAACCGTGCCGAGTCTGTTCGGGATGGACTGATCCGCAAAATGGGAGCCCTTCCCGATGAACTGAGACTCTCGCTGACCTGGGACCAAGGCACCGAGATGCGCAGGCACAAGGAAGTGAAGATCGCAGCCGACATCGACATCTACTTCTGCGATCCCCACGCACCTTGGCAACGCGGCTCGAACGAAAACACCAACGGGCTCCTGCGCCAGTACTTCCCCAAAGGCGCAGACCTAAGCATCTACAGCCAAACCGACCTCGACTACGTCGCCCACGAACTCAACGACAGACCCCGCCAACGATTCGACTTCTGCACCCCCAATGAGATGATCAGAACCTTCCTGTTGCGATAACCGCTAGAAACCGCC